>JBBQGY010000012.1:0-22184 GCA_038323435.1 Acidimicrobiales bacterium
CTGTGGATTGTCGTGGTCACTCCACGTCGACCACGTTTCTGTTCGGCCACTCGACACGACTCGCTCGGAAAGTTCCGCGAGATTGGGCACGAGATTAAGTAATTCCGAGCGCCCGCCCTGGTGCGACTGGTCGTCATTGGGCGACGAGTCGTACGCGTGATGGCGAATGAGAAATTGGCTGGGTTCTCCCAATCCGTCGGGCAAGTACACGGCACAGATATCGCTAAAAAGCGGTACGACCACATCGAGGAGTTCTCGAATGGCTCCCTCGTAATCGTCTTGCGCGCCGAGTCCATCCCTGCTGCCATTTCGTAATGTACTGGCGCGTCGAATTAATTCAAGGGAGCGATCGGAGTCTCCCTCTCTGGTACGCAAAGTCGTCGGGGTGGTCACATTCGCGGTCGAATCTGAGAACGTCATAGTCGTCCAATGTCGAAGTAGTGAGTCTTCGACGATCGTACGCAACGTCGTGCGCTCGCATCGTGAACGAAAGCTCCGGTTCCGTTCTCTTCACCATTTCGCAGTGAAAGCACCGCGAACTTCGTGAATTTCAAAGTGGGTCGCCAGAAAATATCGCGAAATCCTCCAAGAATCGGTCAATTTCGTCCGGCTCGTGAGGCTTGGAAAACAAAAAACCCTGTCCTCCGTCGATCTCATCGATCTCGAGGCGTCGGCGTTGGTCGGAGTCCTCAACCCCCGACGCAATGATTTGCACGCCGCGAGTTTTCGCGAGCGTCACGAGTTGGCGGACGAGGGAATCGGCCGACGACGACGTACTCATTTCACTGATGAATTTGCGATCAAGTTTTACGATGTCGATGGGATATCTCTCCAGTATCGACAGGGTGACGTCACTGGGCACAATGTCGTCAATGGCGACACGAACTTGCAGATCCTTCAATCGAGCGAGCCGGCTCAACAGGGCGTCGACGTCACCATCCACGGCGGCGAGTGAGAACTCCAACACCAGTCGGCTGGAATCAAAGCCACTTGAGGCTAACGCGTCATCAATATCGTGCGCGAACGCGGGACTCTGCAACTGTTGAATAGAGGTGTTAACCGACACGTTGAATCGGTATCCCTTGTCGTGCCACATCGCGCCCTGAGCACAGGCAGTAAACAGGGCCCAACGACCTACGGACATGATGCGGCCACTATCTTCGAGTTCCGGAACGAACACGTCGGGATTTACGACGCCGCGTAGCGGATGGCGCCAACGAATCAGCGCCTCGACACCGGAGAACCCACCGGTCTGAAGGTCAATCGTTGGTT
The DNA here is from genome assembly GCA_038323435.1 of Acidimicrobiales bacterium. Classification (GTDB taxonomy): domain Bacteria; phylum Actinomycetota; class Acidimicrobiia; order Acidimicrobiales; family RAAP-2; genus RAAP-2. The sequence continues at coordinate 1,273 of JBBQGY010000012.1, forward strand.
GGTACACGAGGAAGAACTCATTGGCGTCGAGCGCCGCACGTAAGTCAGCTTGCACTTCGCGACGTCCAAAGGCGAGGCCCCGACTGGTCGTTTCTTGTGCCATTGTGCGTCACTTCCCGAAACCAATCATCGCTCGAATGCGAGACGGCGTCCTCAGTACTGCAATAAAAAGATAGTAACAGTCAACATTTTTGTGGCTCCGTTCGAATCCTGACCTCACCTCAACTCTTGGCAAACAATGAACGGCCTAGAACCGCTCCGTTTACTGAGAGTTCATCATTTCATGAAGATTTCGAATTGTACGACGTTTCGTGTTTTGATTGAATTGCGACAAGTTAGTTACTCCCTTGTTTGACAGAGTTCCTTCGGGGCGCAATGTGAAAGGACGGCGTGGCTCACTTTGTTGTCGACGAGACGACGTACGAAACGGCCGCAAGCTCGGCGATGCTCGTCGGCGTCCCTGCGGCGCGGTGCCACCATCTCGTCTCGCTCTTGATGCAGCGTCGCCCCGACGGGCGTCCTCACCCACGTCGGACCTTCACTGGGCCTCCGATTGACCGCTTCTTCGACAATTTCCCACTTGTCGCTGTCGATTCGTGTCTTGTATATTCGTCGATTATGCAGGGTCGCTCGATCGTCGAGCCCCCGCAGAGGAGTGACTATCGCTGAATATCTGGTTTCAATTTACGGTGGCGAGGCGGCGTTCGAAAATCCCACCTCGGAGTACTTCAATCAAATGATGGAGGGACACGCAAAATTTGGTGAGAAACACCACGGTTCGCTTCGAGGCGGCAATGCATTGCAGCCGTCCAGTACCGCGACCTCAATTCGCGGCGACGAGTCTGGCAAATTCGCCATTACTGACGGTGCATTCGCCGAGACTAAGGAAGTCCTGGCGGCTACTACGTCATCGAGGCTTCCGACCTGGACCAAGCAATCGCGATCGCGAAGGACATCCCCGCGCCCGCGGGCGGTTTGGAAGTTCGACCGATTCGAGACGTGAACTAATATCGCGTCGGACGTTCGACGTTCCGGTTGAAACTGCAGTTGCCGACGCGCCCCGTCACGAGTGGGCCTACGTGCTCGCCGCGACGGTGCGCGTGGCCGGTGACATCGAACTCGCCGAAGAGTGTGTGCAAGAGGCGTACGCCAAAGCGCTCACGACGTGGCCCGACAGTGGGATTCCCGTTACACCTGGCGCGTGACTTAGGACGGTCGCGCGACGTCTCGCCGTCGATCAACTTCGACGGCGTTCGACCCAAAATCGGGTGCTACCAAAGATGTACGTCAGTGACACCGTTGGCGAGGGACCGGAACTCGCAACCGAATTTGTCGATGATCGCCTCCGACTTATCTTCACGTGTTGTCACCCCGCACTCGGTCCCGAGACGCAGGTCGCACTCACGCTGCGTTTGATCTGTGGCCTGACGACGAGTGAGGTGGCTCGTATGTTTCTCGTTCCCCAAGCAACAATGGCAGCTCGTATTACTCGAGCCAAGAAGAAGATCTCTGCGGCACACGTTCCCTACCGCGTTTCGGCGAAAGACGATCTGCCCGGACGAATCAATGCGGCACTGGACGTGGTCCACTTACTGTTCACTACTGGTCACACCGCGCCAATCGGGAGCGAGCTCGTTCGTCGCAACCTCGTTGAGCGATCCCTCAATCTCGCTCGCATGCTGCGCACGCTGCTGCCCGACGAGCCCGACGTCGCCGGACTCCTCGCCCTCATTCTCCTCACCGATGTCCGAAGCGCTACGCGGATTACCTCGGACGGCGCGCTGGCGTTGTTGTCAGTGCAGGATCGCAGCCAACGGGACGCATCGGTGATTCGTGAAGGGATCGCTCTCGTTCGAGTAGCGCTCGAACGTCGACCGCCGGGAAGATTCGCGCTGATGGCGGCGATCGCGGCGGTGCACGCAGAAGCACCTACGCGTGGTCGGCGACCGACTGGCGCGAACTCGTCGGACTCTACGACATCCTTGTCACGATCTGGCCGTCGCCAGTCGTCGCCCTGAATCGGGCGGTGTCGATTGGATTCGCCGAAAGCCCACAGTCCGGACTCATCGCGCTCGACCGATTGGCGAGCGAACCGCAACTCTCCTCGTACAGTTACCTCGAAGCGGCCCGCGCCGATTTTCTGATGCGACTCGGTCGAATTGAAGAGGCGCGCGTTGCCTTCGATGCGGCACGCAGTCTCACGACCAATGACGTCGAACTCGAATTCCTCGCGCAGCGCCTAGTGCAATTAGATCTTGAATCTGGTTGATTCTCCGTCGCCATCAGGTCCGAACGAGATTGACCAAATTAAGTCAATAATTATTGGATATCAGCTCGTGATGCCAGAGATTACGACCTCAAACATTCGATCAACTCGCTGGGGATCGGGAGCATTTTCGTTCGCCATTACGATGCCCCCCATTAAACGAAGCACGTCGATGAGGTCAATGTCGGGCTTTACTTCACCCGACTCCTGCGCGCGGCGAAGCAACACTTCACCGGCCTCACGCATCGAGACACACGCCAATTGAATATCCGATCCTTCGGTGTGTTTGGCGTTCATTACCGCTGCCCCCATTGAACGTCCGTGGGCACCAAAGTCCATTTGACAACGCAGCCAACTCACGAGCGCGGCGATCGCCGATTCACTGGTCGCAAGATTCTTTGCCCGGTCTCGAAGTTCGAGCGCCTCGTCAAGGAACGCCGCCTCGAGCAGGTCGTGGCGCGTCGGGAAGTGTCGATACAGAGTGCCAATGCCGACGCGCGCGTCGCGGGCAATCTCCTCGAGCACAATGTTGGCACCGCGCTGTGCGATCGCGGCTCGGGCTACGCCGAGAATGATGTCGTGATTGCGCTGAGCGTCAGCCCGTCGCGGACTCTTCGTGACCTGTGTCTCACTCATTGTCAACTCCCAAAATACTTTTCCACTTCCGGCAAGAAAAAGTTGCAAACGGAGGCTTCCTCCGTATAGTATGTGGAGGCACCCTCACCTTAGGCATTCCGGAAGTCGACGACAACCTCTTTTCAACGGATGCCCGAATTATCTCCCCGGATCGTTCATTTTGCCTTTATTTAAGGAGTTCCCATGTATCAAACTGCGCACCATACTTCGCGAGCAACCACAATTGCGCTGGCCGTCATCGTCACCTGTCAGTTGATGTTCGTGCTGGACGCGACGGTTGTCAACATCGCCCTCGTACCCATTCAGCACTCCCTGCACTTCTCCCGGGCCGGGCTGCCGTGGGTCATTGACGCCTACAGCCTCGCCTTTGGAGGGCTACTGCTGCTGGGTGGACGGGCCGGTGACGTCTTTGGCCGACGACGAATGCTCATTATCGGTCTCTCTATATTCACCGTCGCTTCATTACTTGGCGGCGTCGCCACGTCCGCCACGTGGCTACTGCTGACCCGTGCCCTCCAGGGCGTCGGTGCCGCGTTGGCCGCTCCAAGTACGTTGAGCCTCATTAGCGCGACCTTCGAAGAGGGTCCCGCGCGCAACAAGGCACTCGGCATATTCACCGCCGTGTCGGCCGGTGGTGGTTCACTAGGTCTAATTCTTGGTGGCGCGCTGACGTCATGGGTCTCGTGGCGTTGGGTGCTCTTCATCAACGTGCCGATCGGCATCGCCATTATCGCGCTGGCGCCCATCTTCGTGCCAGAACCGCCCAAGAATGGTGGACGGCTCGACGTGGGCGGGGCCGCGCTCGTGACCGGCGGACTCGCGAGTTTGATTTACGCGTTCATTCGTCTCGCCGAGCGAGGCAGTACGAACATTACCATTGGACTGTTCGTGTTGAGCGTGGTGCTCTTGACGTCGTTCGTATTTGTCGAACAGCGCCAAACGCAGCCGCTACTCCCCATGCGAATCGTGACCGATCGCCTGCGGGGTCCGGCTTACCTGATCATGTTGCTCGTACCGGCGCTGATGTACGGCGTGTTCTTCTTCATTAGTCAGTACCTCGAGGGAAGCCTTCACTTCAGTGCGATTCAAACGGGCTTTGCGTTTATGCCCCTCACCGCGCTCATTTTCGCCAGTTCGAGAATCACACCGCGGTTGGTGACGCGCCTTGGGGCCCGGCCTCTACTGATCTTCGGACTCAGCGCACTGAGTGGTGCGGCGATATGGATGTCCCAAGCGACGCCGAGCGAGGGCTACTTCGTCGGCATCTTCGGGCCGCTCTTGCTGTTCGGCATTGGCGCCGGTTCAACCTTCATGCCCCTCAGTGTGACCGTCCTCGCCGGCGTGCCGCGCAATGACGCGGGGGCCGCGTCAGGGATGCTGCAAACAATGCAGCAAACCGGTGGTGCGCTGGGTGTCGCCGCACTGAGCAGCGTTGCGGCGTCACACGGTCAGTCGAACGCACTGTTGACGGGCGCCGGATTCACGGTGGTCGCCCTCATCATTGCGTTCGTGTCCATTCGACGGGTGCGCTTCGGCGCGACGTCGACGGCGCGAGAGGCCGCCGAGGAGATTATCCCGCTGGTTTTGAGCGAGTAGCGCTGCCCATTGACGCTCCAGCATCATCGCGCTTCGCCCCGTACTCATTCCTGTGCTCGTTGCCAGCGATGAGTACGGGGCGATCGCCGTAGGGCGATCGTTATTAGTAGTGCCCCACGGGGGAATGGATTCACTGGCTTGTGAAAGTGGGCTGCAGAGCTGATCGCGATGTACTTATGATTAGCCCATGAGCGTCGACTTGGTACCCACCACCGAGGTCCTCGATAACGTCCTTCCGTCGGAGCGATTGCTCGCAAACGGTGTCGCCATACCCGAACTTCGCACAAGCTTTCGCCACATCAGCAACTGGCGCAACGTGCGGGCCGTCGCCATGGTGTGGGTGTGGACCGCACTGCTCGCGTACGGAGGCGTCCACTGGGGAGCGTTGGCCGCCGTGGTCGCGTTCGTATTGATGGGTCCCGTTCACGCGCGATTCGCGATCTTGATGCACGAGGGCGCGCACCGACTTCTCTTTTCGAAGAAGCGCGGGAACGATTCCATTGCACAGTGGTTCTTGGCGTATCCGGCGCTGGTGCCGATCGCCATCTATCGTCGCAGCCATTTTGCGCACCACCGCGAAGAGTTCGGACCGAATGAACCGGACATCGCTTTCTACAGTGGCTACCCCTGTCAACCCCGAGATCTGCTGCGACGCCTCGTACGCGACGCCGTGGGAATTTCGGGCTACAAGAACTTCAGGGCTCTCGTAGTCGCCACGACAAAATCATCCAGTCGGCGCATTGCACTCTCCATCTTCGCGGTCCAGGCCGTTCTATTCGGTCTGTTCTGGTTAGACACCGGCGCGTGGTGGTCGTACGTGCTCTTCTGGTGGCTCCCCTGGATGACGCAGTGGCGCGTTCTCAATCGACTGCGTGCAATCAGCGAACACGGGGGCATGTCCCAGAGCGATGATCGCCGACTCACGACCCACAACGTGCGCCAAAATTTGCTCGCCAGATTCTGGTTTGTGCCCTATAACACCGGTTGGCATCTCGCCCACCACGTCGATATGGGCGTGCCGTGGCGCAACCTGCCCGCATACCACCGAGAGCTGCAGCGTGCGGGGTACGTCACCGACCACATCACTTTTAGTAGTTACCGTGAACTCTGGAAGTCCGCAACGTCCCTACCCGACGAAGAAATGGATTGGTGACGAACGCAAGGATCGTGCCGGTCGCCGCTCCTGCTACGTCGTACGGTCGCCCATGGTGACGATGCCCTCTCGCGTCGCGATGGCGACCGCCTCGAGTTTCGAATGGGCACCCAGCTTGGCCAAGATATTACGAATGTGATTTCTGACGGTGTGGGTTGAAAGAAACAGCGAGGTCGAAATGGCTTCGGTCGCGACGCCGCGCGCGAGCAAATTGAGCACTTCAAGTTCTCGAGTCGTGATACCGTGCGCCGGCGATACGCGAGTGCTCGTGAGATGAGTCAATAATGATGTGAGCATCGCCGTCGAGACGATTGACTCTCCTTTAATGGCCGCTCGAATCATTGAGAGAATCTCGGCTGACGAGCGAGTCTTTTGGATGAAGCCCGCGCAGCCGGCCTCGACCGCGCGAGCGAGTAGTTCATCATCCTCGTCGGAGGAAAACATGATGACTAACGTTCCCGGCCGTTTTCGTAAAATCTCGGCGGTCGCCGCAATTCCATCCCCGTCGGGCAAGTGAAAATCCATGAGAACGACGTCAGCCTCGGATTGCACGGCGAGGTCAATACCTTCGGTGGCGTTCGAGGCAATGCCCACCGTGAGGAGGTCGGGTTCGGCGCTAATAAGCCGACCGACGCCTTCGGCGACCATGAGATGATCATCCACAATGACGATCTTCGTCGGCGACGAGCCCTCAGCCATGCTGTTCGCTCCTTCCATGATCGTTACGCAGATTTGGTTCGATCACCGCCCCCATTGGTTCACCCCTCAAAAAACTAGCAATACGAATCGACAACTTCATACAAGTGCTGCACGTCGTACGGTTTAGTGACGAACTCCTCAATATTGAGCAGGGTAAACGCCGCCAGCCTATGAGGCAGCGCGTCTGCGCTCAACACGACGATCGGCGGCGGCGCGTCGAGCATTCCTTTACGGAGTTGACACACAAACTCTTCGCCCGACATGTCGGGCAGCGTCGCGTCGAGCAGGATGAGCCGCGGCGGCGTCGCGAGGACGATGGCCAATCCCTGGGCGCCGGTGTTCGCAATGACGAGCTCGATGGCGGGACGGTGCTTCATCAACCGTGCCATGAGTTTTACATTCGTGGCGTTGTCCTCGACGTACAGCAGGCGCGACGTGACAGGCGCAGTCGCCTTCACTACAGCGTTGTCCGCACTATTGCACCATGGTCGGCCTCGTGAATCCATCGTGCGAGTTTTCGCGCTTCATTGATTGACTCTTCGGTCGCGAGAAGGATCTGCTCAAGATCGCTGCGAACGAGTTCCTCGTCGTTATTGTGCTCGCTACTCATCAACGTCAACACCAGTTCCACGCGAATGCGAATGGCGGCGAGTTCGTTCTCCAGCTTGTGGGCCACGCGCGCGCCTTCTCGTGCGTTACTCACTGATGGGGACGAGACTTTTCGACTCATTGTCGTGCGACGGCGCCAGAAAAATAAGTGTAATTCGACACGATGTACAGTCTACGGCCGAACCTCCTCTGCCTCATTGTCCGCTCGCGCGTCGCTCTGCTACTGGGTTGTAGCAAGCACCGCGCTTCGACAGGTCATCTGATCGGTTTTCGCGATGGAGCCGACGTGACCAGTGCCGCCAACACGGTCTCCGCGATTCGCGAAAGTGCCATTGACCATCACTCGATTTTCAATCTGACGTCCACGCAACTCTCGAATGACCTCGCCACGATGAGTTCGTCGAGTGAGTTGCTACACCGGAGAGAACGTGGTTGACCTGGTGAGTCCGATTCGCGCTTCGAGATCAGTCGCCGCTCGCACGACCGATTCCCAGCTACGTCCCGACCACAGATCAGCCCCCACCCTGCGGGCGGCGGCGCGCAGTCGAGCGTCACCACGCACTCGACTCAATCCGCTGCCCCGTTCAGTGAACGCGCGAATGTCGGATGGATCGACGTGCCACAGACCATTCATGATGGTGGCCTGTAGTCGCCCCGTTCGCACGTAGCGGTACGCCGTCATGTAGTGGACTCCGAGCAGGTCTGCCGCCTCGGGCAGCGCGATGAGTTCGGTGTCGCAGTCCGCCGTGATCAGCGACAGCGGCGTGATGGAAATTTGGTGGGATTCGTGGAAGTGATTACTCGTTACTTACTAGTGCCTCAGGCCGAGCGCGGGTCGGTACTGCGGACCGGCGATCACCATCTGCACGGCGCTGATGTGACGCTCGAGGAAGGCCCCTTCGCAGTAGCAAAGGTAGAGGCGCCACATTCGGTGAAACTCCTCATCGAGACCCGCGGCGGCGATTTCCTCCCAGTTGCGCTCCAAATTTTCGTGCCAACGAACCAGGGTGGCGGCGTAGTGCTGTCCAATGTCCTCAACATCGAATATCCCAAGTTCGGTGACTCGAGTGAGCAACGAGCTGACGGCGTTGATCGACGGGAGGCATCCCCCGGGAAAAATAAACCGGCGAATGAAGTCATCGTGATGCTTGGCCCGCTCGTAACTTTGATCATTGATGACAATGGCTTGGAGCGCCATGATCCCACCTGGTCGCAACAGCCGGGCACAGGTGGCGAAGAAGGTATCGAATTGGCGCCACCCGACCGCCTCGATCATCTCGATGGAGACCAACTTGTCGTAGTGGCCAGTGAGATCGCGATAGTCGGCCTCGAGCACCGTTACTCGATCGTCGAGGCCGGCTTGGGTTACGCGCTGTCGCGCCACTTCATACTGCGACTGCGAGATCGTCGTGGTTGTCACGCGGCACCCATAGTTTTTCGCAGCGTGAATCGCGAAGCCCCCCCAACCGGTCCCAATCTCGACGAGGTGGTCATCGGAACTGAGTTCAAGTTTCTTACAGATGCGATCGTATTTGGCAAGTTGGGCGTCGCCGAGCGAGGTCGCTGGCGAGTCGAAGAGACCGCACGAGTAGGCCATGGTCTCGTCGAGCATCGCGGTGTACAACCCCACGGGCAGGTCGTAGTGGGCCCGCACGTTCGTCCGATCGTCCTCTTTGCTCGGTCGTTGGCGCCGGTGCCAGAGTGAGACGGGTCCTCGCAGTACCTGGCTAATCCGGTCGAGCCGCCGCAGCGGCTGCGCGAGACTCTTCGTCAGCACCCGTAAGAGCCCGGTGAGGTCGTCGCACTCCCACCAACGCGCGAGGTAGCTCTCGCCGAGCCCGATCGATCCTCGCCGCAGAACTGCGGCATAGGCCCTTCGGTCGTGCACTCTGACGCCGACGGTGGGCGATCCGCTCCCGACGGTCCACGTGCCACTCGACCCTTCGACAGTGACGGTTCCCCCTCGAACGTGACTCAACAATCGACGGACGGCGAGAGAGCGCAGCCTACGCATCGGGGCTCTTTGACTGTCGACGCTTCGCCCGCGTCCCCGCTCGCCGGGGGTGGTCGTGGAACGTGGTACCCTTTCGCCACAATGTGAACGCCTGGCGGTAGATCCCCAGCGAAACGCCGATTGTGCCGCGATCCGCGGCCCACACAACGTGACCCAACGAGCGTCGCGTCGGCGCATGGCGCTCGAGCGTCACCCCGGCGAATAGTTGTGGACCATCGGCGTTGCTCACGGTAAATCGCACGTCGAAATCGTTACCCGGCTGCGAATACTCCAGTTGATACTGCTGGCCCATGTCGAGAAAGGGACTGACGTGGAGGCTTTTAGTGAGGTTGTAGACGCCGGGTGGACCAACGACGTACGCGTGCCGCTCGAGCCACGGCGTGTTCGTCACTTCGACCACCATGTGCTCGACCCGAGTACCGGTTAGGTCGTAGCAAAAGTAGAAACTGATCGGATTGAACAGCCAGCCCCACGTGCGCGGGTTCGTCAGGAGCGTCACCGGTCCCGTCGGGCGCACGCCGCTTCGCTGTTCGACTACGTCGTACACCGCGGTCGAGAGACTAACGCTGCGGTCGCCGAGAAAGTCGCGCCGGCGAAACCACACCGGCGCCGGGTGACGGGCGGACCAGAGCGGATGAAGCCGGCAGAGTGCGTCAACCCGGTCGAGGTCAAACAGAACCATCCGTACCCGTTGGTCGAAACGATGACCGTCGTGACCAGCGCGTTGGTGGGTGATGGTTCCTTCGTAGATCGCATTTCGTCCGTGCATCCTCGTGTCGTAGGCGCCGGTACCTCCCATATCGGAATCGGTGAACCGCTCTCGTCGTGTGCGCACCGGTTTCACCATTCCACCCCGAGCGTGGCACAGACCGCGACCGCACTCTGTAGTCCGTCTTCGTGAAATCCCGAGGCCCAGTACGCGCCGCAGAACGAGATACCGTCGCGGCCACTGATCTCGCCGTGTCGAACTTGGGCCCTCACAGCGGTGGCGTCGAGTACCGGATGGGAGAACTCGAAATTCTCGAGCACCGCGGCCGGGTCAATCTCGTTGTCGCGGTTCAACGTCACGAGGAGTGGTACCGCGGTGTCGAGTGCCTGAAGTTGATTGAGGTAGTACGTCATCGTGACGTGATTGATGACGTTCGCCGAACGGTGGTAGTTCCACGCCGCCCACACCCGACGATTCTGGGGCATGAGGCGAGTGTCGGTATGCAGCGTGACCCGATTCGATTGGTAGGAAATATCGCCGAGCACTTCCTTCTCCTCGGGGGTGGCGTTAGCGAGCATGCGGAGGGCCTCGTCGCTGTGAGTGGCGACGACCACGTGGTCGTACTGTTCGACGCGTTGGCTGCGAAAAATCAGTTCAACCCCTTCGTCGGTACGTCGAATCTGTTCTACCGGAGTGGAGAGATGGAGTCGACCGGCCGCTCGAAATGGCGCCAGCAGCGCGTCAACGTACTTCACCGAGCCACCGCTCACCGTTCGCCACATTGGACGGTCACCCATGGCGAGCAGGCCGTGACGATCGAAAAATTGCAGCAAGGTCGTGAGCGGCATCTGGGCGAACGTCGTCGGATCGGCGGACCAGATGGACGATCCGAGTGGAATCAGGTACCACTCACGAAACGCCGTCGACCAGCGACCTTGGGCCAACATGTCTGCCACCGTGAAATTGGCTCGAGGAGGAGCCTTCAGCAGTTTCTTCCCGGTCCGATTGAATCGCGCTACGTCAACCAGCATGCGCACGAACGTCGGATTCCACAGATTCTTTCGTTGTGCGAAGACCGTCGTGGGTGACGTGCCGCAGTATTCGAGGCCCGCGACGTCGTCGGCCACCGAGAAACTCATGTCACTGGCTTGCGTGGCGATCCCGAGTTGGTTAAACAGTCGGACGAGTCCCGGATAGGTCCGCTCGTTGTACACGAGGAATCCGGTGTCAACGGCCAACACGTTGCCGTCGACGGTCACCCGCACCGTATGGGCGTGGCCACCTGGTCGATCCTGGGACTCAAAAATAACGACGTCGTGGTGGCGAGCCAGGAGATGTGCACAGACCAACCCAGCGATACCCGACCCCACTACGGCAATTCGCACTTGTTCTTTTTAGCACTAAAGTGAGAAATATCCCAATTGGCCGTTGTCACGCACCCGTGTTCGGCCGCAATCCGCCCGGAGGTGCCATGGCGCGACACATCACCACGATTGACTCGAACCGGTCCGCGGACGAAGTCTTTGACTTCCTCTGTGACATGCGCAACGCCTCGAAATGGGATCCCGGCGTGGTAACGGCGACGGTGAGCGTGCCGGGCGTCACGCGCACCGTGAGCGAGGGCACCGCGTTTGACGTCACCCTGAAGGTGGCCCGGCGCGAGCGCCACGTGACGTATCGGGTTACCGGCTACAACCGTCCCCGTCGGGCCGTACTCGACGGCACCGATCCCACTTTCCGTTCGCTCGACACGATCACGGTCGAGTCGTCCGGCGACGGGCATTCCAAGGTGACCTACGAGGCAGTCATCGAGCCCCTCGGAAAATGGAAGATCGCCGCACCCTTGGTCGCCGTGACCTTTGCCCGCATCTTTCGCCAAGCCGAAGCGGGCCTGATTCGTGAGTTGGATGGATGACGTCACCGACCGGCCCGGTAGTGAGTGCTCCGGCTCGACTGATCGACGCCATCCTCGAAGCAAGTGTCGTTGGTAGTTTCTCGAAAATCGGACCGGCCGTACGTCGTCCCACCGCTCATTGGAAGGTACCCCCAGCGGCCGGCGATCGGACGGTCGTGGTTACCGGGGCGACGTCGGGGCTCGGACTCGCCGCGGCGACTGAACTGTCACGACTGGGTGCCCACGTGTGCCTCGTCGGGCGTGACCGCACGAGAACCGACGACGCGAAGGCGCGCGTTGAAGCAGCCGGCGGCGTTGGGGTGACCACGGAACTCGCTGACTTCGCGGACCTCGACGCCGTCGGTGCGCTCGCGGACCGATTGCGCGACCGGCTTGATCGCATTGACGTGCTGGTGCACAATGCGGGTGCACTTCATCGCACCTTTCACACCTCGCCCCAGGGCATCGAGGCCACCGTCTCGTTGCACCTGCTGGCACCGTACGTGCTCACCGAGCGACTCCTGCCACTGCTGGGACCGTCCGCTCCGTCTCGAGTGATCACCATGACGTCGGGCGGAATGTACAGTCAACGGTTCGCGCTCGATCGGTTAGTCATGAACGAGAAGGACTACGACGGCGCCACCGCCTACGCCCGCGCCAAGCGAGCCCAGGTCGTCCTCACCCACGAGTGGCAACGACGGTACGGGCCGTTGGGCGTGGACTTCCACGTCGTTCATCCCGGTTGGGCCGATACGCCGGGGCTCACGACGGGATTGCCGGCGTTCGCCCGTGTAGCGCACCCGCTGCTGCGCTCGGCCGCCGACGGCGCCGACACGCTCGTATGGCTCGCCGGTTCGAGTGAGGGTACGCCCGAGGGCGGCCACCTCTGGCTCGATCGCCGCCCCCGACGCGAGTACTACGTGCCGTGGACGTGGGTCCCGCCTCGCCGTCGGGTCGCCGAAGGCGTTGCGCTATGGGATTGGTGCCACGAGCAGGTACCGTCCCCACCAACGACGTGAACGGACAACCTTCGTCACCACCTCGACGGGGTGTCGGGGTGGTGTGGTTTCGCCGAGACCTTCGCCTCGCGGACAATCCGGCGCTCTGCGAAGCCCTGCGCGCGCACGAAGCAATCGTGCCACTCTTCGTCTGGGATCCTCGCCTCGCGGATAACGCCGGCGCCGTTCGTCGGAACTTTCTGATCGGTTGCCTCGACGCACTCAACGAATCGCTCGACGGTCAACTCGTGATTCGATCGGGCGACCCGACAACGGTCGTGGCGCAGGTAGCCGCCGACGCCGGTGCCGAGGTGGTGTGGTGCGCCGAAGATTTTGGCCCCTACGGCGCACAGCGCGACGCCGCGGTCGCCCGCGATCTCGAAGGTCGAGGTGCTCGACTCGTGCGTGTGGGATCGCCCTACGCGGTCGCTCCCGGATTGCTCCTTAGCGGGTCGCAGCGGCCGTACCAAGTGTTTACGCCGTTTTCAAAGGCGTGGCTCGCCCATGGCTGGAGTCAACCACTTAATCGTCCCCGTCGCGGCGACCTGCGTATTGCCCAACTGCCGAGCGAGAAACTGGTGACGCCACCCGAGGTCGCGGCCGTGCTCCCGCTCGCGGGCGAGGACGCGGCCCAACAGCGATTGGTTCAGTTCCTCCTCCATCTCGTTGATAACTACGACGAACAGCGCGACCGACCCGACCTCGACGGCACGTCGCGGCTTTCGCCCTATCTGAAGTTTGGGTGTCTACATCCTCGACAGGTCCTGCACTCCCTCGATCCCACGAACCGCGCACATCACCGATACGTCACGGAGTTGTGCTGGCGCGAGTTCTACGCCGACGTGTTGTTCCATCGTCCTGACTCGGCGCACGAACCCTTTCGTGACCAATGGCGCGACTTCGAGGTCGACAGCGGTGCAACAGCTGATGCCCGTTTTGACCGGTGGTGTCACGGCCAGACCGGTTACCCGATTGTCGATGCGGGCATGCGTCAATTGCTCGCCGAAGGCTGGATGCATAACCGAGTACGGATGATCGTGGCGAGTTTCTTGGTCAAAGATCTCCACGTGGACTGGCGACGTGGGGCGAAGTGGTTCATGCAGCACTTGGTCGACGGCGACCTCGCCTCCAATCAGCACGGCTGGCAGTGGGTGGCCGGGACCGGCACCGACGCCTCGCCCTACTTTCGCATCTTTAACCCGCTCACGCAGGCCAAGCGATTCGATCCGCACGGCGACTACGTCCGGCGTTGGGTGCCCGAACTGGCAATGATGCCCGAACTGACGATCCACGAACCCTCACGTGCGCGACCCGCGACGCTCGTCGCCGATGCTGGCTATCCTTCGCCGATCGTCGACCACGCCCGTGAACGCACCGATGCCCTACTGCGTTACCAAAAGCTGCGCACCGCGTGAACCACTCCTCGTCACCACCAAAGACCAGCGCTGGTGTAGTCGCGCCCGCTCAATCACGTGGCCTTGACCATTGGCCACGTGTCGTCACCTCGCGCGAGCGCATCACGCGTGCAGAAGTGGTGGACAAGTGACGCACGTACTCGTCACCGGCGCTACCGGATACGTCGGTGGCCGACTGGTACCGGCCCTTCTCGAAGAAGGACACACCGTTCGATGCGTGACCCGCGACGTTGGTCGTCTGCGCGACGTGCCATGGCGCACTCGGGTCGAAGTCGTTAAGGGTGACGTCGTCAACTTCGATGACGTGCTCCGAGCCCTGGACGGCGTGGAGGTCGCTTACTACCTCGTCCACTCGTTGGCGACGGGGCGCGATTTCGAGGCCCGTGATCGCAAAGCTGCCACGACGTTTGCCGCCGCCGCGAGTGCCGCGCGAGTGCAGCGCATTGTGTACTTAGGAGGACTGTCGCCCCGCGATACCGCCCTAAGCCCGCACTTACGTTCGCGAACTGAAGTCGGTGAGGTGTTCTTGGCCGGCGACGTGCCGACTGTCGTGCTGTGCGCTGCGGTCATTCTCGGCAGCGGATCGGCCTCGTTTGAAATGCTCCGCTCTCTCACCGAACGGTTGCCCGCAATGGTGACGCCGCGATGGGTTCGCAATCGGATTCAGCCCATCGCCATTCGCGACGTGATCCGCTACCTGGCGTCGTGGGCCAGTTTGCCGGTCGAGGTCAATCGATCGTTCGATATTGGTGGGCCCGAGGTACTGACGTACATCGAGATGATGCAGCGATACGCCCGCGTCGCGGGCCTGCGCCGTCGACTCATTATTCCCGTGCCCGTGCTCTCTCCGTCGCTCTCGAGTCACTGGGTGAATTTCGTGACGCCGGTTCCCAGCGCGATTGCGCGTCCGCTGGTCGAATCACTTCGCTACGAGGTGATTTGTGGCGAACACGACATCGCGCAGTGGGTCGCCGATCCACCTGAAGGATTAACTGGATTCGATCAAGCAGTTCAATTCGTGCTGGCCCGAGCGGCCGAATCGGTTGTCCCTACGCGTTGGTCGAACGCGACATGGCCGAGTACACCGTCCGACCCGTTACCCAGCGATCCGGACTGGTCCGGTGGGAGCTTTTACATCGACGATCGCACCGCGCACGTCAATGCCTCGACGCAGGACCTATGGCGCGTCATTGAAGGTATTGGCGGCGAACACGGTTGGTACTCCTGGTCGTTCGCGTGGGCGTTACGGGGCTGGCTCGACCGACTATTCGGGGGGGCCGGGCTACGCCGTGGTCGACGAGACCCGGCCCATCTCTACGTGGGTGAGGCCCTCGATTTCTGGAGGGTTGAGGAGATTACCGTGGGTCAACTACTTCGCCTGCGCGCAGAGATGAAGTTACCGGGCACGGCGTGGTTGGAACTATCGGTGGGTGAAGATGAGAGTGGCACCTTCTATCACCAGCGCGCACTGTTCCAGCCACGCGGACTGGGCGGTCACGCGTACTGGCGAATAATTGCTCCCTTTCACGGCATTGTGTTTGGCGGCATGGTGCGTAATATTGTGCGCGCCGCCGAGTGACATTCGTCGATCACACGTCGAGTGCAAGCATGACCCGAACCGATCGTTGCCTCGAGTCGGCCCCGACGTCAGCGAGTAACGATGGGCGCGACGGAAAGAACAATCCGACGCGTACGTCGTAACGAACGTCGATAGAAGAACTTAGTGAGTTGGCGCCACCGTCACTTCGTGCACCGGCGAGCGGTACGAACGTCCGTAGCCGGTGTACGTCGCAAAGACGCGCAGTGTGCCGGCGGGCGGATTCGCGATGGTGATCATGCATTCGCCAAAGGGATTGGGGACACAGGTTGCGAGGCGTGCCCCGAAATGCAGGGTCACCGCCGAGGTTGGGTAAAAACCTAGAGCATCGGCGATGACGCCAGTGACGTGGACGGTCGCCAACGTGGAGGCGGAGGCCCCGGGTGAGGTGGAACTGTCGAGTCGCCATACCGCAATGGGGATGGCGAACTCGGGGTCCGAGGGTGCCGAGTAACCAAAGCGGTTGTAGGCCTGCGCGGTAACCCAGTAGACCTGGTGATCCTGGAGACCCTTGATGATGCAGTTCGGTTCGTAGTACACCGGGGCTCGACAGGATTTGGTGATGACGCCATTCGTAATGGTTGTGCGATAGCCGAGTACTGGCGCAGCACCCGAGCTCGGCGGTGGATGCATGTAGGTCCACACCTGGCCGGCGTGGACATTGCCCGACACCTGCTGGGGAGGCGAGGGCACGGCGCCGGCGCAGTTCGGGGCGCTCGGCGCACTGACGATATCCCCGGCGACGTCAACTGCGACGTAGTGATGCGCGCCGTAAGCGACGGCCGTCCAATTCGATGAAGTACTCATTGTTGGCGTGGTCGCCACCCACACTGCGCCAGTCGACGAGAAAATAATTGGATTCGTCGCGCTAGTGGACTGACCGGCCACGACAAATGAACCGCAGCCGAAGGCCACTGTGTCAATCGACTGTGCCGGCGAATACTGGTGCAGCGCCCACACGTACCCGTACACCGACGTGGCCACGTAGCCGGCTCCCGACGGTGAGGCGCCCAGAGCCACGAAGTTCCCGTTGCCGTAAGTGACCGCTCCCAAGTGCAGGCCCGCCGTTGGAGCTTGGATCAGACCCGTGAGTGGTTGACGAATCAGGCTCCATTGCAACCCATTGAGTGACAGCAGCGCGTCGCCTTCTGCGGCGTCGACTGCAATGAATCGTCCGTCGCCGTAGGTAACCGAAGTGAAGATGTTTTGAGGCCGCCAAAATCGCAGGCTCCACGTGACGCCATCGGGCGAAGTCGCGACCGTGCCAACAGAACTCACGGCCACAAAAAGCCCACGGCCATACGTGATACTCGCCCACTGTCCGAGCTGGCCCCGTTGAGGGGTCGCCGGCGGTCCGGGCAGCGTCGACCACTGCACCGCGTTAGTGGAGATCAGCTCACTGGGCGCGACACTCGCTGAAGAAAGCGCGACGTAGTGACCCGCGCCGTACGCCACTGTCTGCCAGGACCCGACCGGTACTGTTTGCTCTGTCCACGTCGTAGCGTCGATCGAATCGGCGACGTTGCCCGAAGGGCTGAAAGCGAGCCACTGACCGTGCAGGTAGTTGATCGTGGACCAGCCACCAACGGGGGGTGCCACTGGCGCCAACGACCACGACGTGGATGCCGATGCCGATGCAGCGGTCCACATGTTCACCGAGACAACAACGAAGACAGCGGACGCGAGCGCAATGGCTACGGTCAGCAAAATCTGGATTCGCCCGCTCACCCGTCGCATACAACCTCCGTGATCCATTCTCACACGATTGCTCGCAACGTTTCGCCTGGGGTGCGGCGGACGTCTTCGCACGTCGTCGGCCGAGGCATTTCCCCAACGCAGTAATAACGCGATCGATTACTACCTCTCGCACGGAACGAACCGTGTGGCGGCGCGCTCCCGTAACCTTCTCGTCAGACCTGGTCCAAGTCTGGAGGCGCGAATGCTTGTTGCAATTATCATCCTGGGCTTAATTGTTCTAACGATCTTCGGGTTGTCGCGTAGCTCCACGACAAAATATTCGGGAGGTACCTCACTAAGGCGAACAGCGGCCAGTCACATCAACGCCAACGGATCGTCAAAGCGAAGTTATCCGTCGCTCGACGCTGCACGAATGGCTGCTCAACAACAGACCGCCAACACAAGTCAAACCATGAGCGCTTACAAATGCAGTTCCTGCAAGATGTTCCACATCGGCCACTCATAACTCAGAACATTACCGAGGGACTTTTCACTGAAGGTCGCGATGTAGTCCACTGGGTATTTCGTTCGGTCGTCGGGTCTTACGTGAACGGCCGATCAGCATGGATCATCGGACCACACGAACCACGGGAAACGGAAATTCGGTGATTTAGCCGTACTGCGAATACGCGCAAACTTGACGGCTGTCAGTCTTGGTCGCGACCGCCTGATCCTTGGGAAAGAATGAATTAACGACATTCCACAACGAACAGTTCCTGTCGTCCAAGACTGGACTCGACGTAGAACTCGTGATCGAAAGCGCACCGGGGCATTCGTCGGCGATGGCGCTCCACACGACCTTGCTCTTTTGCGTGATGGAGATCTTGAGCAGCAACGAGTCCTCCGCACAGACGCCGTTGCCACCCGAATCCTTGAGGGCACGAATTCGATCGCGTAGAGCGAGCACTTCATGATGGTTTAAGACGATTGTGGAGGGGTCGCTCGATGCATTCGACAGTGACGTCTGGCCATAACCCGTGAGGGTGACGATGCCCGTCGTGGGCATTTCAACGTGCAGGATCGGCAGCCACATCACTTCGACGTCAACGCGCAGTTCTTGTTGACCATCGCGCGCCTGGGTCGACGAATAGAAGACACCGTAGTACGTGATGTGCCTACTCGCACAGGTCGACGACAGTCCCAGATAGTCAACGTAGGACGCGTTCGGGGAGCTGCCGGTCCCCGTTTCGTAGATCTTTTCGCCACGGGGCAAGTGCGTGCGAACATACTGAGCGACGTCCACGGGCATGGGTAACAGATACTCGCGGTGAACTGCTCGCACCACGGGTGACTTCCCGACGCCGCCACTCGCCGCGACGGGTGTCGGAAGTACCGAGACCCGTCGAGCTGATGAAGGAATTGGTTGCACGTCGAGCAAGTGCCAGGCGTAGGCATTACCCGCCGCAATAGTTGCGCGCGAGAGCGTCGTGGTCGTAGCTGGACCAGCGAGGGCGCTGTTCGACGAAATACCAGCAACGAGACCACGAGAGTTGCGCCCACTATCGCGCTAAGCGTCGGGCCGCCAGCAACGCGAACGCTCAAGTGCCACGGTTTCACTGTCTGGCTCATACTTACTACTGTCTGGCCGCGGTGAAAACTTTCGCTCCGTCGCGCAATGTGTATGCCCGGTGAGGAAATGGACAAATTGGTCGTTCCGACTGTCACGCCGTCCCCGCGCCCATAACGTGAACCGCGACGCACGGGCAAGTAACGACTCGACGTCACGGCAAATCTCATTTTTGCAAGCAAAACATTCGAATCCGCGACCTTCGACGTTTGTATCCGCTCCACGGCGAGGTGGCCCTACGGAGTGAATAACGTGACGACTCCGAACATTTTGGCTTCCCTACCCCAGCTTCATCAGCACGTTACGGGGATCTGTTCAATTTGGGGATCGCGTTCGGCGAGGCCGTGCGCCCAATCGGTTGACCCCGACGTCAGCACCGTCGCACCCGCTTCGTTGGTGTACGCACCCAACACCGCGTGACCGTGTCGAATCTTGTCCATCGCTGCGGGATCGCGCGTCCCAAATACACGAGCGGCGATGTACTCCAACTCACTGGGCTCGCCCGGCTTGGGTGGACGACGTGGGGCGGTCTCGTGGGTGAAGTGTTGCGTCGGGCACGTGCCCAGAATTTCGAAGGTCGCGGGCGCACCATCTTCGCCCGTGGGGTACGGGAGCCCGTCGCGGTACGTAAAGGCGCACCCATCACACTCGTAGCCAACGACGGTCGCGTTCGATCCGAGGACCTCGCCGTAGCGAAGCCCGGTACCGTCAAAAATCCAGTGACCGGCGCGGTGCACGGTATAGCCACCGAGTCCACCCGTCACGTTGCGACCAATGCGGTGATAGCCACCACGAGTGAAAGTGACCCCCGTCATGGAGTTTTCGGTTCGACCAACAATCACGTCGGACCAAAATGTCGTCACCTCGTTCTCGCGCAATGTCCCCATCAGTGGGTCGTCGCGAAAGAATCCCTTGTAGCCCACCATGACGTCACGATCGCTGCCCTCAATTCGGACCTGCCACAACGACGTATTTCCCGAAAAGAAGGCGGCGTTGCCACCCCGAGCGACGAATCGTTCGACCGTGTCGCGCATCCCTTTCGACCAGTACTCGTCGTGCCCAACTGACAAGTACAAGCTCGCGTCGTCCAATACTTCGGGATGCTCTTCTAAGTCAGCATTCGTACAGACGCCGATCTCAAATCCTTCACGCTCCGCCCACGCAATGAAGGGCTGCTCCCAGTCGGGCCAGCCGGCCGACCCCGCGTAGTTCGACAGATGATTCAATTGGATATAGCCGACGTGCGCGGCGTTCTGCGGATCGGGGGCGCCGGTGCCGGTGACGCGACGGCCCTTGCCCAGTGGTTTGTGGAGATAGCCGGCCGCCATCGGACGTTGCATTGATACGTGGGTGACTCCGGTGTAGAGATTCGTCCCACCAAAATCGTTGTACGCGTGCCACGTATTGGTCGCTAACGCCAGGACGATTCTCTCTTTCGACGATGGTCGCACTACGAAGCAGGCGAAGTCGCGATGCACCTTGTCGCCAACCTCAATCTCCATGACAACTTCGTAGTAACCCGAACGCCACGAAGGTTCAACATCAACCGTGAGTGCGACGGGCCAACCACACCCGGTGGACGACGCTGTCCTCGGCGTCTCGTGTTCATCTGTCGCTACTGACGCCGGGCCAAACACCACCTCTCGTTGAGCTCCCACGCGCACGATCTCGACGCGCACTGGCCGAGTACCCGACGACGACATGTGCAGACCAATCTGTTCTCCCTGACCAACTGATTGCGGCCAGCAATAGCCAGTCACTGTTTCTCGCGCCATGGTCCGACTGTAACGGAGGTGGCACCATATTCGATGGATCAGAGTTACTGGAGAATTGGGACCTCGACGTGAGTCGTCCATGGCGCCGTCTTCGTGAGACACGGGTAGTGAGACTTCACAGTTTTCGCCAGAGGCCAGGCGCGTTCAGAAAGTCCACGCCTTAGATGACGTCACGTGATGAATAACTCAGTTCGCGCGGCGGCCCGCTGAGTCCCAGCACTTCGTGGACAGGACTCGGCGGGCCGCC
>JBBQGY010000013.1:0-21021 GCA_038323435.1 Acidimicrobiales bacterium
GAAGACCCCGATCTCCTCGCCCATGAGACAAACGCTCTCGTCGCGCAGCATCTCTGCGCGCAGCCCGTCGTGCAGCGCCTGCCGGTAGGACATTAGGGTCACCGCGTAAATCCGTTCGTGGCTTCGCCGAACAGGGGTTGACCCGGTAGTCGGCGCGAATCATTCAAGACCGGGGTTGCGTAGGTGTAGTTGAAGAGTGTGTCGACGTCAGGATAATTACTGGACTCGGCGAAGGAGCTGATCTCTTCAATGTTGGCCAGAACCTCCTGGTCGAGGGCGGCCAGCGTGACGTCATCCGATATCCCCTCGACGATGAGACGTTGGGCCATCGCGTGAACCGGATCGTGGTCCTTAAGCTCCGCAACTTCTTCTGGCGTGCGGTACTTCGCGGGGTCGACCACGGAGTGGCCCCGCAGGCGTTCGCAGACGACTTCGAGCAGATAGGGCCGACTGGAGCGTGCCACCTCGATTGCGTGACGTGCAGCGTCGGCAACGGCAACGGGGTCGAGACCGTCGACGCGAGCTGACTCAATGCGGTAGGCGGTTCCGCGTTTATAGAGCTCGGGTTCGGCGGAAGACTTTTCTACTGTGGTTCCCATTCCGAGACGGTTGTTGACAATCACGTAGACGATCGGCAGATTCCAGAGTCCTGCGATGTTCAGCGATTCGTGAAAGGCACCGATATTGGTGGTGCCGTCGCCCATGGTGCACATCACGATTTCGTCGCCGTGGCGATAGTCAATAGCAAGGGCTGCACCGGTAGCCAGAGGGACCTGACCACCGACGATGCCGTAACCGCCGAGGAGTCGGTGCGCGAAGTCAAATATGTGCATCGATCCACCCCAGCCCTTGGATACGCCATCAACCCGCCCGTAGAGTTCGGCCATGATTCGCCGAGGATCGATTCCGCGCGCGATGGCGTAGCCGTGCTCGCGATAATTGGTGAATAGGTAGTCGGTCGGGCGCAGCGACGAGATCAACCCGACGACGGTGGCTTCTTCACCCAGATTTAGGTGGCAGTAGCCGCCGATGAGTGCCTGGGTGTAGCTGCGCGCCGCCCGCTCTTCGAACCGGCGAATAAAGAGCATTTCGCGGTAAAAGTCCATCAGGAGCTCGGCGTGCGCCGCAGTCTCGACCCTAGTCGCGAGAAGTGACTGGGATGTGTGGGCTCGACTTTTGCGGGTGCTTCGCTTCTGGTCGGACATCGGGGGTTCGCTTTCGGAGACCGTCATTGGTCAAGTGTGGCACTCGAGAAACTGCGTGACGTCACCCGCAAACCAATCTACTGCCATGGTGCGGACCTGATACGGGCGTCGTTGCATTCCGACAAGGGCGTGCGTCGTGATGGATCGTTGGAATCTCTCAGGCGTGGACGGGCTCGTCTCGAGGGCCTGAGTACGTCGTCGGGGGTCTACTTGAGGGCGATACTCGTAGGGGGCGCCAATGCTGGTGCCACTCTCGTCCAAATGGCGAAGTTCCGTCCTGTTTAGCGTGATGAACGACTTGATACAGCGAATCTCTGAGGGTCCAGAATGGGGACCCCACGGGTGGTGACGTGGACGTTGGGGGCGCGACGATACTGTTCAGTTACGGTCCATATAACTCTAGTTACAAGTAGAATAAGCATTATCCCGACCGAACGAAGCGGTGGTTCCGAGTTTTGAAGTGGACAGAACCAGGAGGAGATATGACTGAGGACACGAGCGTGTATCCCGCGGCAACGCGTGAGATTGGCGAGCGCCGCAAAGAGCTCGCGCCGGAGATTAACGAGGCCTTCGAGAGGTTCAGCCGGACCGTCTTCACTGCAGGCGCACTGCCGGAAAAAACTAAGCAATTGATTGCCGTCGCGGTGGCCCACGTCACGCAGTGCCCGTACTGCATCACCGGCCACTCGAAACTAGCTCGACGCAAGGGTGCGAGCGACGAGGAGATCATGGAGGCAATCTGGGTCGCCGCCGAGATGCGTGCCGGTGGTGCCTACGCTCACTCGACGATCGCTCTGCATGCGCTTGGCGAACATCACCACGTCGACGCTGAGTAGTTGGCGAACTGATGGCAAACGTCGGAAGGAAGATACGAGTCTCGAGTCGAGTCAGCGTGGACTGCGTCGGTCTAACCGAGAAGCACGAATGGATCGATGCGTTCGAGGTACTCACCGTGCTGGAGGATCGAGACCGAAAGAGTCAGCTCCTCACCTATTTCGACGCCGGCCTCCAGTCGCAGGATTTCTAACTCCGCGAAATAAAAGTCCAGACAGTCCGTCAAGGTGTCGCAAGAGTACAGATTGGTGTGACTCGAATTGCGGCAGGTTCTCCGAGAGCCGGATGAACCAACGACCGCAAATTGAGAGTTGAATGTAGCGGAGGTCGAAAGTTGGGTCTTGGTACGGTGCCAACGAGTAGACAAGCATTGAAAGTAGGAAAATGATGACGGAAAAGCACCCAGTCAAAGTCGGGCGGGCGTACGACGAGCGGGTTCGTGGCGACGGCGCGCGGGTACTGGTCGACAGGATTTGGCCGCGAGGATTGAGCAAGGAAAAGGCCGACTTTGACGAATGGTGAAAAGAGGTTGCACCGTCAACGGAGCTTCGAAAGTGGTACGGACACGATCCGAAATTGTTCGCGGAATATAAGCGACGATAAGAGAAGGAACTCGAGAGACCAGATCGTGTTAAAGCCCTGCAGCATCTTCGGAGTCTCGTTAAACGCCGTACACTCACGCTCCTGACCGCCTCCAAGCACGCAGAGATTAGTGAGGCCACCGTCCTCGCGAAGCTGCTCAAGAACTGAATTGGCTGGTCCGCTTGGTTCCACGAGTGGGCGCCATTGGGGTAATAGATACTAAGAATTGAATTATCGCACACGACATTCGAACGCCCACGTGACGACAAAGATGCGATGGACTGAGTAACGATTAGCGCCGAGTGCCACGGGCTCCATTGAACGTTGACGAAGTTGGTATGTCGCAAAGTGAATACGGGGCAAAGTTCTGATCGATAGTTGCCGAGCAACGACTCTTTACAGACGTCACACAATTGTCAATGATCAATAGGATTCAGGTGATCTACGCGTTTGAGAGTGAGGGATTGCCATGTCATATGAAACGGTGATTGGGAGTGTTCGAAGTATCTTTCAATGCCCTATGTCGACTCCGTGCAGACCCTGTCGAAGCCGTCGTGGTGAAGCGCCAGAATGAGACCGTCCTGCGGATCGGTTGGTACGGAGCCAACCAACAATCGCGTCAGCGCGCCGTGACGTACATTCACGAGACCGACGCAGCGATCGCGAGAATGATCGACCTTCCGATTTCGCACCCGCGCCATGGACCACTCGATTCTTCGAATCGGAAACGCGGTATCAGTCGTGACGGTGCGAGTTTCGTTATCGAACGTGGCACCAAACATTTACCGGAGATTGGCGCGTGAATGAACGAATCGTTTGAACTCCAAGCGAGCGCACCCCTTCGCATGGACCTCACGGCCTGGGCGCTTCGTCGTCGCCCCCATAACGAGATTGACCGCTTTGACGGGGAGCGTTACCAACGAGTGCTCGCGCTCAGCGGCGGTGCCGTTGAGGTCGCGGTCCGCCAAATCGGATCGTTGGAACAGCCACGCTTGGCCGTCGAACTGTCCGCGGATCCCAACGATTTCGACGATGCCCAATTGGTCGAATGCCGCAGCGTTCTAGAAGTCACGCTTGGTCTAGGTGCTGACTTGGATGGTTTCTATCAACTCGCCGCGAATGATCCGCATCTCGCAATTCTCGCGGCTCGGTTCCGTGGTGTTCGTCCGCCCCGCTTTCCAAGCGTCTTTGAAGCGGTGGTGAACGCAGCGGCATGTCAGCAACTCTCACTTGTGGTGGGCATCCACCTGCTCAATCGTCTCGCCGCTCGATTCGGTTCAACGGCGAGTGCATCGATTAACGCCCCTCACGCCTTTCCCTCGCCCGACGAACTTGCCGACGCGGATCCCTTAGTGTTACGCGAAATGGGCTTCAGTATGGCGAAAGCTCGCACCATCATTGAACTCGCGACGAGAGTAGCGTCGAACGCAATCGATATTGAGGCCTTGACGCAAGCGACTGATCAAGAGGCTATGACGACGCTACTCAGTCTGCACGGAATTGGTCGTTGGAGCGCCGAGTACACGTTGTTGCGCGGTCTCGGTCGCTGGCACGTGCTGCCCGGAGACGACGTGGGCGCCGCCAACAACCTCCAGCGACGCTTCGGGCTCGCTTTTACCCCGAACTACGCACAGATTGAAGAGTTGACGAATTCGTGGTCACCCTACGCCGGACTGGTCTACTTCCATTTGCTCCTCGACTCGCTCGATGCTGGTGGCCACCTCGCGCCAGCAACTCCCGAGTCATTGGTTGAGACCTGAATGCGGGAGTCGTCCGATACCCGTCGACTGTTAAGCGGACGCTCGATCTCGAATTCGGTGATGTTGCGCTTCGCGCAACCACCCGAGAAGCGACGCGGCCGCGGGATTGGCGACCGCACGTGAAAGAGTTCCGTTCGTCAAACTCGACCATGACATCACAGATGGCCGCAGGACTTGTCTTCACTGAAGAAAGAGAGGGTGTTGCATGATGACCAAACGCCAAACGTTCGTGATTGTTGGTGCTGGATTGGCGGGAGCTAAGGCCGCTGAGGCTCTTCGAACAGAAGGCTTCGACGGGCGAATCATTCTCGTTGGCGAAGAGTGCAGCCGGCCATATGACCGTCCCGCGCTGTCCAAGGAGTTTCTGCAGGGCAAGCTAGTAGAGGAGAAGCTCTACGTCCATCCGCGTGAGTGGTACCACGAGAACGACGTTGATTTGTACGTGGACACGCGGATCACCGCCGTTGACCGAGACACTCACGAAATAGTCACCGAGACCGGGCAGCGCTACGGGTACGACAAGTTGTTGTTGACAACAGGCTCATCTCCTCGGCGTCTTACAGTGAACGGCGGCACCGCCGTCGGTCCCCTCTATCTACGCACGCTCAACGACAGCGAGGCTTTGAAAGCTGCGTTCGCGTCAGGTGGGCGAGTAGCAATTATTGGCGGCGGATGGATTGGTCTCGAGACCGCGGCGGCAGCTCGAGCCGCGGGCTGTGACGTGACCGTCATCGAAATGGCGGAGTTGCCGCTGGTGAAGGTGTTGGGCCGCGAGGTCGCCGAGAAGTTCGCGGCGCTGCATCGTACCCACGGCGTGACCCTCGAGTTGAACGTGGGCGTCTCAGCAATTGAGGGCAGAGACGCCCAGTCGTACGAGATTCGGTTGACCGACGAGAGGACCGTAAACGCGGACGCGATCGTGGCCGGAGTGGGCATCGTCCCCAATTATCCGCCTCGCCGAGGAAGCTGGATTGATCATCGACAACGGAGTTCTCGTGGACGAATTCTTAGCCACGAGTGCCCCGGACATCTTCGCGGCCGGTGATGTGGCCAACGCGTTCTACCCCATGTTCGGTACTCACTTGCGCCTCGAGCACTGGTCGGCCGCACTCAATCAGGGACCGGTGGCGGCCGCCAACATGTTGGGACGCAACGTTGCATACGACCGAGTTCCCTATTTCTTCTCGGATCAGTACGACCAGGGGATGGAGTACACGGGCTTCGTCGATAAAGGCCACTACGACCGCGTGGTCTTTCGGGGCGACAGCTCCAAGAGTGAGTACATTGCCTTCTGGATGAAAGACGGCCGAGTGCTGGCTGGCATGAACGTCAATGTCTGGGACGTCACCGACGTCATTGCGAACCTGGTGCGGTCTCGAGGGACGATCGACGAAGACAAGTTGGCTGACGTAACGATCCCGTTGGAGGATCTCGTAAGCGACGTTGGAGCCGCGACCCCGTGATGACGACGGCACAACTCGACCTCGCGAGTCGCCTCGCCACGCAACTTCGAGTCGATTCGATTCGCTGCAGCACCGAAGCGGGTTCGGGTCACCCTACGTCGTCGCTGTCGGCCGCTGATCTCATGGCGGTCCTGCTGGTCGGACACTTTCGCTACGACTGGGACCGACCGAAGTTCGCGCTGAACGACCACCTCATCTTTTCGAAGGGCCACGCGTCGCCGCTCCTCTACTCGATGTATCGGGCCGTTGGCGTGGTATCCGAAGAAGAACTCGTCACTACCTACCGACAACTTGGCGCGAGGCTCCAGGGCCACCCCACTCCGGTGTTGCCGTGGGTGGACGTGGCGACGGGTTCACTCGGACAGGGGCTCCCCGACGCCGTTGGCGTCTGTCTCGCCGGCAAGTACCTCGACAAGTTGAGTTATCACGCCTGGATCCTGTGTGGCGACAGCGAGACGGCCGAAGGATCGATGTGGGAAGCGCTCGACAAGGCGAGCTACTACCGCCTTGGCAACCTCACCGCCATTGTCGACGTCAACCGCCTGGGTCAGCGAGGCGCCACAGAGCTCGAATGGGATATGGACCGCTACGCCGCCAGGGTTGAGGCGTTCGGTTGTCGCGCCGTCGTAGTCGACGGTCACGACCTACTCGCCATTGACGAAGCGCTCACCGACTCTCGTGTTAAACGCGATGTTCCGACCGTGATCTTGGCGCGAACCATCAAGGCGAAGGGGGTGCCCGAGATCGAAAACAAGAACGGATGGCATGGCAAGGCGTTGCCGCCAGACATGGCGAAGCGTGCAATTATTGCTCTGGGCGGACGTAGCGACCTGCGTATCACGACAGACCTGCCCGCGCCCGAGACGTTTTCCGACTACGTCCGTTCTGCACCGCCGATCTCGGTGCCCACCTTCGCGCTGGGTGCCGAGGTGGCGACGCGCGTCGCCTTTGGCGCCGCGATTGCGGCATTGAGCGCGCGCCAAGACGTGGTCGTACTTGACGGAGAAGTGGGCAATTCGACGCACGCGGACGAGTTTCAAAAAATCTGTCCCGAACGCTACTTCGAGATCTTCATCGCCGAACAGCAGCTGGTCGCCGCAGCCGTGGGCCTCGCCGTTCGAGGCTACGTGCCGTTCGCGGTCACCTTCGCGGCGTTCTTTTCGCGCGCGTACGACTTCATCCGCATAGCCGGGATCTGTGAGGCAAATATCCGTCTCGTGGGATCGCACTGCGGCGTCGAAATCGGTGAGGACGGTCCATCGCAAATGGCGCTGGAGGATTTGGCGGCACTGCGTGCAGTGCACAGTTCGGTTATCTTGTATCCGAGCGACGCGACCTGCACTGTTCAACTGGTCTTTCAAATGGCCGATATGAACGGCATTGTGTACCTGCGCACCACGCGAGGTGCGTACCCCGTGATCTACGGACCTGACGAGAAGTTCCCCATCGGCGGCTCAAAAGTGCACCGCGCGGGACCAGACGACCAGGTCGCGCTCATTGGCGCCGGAGTGACGTTGCACGAGTGCTTCGCCGCCGCCGACGTGCTGGCAGCTTCGGGCGTCGCCGTTCGCGTGATTGACCTGTATTCGATTAAGCCAATCGATCGCGACACCCTCGTCGATGCGTGCCACGCAACCGGGGGTCGACTGGTGGTGGTCGAAGATCACTACCCCGAGGGGGGGATAGGGTCTGCCGTGCTCGAGGCTTTGGCCGACGCCAATGTGCCCCTACGTGTTACGCACTTGGCAGTGCGCGCGCTACCCGGCTCGGGAACGCCGCTGGGGCTGCTCGATGTGGCCGGCATCTCCTCGCGCCATATCGTCGAGGCCGCCCGACGTCTGATTGGTTCGTGAAAACCAAACCGGGTAGTCGACGCTCGCCCGTCCACGATTGCCCACCCGATCATTCGCTACGCAACGCTTGTTCGTGCCATTAGTCGACCGAGAGCAGGAGTCCTCTCCTTGACGACCTCTTCGAGTGACCAAGGTTGCCATCAAATGATGTGGTGGATGGACGTTGGGTCGCACGGACTCGGCGCGTAGATCTTTACCGGTGACGAGCACTCCAGCACGTACTCTGGGGTCTTCCATCGTCATTCCATCTCGTTCGAACCTATGAGTGTTGGAGCGGCGACTGTCGCTTCGAGGATCCGGTGCGCGTGCGCCTCGTAGCGAAACGTTAGGACCGCCGACCAAGGCGCACCCGTTCAAAGAACTTCCTCGCGGGTTGTGCTACGTAGTGACAATGCCCGGTGACGGTCTCACTACTGTTCCCGACTGCGCTGGCGTCATCGGTAGAAGAACTCTTGAACTACTGGCCATGGCGGTCATCGCCGCAGATGATATCTCTAGGATGGATCACAGTGGCGATTCGTGCTGCCAATCATCGATTACAAGTATGACCAGTCAGTTACGAGAGGCGAGAACACCGTTAAGAAACTCTTTGTCTTCGATTTGGATGGGACCCTCGCCCAGAGCAAATCTCCACTAGACACCGAGATCGCCGCACTGCTGCACGATCTGCTCGGCGTCATGAAGGTCGCCGTTATTTCGGGGGGCGACTGGTCACAGTTCGAAAAGCAACTCCTCGCCAACTTGCCCGACGACGAACGACTCGTGAACCTCTCGTTACTTCCTACCTGCGGCACGCAGTTCTATCGCTACACGGGTCACTGGTCAAAGATCTACTCCGAGGACCTCAGCGACGAGGAACGAATCAAGATCGTCACCGCACTCAACAAGGCGCTCGAGGAATCGGGCGTCAAGGCGACGAAACTGTGGGGCGAGGCCATCGAGGATCGTGGCAGTCAGATAACGCTGTCCGTGCTTGGACAGGCGGCACCACTGAAAGAAAAGGAGAGTTGGGATCCAGATTTCGCCAAGAGAAAGAAGATAACGGCTCTGCTCGGACCATTGCTTCCCGAATTCGCGGTACACATGGGTGGTACGACGTCGATCGACGTGACCAAGCCAGGTATTGACAAGGCCTACGGCATCGAGAAACTCCGCGAGCAATTGAACATTGCAATTGACGAAATGCTTTTCGCGGGTGACGCGATCTTTCCTGGCGGCAACGACTATCCGGCCCAAGAGTGCGGAGTCGATAGCATCCTCGTGCGCGACCCCGAAGAGACGGCGAGGGTGATCCAAACGGTGCTCGCCTGTTTGGGCGACGGCTCGGCGCAAATTAAGTCACCCAGAAAGAGTGTATGAACGACTTCACCATGCGTCGACTCGGCCTCGTCATCGAACCTGAGCCTGGCAACGCCCACGAGGTCGAGGGGATTCTCAACCCTGCCGCCGCGCGCGGCCCCGACGGCGAGCTCTACCTGTTTCCCCGCGTCGTCGCCAAGGGCAACTACTCGCGTATCGCAATCGTCCGTGTCATCTTTGACGAGGTCGGTGAACCGTACGACATTGAACGACTCGGCATCGCTCTCGAACCCGAAATGGAGTACGAACTTCGACCCAATGGGGCCGGAGGTTGCGAGGACCCGAGGATCACTTACGTTGAACCGTTGCGGCGTTACGTCATGACCTACACCGCGTTCTCGCCGGTGGGACCACGCATTGCTCTGGCAATCTCGAAGCACCTCCTCAGCTGGCATCGCCTCGGCCTCGCTTCGTTTCTGCCCTACGAGGGAATCCTCTTCGATGGCGTTGACAACAAGGACGCCTGTCTCTTCCCCGTCGCCATTCCCAACCCCTCGGACGAGCTCGAACTGGCGATCCTGCACCGGCCACTCTTCGCGGGCACGCTACCCGAAGAGACAATTTTGCTCGAAGAGAATCGCGACATCGACCGGCATCGCGAGAGCATTTGGATATCTTA
The DNA here is from genome assembly GCA_038323435.1 of Acidimicrobiales bacterium. GTDB lineage: Bacteria > Actinomycetota > Acidimicrobiia > Acidimicrobiales > RAAP-2 > RAAP-2. The sequence goes on from JBBQGY010000013.1 coordinate 9,676, forward strand.
CAGTCCTACCGAGTTGTCAAGCAACGAACCACACCGACTGCGCCAATTCACCTCGCACCATCATCTGGCAGCACCGGTCTCAGCCTGGGAGGCACTCAAGATCGGCAGCGGCACACCACCGGTCATGACCAAACACGGGTGGCTATTCGTGTATCACGGCGTCAGTAAACAAACGGTACCAGGCAGCGACGAAGAGCGGATCACGTACGCGGCTGGTGTGATGGTGCTCTCAACTGAGTATCCACAGGTGATCCTCTACCGCTCCTCCACCCCGGTGCTGATGCCCGAACCATCGGACCACCGCCCAGGCACCTTCGCCAACGTCGTCTTTCCGACTGGCATCGATCGACGAGTCGATATTGGCCAACCCGATCGCTACGACGTCTACTTTGGATTGAACGACTATCGCATAGGGGTGGCGCGAATTGACGTTCCAGACCCCCTACCAAACGACGGTGTCGTTGAGGAACACGCAGCTCGAAGCAATTGAGTCACTCACCGCGGCGGCACCGCCAAACGACAACCACGGGACGAAGTCGCCCGGTTGTCCGTGCGAGGACGGCCACGAAGAGTCTTGTGCGACGACCGGCCGTCGTGTCGCCGTGCCTCTTTTTTGACCGGTCCGGCGCTCGAGCGGACCCGTAGAATCACTTACATGTTGGGACGACTGACGTGGGACGTACTGACCCATTCGACGAGACGTCGCGGAGCGTTGATCGATGGTCCCGTGATGGTGCAGCTTCTTCACGGTTCCGACGTCGGGCCCGACAGCGAAGGTGTCCGTTTCGAATCCACGTGATGACCAATAAGCACGGCAACGAAGTCCGCCCCCGTAGTGCGCCAGACCCTAACTACAACGAAAGGTCGCCTGTGAAACCAACTCAAGTACTGCACGATTTCGGTCAGAGTATCTGGCTCGACAACATCACCCGGGGCCTCCTCGACTCAGGACAGATGCAGCGCTACATCGACAGTCACTCGGTGTCGGGTCTTACGTCGAATCCCTCGATCTTTGACAAGGCAATTGCCTCTGGTCACTATGAAGCTGCGATCAAGTCGCTCGCGAATTCAGATCTGACAAATGAGGAGATCTTCTTCGAACTGGCGATCGCGGATCTTCAACGGGCGGCCGACCTCTTCTTACCCATCCATGAGCGCACCGCGGGCGTCGACGGCTGGGTGTCCCTAGAGATCTCGCCGCTGCTCGCCCACGACACTGCCCAGACTGTCGAAGCGGCGAAGACACTGCACGCTCGAGCGGCACGGCCGAACCTCTTTATCAAGATTCCCGGCACCCCCGAGGGCCTCTCGGCAATCGAGGAGTGCATTGCAGCAGGCGTTCCAATCAACGTGACGCTCTTGTTCGACGCTGATCAATACCTGGCCTCGGCCAACGCGTACCTGCGCGGAATCGAGCGGCGCGTCGTCGCCGGTCTTGACCCCATGGTCGCGTCGGTGGCGTCAGTGTTCATCTCACGCTGGGACGCTGCGGTGTCCGCCTTCCTCTCCGAGGAATTAGAAGATGGACTGGGAATCGCCGTCGCCATGAAGGCCTACCGGACATATCGAGACGTTATGGGCTCCGAGCACTTCCAACGACTCGCCAACACCGGAGCGCGAATGCAGCGTTTATTGTGGGCGAGCACCGGCACCAAGGATCCCAAGGCGTCCGACACGCTCTACATCGAGGCGCTAGCGTCGCCCTTCACCATCAACACCATTCCTGAAAAGACGCTCGAGGCGTTCTTCGACCACGGCCAGGTCGGACGAGCACTCGCTCGAGACGGCGGCGACTGCGACTCGAGACTCGAGACGTATAGAGCAGTTGGTATCGACATCGAGGCGCTCGCCTTGAAGTTGCAAGACGACGGCGCAATTGCGTTCAGCGCAGCCTGGAGTGAACTGCTCGCCAGAATTGACGTTCAGCGAAAAACCCTCGACTGACTGGTCCAGGGACAGTGGAATGTCAGGTCTCTCTGCTACAACACTCCGCGGGTAAGGTGAGCGAGACCAACAGCGCGAATTGGCACTCTGCACGGGCAATCACTCGTCGCAGAAGATCCCCACAGCGGTGAAGCGGTCGTTGAGCGCGTCGACGATCGTCGTGCGCACCGCTCCTGTCGCGAGGACTGCAACTCACGATTTCATATTACGGCTGTCTCGGACCCTTTCGTTGTGACCACTTCTAGTGCCGATGTCGCCGATCCGCGAGACAAAATGCCAGCGGTCAGGTCAGTTGAAGTGCCCGACCGCCTCGGCCCTCTCATCGTGGTTACGCGTGACCCGCGATCTGCTCGTGGTTGTCACTGGGCTCGGGGAGGTGCCAATGGCGCGGAGCAGGAAGCATGATCGCCTCCTCGGGTCCCCACGATCCCTTCGCGTAGGAAATCGGCGTTGGCGAGGACTCGAGCAGTGGTGCCGCCACTTGCCAGAGTCGTTCGATCCCGGCGGCATCGTTGAAGAGTGTGGGGTCACCGAGCATCACATCATGAAGTAGACATTCGTACGCCTCGAGTTCGTTTCTGACGCTGAACGAATCCGCATAGCAAAACGACATCGCGGCGGGCTCGAGCGCCATCAATGCTCCCGGCCTCTTTACCGAGAGGTTCACCGTCACGCCGCCCGGGTCGGCGACCTCGAAGACGAGCTCGTTCGACCCAAGTTCGACCTCTGACGCCACGGGGAGTTCGAAGAGCTGCAAGGTAGGTTGCTTGAACCCGAGGGTCACCGTCGAGCGCGACTGCGCGAGCGCCTTACCGGTGCGCAGGTAGAAGGGAACGCCGCGCCATCGCGGGTTGTCGATTCGTATCTCGGCCGCGACAAAGGTCTCAACCGCCGAGTCGTGCGCTACGTTCGGCTCGTTGTGATAGCCGTCGTACTGACCGAACACCACGCGCGCCGGATCGAGGAGTTCCATCGCTTGGAAGACCGCGAGCTTCTCTCTTCGCAGGGAGGTGGCATCGAAACCGGCGGGCGCTTCCATGGCGAGGAAACCAAGTAGCTGGAATAGGTGAGTAACGACCATGTCTCTGAACGCGCCGGTGGATTCGTAGAACGCGCCACGTCCTTCGATGGTCAAGATCTCGGGCACGTCAACCTGGACGTAGTCGAGATGCTCGGCGTTCCAGGTTGGTTCGAAGAGGCCGTTGGCGAAGCGCAGGGCGAGGATGTTCTGGACTCCCTCTTTGCCGAGGAAGTGATCGATCCGAAAGATCTGAGCCTCGTTGAAAACTTCGAGTAGCGCTCTGTTGAGTGCGCGCGCCGAATCGAGGTCTGATCCGAAGGGCTTCTCGATGACGAGTTTGGTGGTCTCGGTGACGAGCCCGGAGGTGCCGAGCGCCTCGATCATCGGGATCAAGGCGGGCGGCGGCACGGCCAAGTAGATGATCCGCTCTTCGCCCTCCAAGTCCGTCTCGGCGGTGGCGATAGCTTCGACGAGCGCCGTCAGGTCCGTGTCGGTGGAGGTGACGTACGACAGTGTCTCGGAGAAAGTTCCCCAGGCTTCCTCGGTCACCTCCTTGCGCCCGAAGTCCAGCAGGGCCTGGTGAACTAAGGCGCGAAAGCCGACTGCATCAGTCACGGCACCGGGGAGTGAAGACCCAATTATTCGGTAGTGGGCCGGCATCAAGCCTGAGACTGCCAGGTGGAACAGGCCCGGCAGCAGCTTTCGTTTCGCGAGATCGCCAGTTGACCCGAAGAGAATCAATGATGCGTCATGAGGAACTTGCCCTTCCGAGGTTTGGGTCCGAGTGGCTCTCGCCGCGGTCGTCACGTGCGACCCTTTTCGTCGGGGTCCTCGCGCGCACCGGAGGAATCTGGAGTAACTCGTTGATCACCGTGTTCGTAGGCGTCGATCATCTCGAGGTACTTACGTGCGATGCGCGTCCGGGCCCAGGCGCGATCGCATCGGCCTCCGACGTGGTCGGCAATGGCGTCGAACCACACAGTGCGTCCGACGGCGAAGCCGACGTAGCCCTCGACGGTGGCGGCCTCTGCGAGCCAGTGGCGCACCCGAGCATCATCGGCGCCGTGACCCAACACAATGCAAACGACGTCGTCGCGGCCTCCCGTCCGGGCCTGAGCCACCGCATGGCCACAATCGGCCCGATCGTCCAAGCCCTGGATCTTCCAAATGTCGGGCTCGACTCCCGCCTCTTGCAGGGCCGCCATGGCGCCGGTGAGGAGACTCGGCAAGAGTTGGTGCTCGAAGTTCGCAACGTCACCACCAACCCGAGTGAGTTGTGACTTCAGTGGCGGAACAAGCAGCTCGAAGAGCAGAGCGCGTCCGTGTTGGCGGAGCCAGGTCGACAGGTACGCAAGGCGAGCGGCCTGCCGGGCATTCTCCTCGCTATCGCCGTCGGTGTTGTAGCGCACCAGGACTTTGACGAAGGCCGGATCGAACTCCTCAATATGACGGGCGAAGTCGTCGCCGTACTCGAATTCGAACTCCGTCTGACCGGAGCGTTCGACCGGTAGCGCGAGCGTGAGTCCAGCAGCTGTGGCGCTCCGAGCGATGTCGGACCCGTACTCCTCGTCGACGAGAATTCCCGCGAAGTTCTTCGGCACGCCGCTCGCCAATGCCTCCTCGAGTCCCTCGTAGATGAGCGTCTTCAGGTCAGTGATCTGTGCGCGTTGGGTATCGTCGGGTTCCTCGCCACTTCCGAGGGCGAAGAGATCCTTCTTGAACGAGCCGCGGTGGTCGAAGGGCAACAGGTAGAGCCGCCGTCCCTCGGACCAATTCTGCGATGACGGTTGATCGGTCGCGTCGACACGCGGTGCGCCGCCGCCCAACGAGATACTGACCGAATCGTTGCCTACGGAGCCATCGCTCATCGGACCAGGCTTCGTAGCGGTAGTCCTCCGTGGATCGAGGCGATGACGTAGTTCGCACCGTTCGCTTTCAGTTGGTCGTCGTCAATATTGTGGCTGGGCACCCTTCTATAGGTGAAGACAACGGCGCGCATGCTCTCCGCGTCGCGTGGCGTGTCGCGGATGATGAGGCACCGTGTTGTACTCATCTTCTCACCGTAGACGAGCGCGCCACCGTGCTCTGAATCTCAAACTCGGTTACGGTAGTTACTCTCTTTAGGAGAACCTCGGCGTTCGCGACGTCAGGCATTTTCCGATCTCTAAACGATTGACGTGGTGCATTTCTTGCGCCTCGACGTCGGGCACCGCAGTGGGCTGGGTAATGATGTATACGTGTCGTCGCTTCCGGTGCTGTTGATACTCTTCATCTTTGTGTGCGCGGCTGGGGTGACTTGGGTCGCCGGCGTGCAGTTGTCCAAATGCACCGACGAGCTTGATCGACGCCTCGGACTTGGCGACGCGATCGGTGGCATGGTGTTGCTCGCGATTGCCGGAAGCTTGCCCGAACTGGCCGTCACCATCTCGGCGGCTAAGTCGGGGCACCTGGGCCTAGCTGCTGGAAACTTGATCGGCGGCATCGCGACCGCCACGATGGTGCTCGTTATCTGCGATCTTTTCGCAAATCGACCGTTGACGTACCTCGTAGGTTCGCTCCTGCCGGTCCTCGAGGGCCTGCTCGTCGTGCTCATTGTGTCGGTCGTGTTAATGGGGGCACTGCTGCCAACGTCAGTGCGGATCGCCGGACGTATCAGTCCGGCTTCCCTGGTCATCGTGTTGCTCTGGATCGGCGGGGTGTGGGTCCTCAATCGAGCTCGGTCTCATCCGAAGTGGAAAGTATCCATGGAGGGCGCTCAGCCCGGGCGACCACATCGCCGCATCCGTCATCCAGTCGCGGACGCGGCGAATGCTCAGCACTCGACAGCGCGCGTTGTGACAATATTCAGCGCCTCGTCGATCGTGACGCTATTGGCTGGCGTCATTCTCGAAGTGAGTGGTAACGAACTCGCGGGCCGCGCCCACATTAACGGGGTCGTCTTCGGCGCCACATTCTTGGCCTTGGCGACGGCGCTGCCCGAGATAAGTTCGGGAATTGAAGCCGTGCGACTCGGCGACCATCAACTTGCGATTGGTGACGTCTTTGGTGGCAACGCGTTCCAGCTCTGTCTGTTTCTGGTCGCTGATCTGGTGGCGGCGAAACCGGTCCTTCCGACTACCGGAGATTCAAGTGCGTGGTTGGCTGGCCTCGGATTGGCCCTCACCGTCGTGTACATCGGTGGCGTCATCATGCGTCCATTGGTGCCGAAACGATTGGGTCCCGATTCGATCATGGCGATCCTCTTTTACGCCCTGGGGATCGTGGGACTGTTGCGAATTACCGGTTGACGGGCCCACCGAGGCATCATTCCGACTCGGCGTACGTAGCGAACGTTGGCCCACGGACCGCCCTCTCAGAAGTCCCGCCGGTGAAACACCGCCAGCCGGTCGTGTTGGTTCCTCGAGATACGAGTCCTCGCCGCACCAAGAGGCCGCACCGTTCGTATGAACTGACAACACCCAAAACCCGGTGATCTGGACTCACGAACGATGTTCGGGACCGGTTCGTGACGGCCCCAGGTCGTAGTGACCAATCCGTGGAGGGGGATGTAGTCGGTGGAGCAACTGGCCGACGATCCGCATTGTCTACAGTTCAGTCCCCTCGACTTGGGTAAGTAGATGACCCATCCGTTAACCCAACTTCGCGATGTACGCTGGATTCATGACCCACGAAGTGCGGGCGAGCGTGATGACGACGGTGTACACAGTTGGACACGGCACGCTCGCCTCCCAATCTTTCACCTCACTGCTCGATGATGCTCGTATCGATTGCGTGGCTGATGTGCGGTCGTTTCCCGGCAGCCGCCATAATTCACAGTTCGGTCGCCAAGAGATGGAACGGTGGATGCCAGGCGCCAATATTGGTTATGTCTGGATGCCCGACTTAGGAGGCCGACGTCGGCCCGTGGAAGGCTCACGCCACGTAGCGCTTCGTCATGTCTCATTTCGCGCCTACGCCGATTACATGGAAACGCCGGAGTTTCTCAATGGCGTCGAGGAACTCCTAACGCTCGCCGAAGAGAGTTCTACGGCAGTGATGTGCAGCGAGTCAGTATGGTGGCGCTGCCACCGCCGGCTTATCGCCGATTACCCGGTGCTCGTTAGGCGTGTGAATGTAGAGCATCTGATGCACGATGGTCGGCTCACTCGCCACATCATTACTGACGGTGCGCGCCTCGAAAGAGGTGCAGTGATCTATGACGTCGAGTTAACCCCCCCTCTGTCGAATATTTAACGGGGCGCCACACGTCGTGGTCACGGGTCGACCGCACTATCACAAGTTCCTTCCAACTCCGCGTGACGGTGAATGGAACTCGTTGTCGTGGTCATTTGAATAAGTTCCCTCGACTCGAGTTGGACGCAACGCGTATGACGTCGTGGGCTAGTGGCAGTCTCCTGGGCCGTGATGGCGGTCTGTTGTGATGGCGTGAGTCTCCATCAGACATCTTCGAGGACGGCGGTAATTGGCGTAGGAACATAACTGCGCTGGTGGTAAACACCGCGCTCAACCGTACCGAATTCACCGTTCGTCAGCGACCGCGAGGCTGTGCAGGTTGGTTCTCGCCGCTGGATCAGATGCGCGGGTACCTTGTTGGAACACAACAGCGATGATCCTGGAGACGGCCACCATCAACTGGGCGACGAAGTGTTTGATGAAGCTGCGGGACTAGGTCGCAAGGAGCACGCGCCACGCCGAATCCACGGTCACGGGAGAGTAACGGTTGCACGTCATTCTTCGTGGTCTGTCGTCCAGGACGCCCGAGGTTCGCCTACCGGCATTACTTTGTTACTCGCTGAGAAAACTTCTCTTGTGCTAAACGCGAACCTTCGATACGGTAGAGAATTGGTATTGCCTTCTAATTCGAGGGTTAGTGTTTCAAACCACAAAAGGTGGCCAATGTCGCAATTGCGCTTTCGTCGATTCAACGCAATGCTCATCTTGCGTGCGCTACAAGAGCATTGCGAGAACACCGCACCGTTAAGTTTCTCACTCGAGGACGGACCAAGTTGTTGGCGAATGGAAGTTAAAGAACGGCGCCGTGCGACGCGCTGCTCGCCCCGAGAGCGTCTCGCCGTTGGCTCGCAACGAATAGCTCAGCGAGCCACGGCGCTCGTTCGATCAATCATTGCGTTGTGTCAAGGACTGGACTCGGGAAACGGCCAGTTCAACAGTCCTAATTTCACCCGCCCCCGTCAGTTTCAATGTCGCCACTATCGCGAGAATTTCGTGTGTTCGATATGAGTGAATTCTCGTGACGACGGTCGTCGATTCCACTGGGGGGTTGGCGCACGTCGGTCGAGCCACTACGCGAACGTTCGACGCGGTCGTGCTCTGGTTACTGCGCGCCGTCGTTGCCTCCCGCGATCCGCGCCCTCGAGCAGCCATCGCCGCGGGGACCAAAGAAGTGACTCGTGAGGGTGACGTCGATGGTGTCCAACTCGACGCGCGACCGGCGCGAGTGACTGAAGGCACAAGTTTGCATCGCGGTCTCTTGATGGCGTTCGTCGCCCACGACGACGTTCGATTGTGCACTGCACGATTCTCATTCGAACGAAGGCAAACGACGTGCGGATCCCCACGTCCGTTCCGCGACGAATCCGATGTACTCGAGCGTCAGTTGCGGTTCAATCGTTCCGAGGCGTTCGTTCACACCGCACCCCTAGTGTGTGTTCGGCGCTGCACGTTGAGCTCTGCGCGGCCATGAGCAATAGTACGACGACCGCGCGAGACGTCCAGTGTGGTGACGAGCACACTGGAAATGCCACTGGCCGCGTCGTGCGATCGTCCGCACCGCCCCCTCGTTGCAATCACGTCGACCCAACGCGGTGGCGTCGTCGCGTGCGCCGATTCGTTGCCTTGCCCCTGGCGGCATTGACTCTCTCGGGCTGCACGGTGCCTACCTTCGGTGCCCATGCCGGCGTGACGACGAGTTCACGTTCGGTATTTCACCTCTGGCAGGGCTTTTCAATCAGCGCCGCAATTGTCGGCACTATTGTCGTAGTGCTCGTACTTTGGATCGTCCTTCGTTACGGTCGCAAGAACGACGACATCCCCGAGCAAACTCAGTACCACTTACCAATCGAGGCGTTTTATATTGTCGTTCCGATCTTGATCATCATTGGTCTCTTCGCGGCGACGCTCGTGGTGGAGAACAGGGAAGTGAACAACCCGGGAACGAACGTGATCGTGGACGCGAACGCATTCCAGTGGGGCTGGAAGTTCACCTACCCGGGCACCACGACCGTCGTGATAGGTCAGACGACTCAAGCACCGACCATGGAGATCCCCGTCGACACCAACGTGCACATTAATCTCACGTCGACCGATGTCATCCACGGCTTCTACGTGAGCGAATTTAATTTCTCGCGATACGCGCTGCCGGGCGTCTTAAACCAGTTCACCTTCCGCGCGGTCGACACCGGGACATTCTTTGGACAGTGCACGCAACTCTGCGGCCTCTACCACTCGCTGATGTGGTTCCACGTCAAGGTGGTGACGATGCCCGAGTACCAGGCGTGGCTCGCGAAAACGGCAAACTCGGCCGCGTTCTCGGCGGCCCAGAAGACCACGAAGCTACAGACCGGCACGCAGGTACCAACGAAGCCGGCCTCGAGCCATGGCGACAACTGATGACTGACGTCCTTCACCCACCCGCCACCGTGGGAGACGGCCACGACGAGCACGGCGACGAGCACCACGGTCCCACGGGCCTCCTGAAGTGGCTGACGACGACTGACCACAAGGTCATCGGCCTCTCCTACACCATTACCTCGGTGATCATGCTGTTGATCGGCGGGCTCTTGGCCGAATTAATCCGCGCGCAGCTGGCCTCACCGCACGGCACCCTAGTGTCGTTCGCTCAATACAACGAGCTCTTCACGATGCACGGCTCGGTGATGATCTACCTATTCGCCGGCCCCTTCGCCTTCGGGGGACTTGCCAACATCATCGTACCGATCCAGATCGGCGCACCCGACATGGCGTTCCCGCGCCTCAACGCGCTGTCGTACTGGTTGTACCTCATGGGCTCCATCACAATGCTGTTGGGGTTCTTCACCGCAGGCGGCGCCGCCAACTTCGGGTGGGTGGGCTACGCCCCACTCTCGAATTCGTTGAACACGCCCGGTGCTGGTGCGGACTTGTGGATCGGCGGGCTGCTGCTTACGGGGTTCTCCGCGATCTTCACCGGGGTCAATCTCACCGCGACGATTTTCTCTTTGCGCGCGCCGGGCATGACGATGTTCCGCATGCCGATCTTCACGTGGAACATGCTCGTCACAGGTCTCATGATATTGCTGGCCTTCCCGGTTCTTACCGCGGGCCTCATCATGCTCTACTGCGACCGACACTTCGGAACACACATCTACTCCGTCGCGGGCGGAGGGGTCCCAGTGCTCTGGCAGCACATCTTTTGGTTTTGGGGTCATCCGGAGGTCTATATCTTGGATCTGCCGTTCTTTGGCATGGTAACTGAGGTGTTCGCGGTCTTTTCGAAGAAGCCAGTCTTTGGCTACAAGGGCATGGTCTTTGCGACGTTCGCAATCGGGGCGCTCTCGCTCGGCGTATGGGCGCATCACATGTTCACCACCGGCGTCGTACTGCTTCCGTTCTTTTCGATCATGAGTCTCTTGATCGCCGTGCCCACGGGAATCAAGATCTTCAACTGGATCGGCACGATGTGGCGAGGCCACATCTGGTTCTCGACCGCCATGCTGATGGCCATGGGATTCGTGGTGACGTTCCTCGTTGGCGGCATTACCGGCGTCTACCTGGCCAGCCCACCGCTCGACTTCTTCACTCACGATACGTACTTCGTTATCGCACACATCCACTCGATCTTCATGGCGTTAATGATGGCGGCCATGGCGGGCCTCTACTACTGGGGGCCAAAGATCACCGGGTATCTCTTGAATGAGAAGTTCGGCAAGGCGCAGTTCTGGTTTCTCTTCATTGGCGCACAGGTCCTCACGCTTCCCCAGTACCTTCTCGGATTGCGCGGCATGCCGCGTCGCATGGCGGTGTACCCCCACGACCCCCAGTGGAAGAGTTTGAACGAACTCAGTACGCTCGGCGCCGTGCTGATCGGCATTTCGACGATCATCTTCGTCATCAACGTCGCTTACAGTTGGAAGCGGTACCCGGCCGGTGACAATCCGTGGGACGGTCAGACCCTCGAGTGGTTCACGACGTCACCCCCGCCACACCACAACTTCTATCGCCTGCCCCAGATTCGTTCCGAACGCCCCACCTGGGACTACAACCACCCCGAACGCAGGTCGCTGGCCCACGGTCAGAAGAGCGACCTCTCGCCACCTCTCACCGCGCCGTCCCTTAATACTTTCAGCCACGATCACCATCACGATGGCGAACGCGAGGAGTAG
>JBBQGY010000014.1:0-20200 GCA_038323435.1 Acidimicrobiales bacterium
TCGCGACTCGAAGCTGAATTCGGCGAGCGCCGTCGATTGATCGAACAACGTCAAATGGAGATTGAGCAGCGCCTCGAAGGTCGATCCAGCGAGCGCGCCGAAGCGGCCGGTCGCCGGGAGTCCTTAGAGTTTGACCTCCAGGTCCTCGCGCGCCTCGGCGAACTCGTGCTTCGCGCGTCGCAAGATATTCGGATGTCCCAAGAGGCGATGGACTCAACGTACCGCGAACAGCTCGAAGCGTCGCGGGCGAGTGGCGAACGTCTCGAACAGGTGCGGCGTGCTCGAAGGGCCGCCGACGAGCGACTGGTGGAACTCAGCGACGTCGTGCGGCGCAGCGAGATTGAACAGGCCGAACTCGTCGTGAAGGTCGCCAACCTGCACGAGGTCGTACGACGCGACCTCGGTATTGAACCCCACGAATTGGGTCCCGCCGTTGACGTTCAATTACCCGAGGGGGTCACGCTTGATCAACGCGTGGGTGAACTGGAAGCACGCATCACGTCGCTCGGCCCTATTAATCCCTTAGCCCTCGAGGAGTTGTCCGCGCTCGAAGAGCGCTATAAGGATCTAGATACTCAAGTGAGCGACGTGCGAAACGCCCGTCGAGAGCTACAGGAGGTTGTGCGGGCACTCGATGAAGAGATTATGCAGACGTTCTCGAGCGCCGTGGCTGACGTGAACGAGCATTTTTCCACCTTGATCGCGATGCTCTTTCCGGGCGGACAGGGTCGATTGATTCTCACTGAACCGGACGACCCGCTCAACACCGGTGTCGAGATCGAAGTGCGACCAATGGGACGCAACGTACGCCGGCTCTCGCTACTGTCGGGCGGTGAACGATCCATGGCGGCGCTGGCGTTCCTCTTTGCGGTCTTTCGCTCGCGCCCTTCGCCCTTCTACTTAATGGACGAGGTCGAAGCGGCCCTCGACGACGTCAACCTTCAACGGTTCCTTAGCCTCGTCGACGAGTTTCGCGACGAAGCGCAAATGCTGATCGTGACGCACCAGAAGCGAACGATGGAAGCCGCCGATGCGCTCTACGGCGTCACGATGGGACCGGGTGCGTCGTCCAAGGTCGTCAGTCAACGGGTGAAGCGGATGAAGGAAGTCGAAGTCTCGTGACGATCACCATCATCGTTATTGTCGTGGCCGTCGTGCTGGGGGGCACCGGCGTGGTGGTACTGCGACGCCGCAGCCGCCGCGCCCTTCTCGCGAGCCCCGCGCGCGCGGCGATGCCCACCGTGCTGGTGGATGAGGTCGTCGAACGGCCGGTCTTAACCGAGGCGCCACCAACACTCGGAGAGCGGCTCGGGTCATCGAGGGGCGTCTTCGAGAGAGTGCGCACGCTGGCCGTGTCGGGATCGGTGAGTGCCGAGCAACTCGACGTGGTCGAAGAAGTACTGCTGCGAAGTGACGTGGGTGTCGCAACGACAACGATCGTGCTGGACGAACTGCGCAACAATGGTGCACCCGACGGTGTGGCCGCTGCGGTGCGCACGGTCCTGCTCGACTCTTTGAACCTTGACCGGACCGTCGTACGCCATGCCGACCAAGGTTTCGTGCCGGTGTGGCTATTCGTCGGCGTCAACGGCGTGGGAAAGACCACGACGATTGGCAAACTCGCCCAGCGCGAAGTCAACCAGGGCCGCTCGGTCGTACTCGCCGCCGGCGATACGTTTCGCGCCGCGGCCGCCGATCAACTTCAGGAGTGGGCGACGCGCAGCGGCGCCGACATCGTGCGCGCGGGCGAAGGTGCCGACCCGGGGTCAGTGGTGCACGACGCGCTCGGTCGAGCGGCCGCCAGGGGAGCGGACATCGTGCTCGCCGACACTGCAGGTCGCAGAGCCAACAGCACGAACCTGCTCGACGAACTCAGTAAGGTCCGTCGAGTCGCCGACCGCGCGCCCGGTCAAGTCGTTGAAACCTTTATGGTGCTGGACGCGACGACCGGCCAAAACGCCCTGTCCCAGGCCCGTGAGTTCCTCGCCGCGGCAACGGTGACGGGCATCGTGCTCACCAAACTCGACGGCACCGCTCGAGGCGGCATCGTGGTCGCCATCGAGCGAGAGTTGGGTATTCCCGTCAAATTCGTGGGCGTGGGCGAAGGGGTCGGGGACCTGATTGTGTTTGAGCCCGTCGCGTTCGTTGATTCACTGCTCGACGCGTGACGGTAGCCTTCGTAGACGATGTTTGATGCCCTCAGTGAACGATTTGAACGACTCGGCACGTCGCTTCGCTCGCGCGGGCGACTCAGTGACGCTGACCTCGACGAGGCACTAGGCGAAGTACGCGCGGCCCTACTCGAGGCCGACGTTGAACTCGGCGTCGTTCGGGCGTTCCTCGACGCCGTACGCAGTCGACTCGCGGGCGAGGTACGCAGTCAGAGCCTGTCGCCCGGCCAGCACGTCATCAAGGCCGTGCACGAACAACTCATTGAGGTGCTGGGCGGATCGGCCCTCAAGGTTACGTACGCCTCGAAGCCACCCACGGTGGTATTGCTCGCCGGTCTTCAGGGTGCGGGTAAAACAACGACCGCGGCGAAGTTGGCGGCGTGGTTTAAGCAGCGGGGTCGCCAGCCCTATTTAATTGCCGCCGACCTTCAGCGACCGGCCGCCGTCGAGCAGTTGCGGGTCTTGGGCCAACAGGTCGGGGTTGACGTTTTCTCCGAATCAACCACGCCCGTCGACGTCGTGCGTCACGGCATCAGCGAAGCGACCCGTCTGGGACGCGACGTCGTCATTGTGGACACCGCCGGGCGACTCTCGATTGACGAAGCGCTCATGGACGAGGTCCGATCGATCAGTGACGTCGCGAGCCCGCACTACACCTTCCTCGTCATTGACGCCGTCACCGGCCAAGACGCGGTCATCACCGCTCGGGCCTTTCACGAAACGTTGGAACTTTCGGGCATCATCGTGACCAAGCTCGACTACGACGCGCGAGGCGGCGCGGTTCTGTCGGCACGAGGCGTCGTTGGCCGACCAGTCGTGTTTGCTTCGACCGGCGAAAAGATGGCCGACTTCGATCTTTTCCATCCCGATCGAATGGCGTCGCGCATTCTCGGCATGGGCGACGTGCTCTCACTCATTGAACAGGCCGAGCGCACGATGTACGCCGACTTTGTCGCGGACTCGGCGGGGCGAATGATGAGCGGGCAGTTTACGCTGGACGATTTCCTCGGCCAAATGAACCAAGTTCGCAAGATGGGCTCGTTGGGTGGACTGATGAAACTCATGCCCGGCGTGACCAAGGAGATGCGTAACGCCGCCAACAACGTGGACGACGGAGAACTGAATCGGGTCGAGGCGATAATTCGATCGATGACGAGGAGAGAGCGCAACGACCCCAACATCATCGATGGTTCGCGCCGCACTCGAATCGCGAAAGGTTCGGGCACGTCGGTTAATGCGGTGAACCAGTTGTTAAAGCAGTTCGGCCAGATGCGCACGATGATGAAGCAGATGAGCACCGGCCAGGGACCGTCGCTGCCCGGCGGCATGGGACGTATGGCGAACATGGCCGCTCGGGCCAGTCAGGCGCGCGGTGAAGCACTGCCGGCCGGATTCGAGTCGTTGGGAGCGGGCATGAACGCCGGTGCGCCACCGCGCGCGGGCGGCGGAGGTAAAAACAAGAAGAAGAGGGGCGGGAGAGTCACGCCCCCCAAACAACGCTAAACTTTGACGCTCGGGTATATCGCCCAGTTCCGGTGGACCGGGACAAAAGGTTTGAAGGGAATTTCGTTGTGGCTGTGAAACTACGTTTGGTTCGCATGGGTAAGAAGAAGCAACCGACCTATCGCATCGTCGCCGCCGAGAGCCGTCGTGCCCGTTCGGGCGCCTTTCTGGAGATTGTCGGCACCTACCAGCCCCGCGGTATTTCCGCCGCCGAGCCCGAAACCGTGACCAAGGTCGACAACGAAAAGGTCGTTCGCTGGCTTCAGCAGGGCGCGCAGCCCACCGAGCGCGTGGCCAAACTATTGAAGACCAGTGGTGCCCTGGAGATGTTCGAAACTGCGAAGGCTGAAAAGGCCGCCAAGTGAGCGACGTACACGACGACTACGTGGCTGGCGACATCAACACCATTGACGAGAGCGACCAGATCGACGACCACGAAGAGAGTCTCCACGCGTCCGAAAGTGCCGCCACCGCGACCGCGGTTCTTGAATTTATCGCCACGTCGCTCGCCGAAGACCCCGCTGCTGTCTCGGTTGACGTGAGCGAGCGCCAAGGCAAGGTCGTGTTGTCGCTGAGCGTGGGCGCGGGCGACATGGGTCGCATCATTGGTCGTCGCGGGCGCACCGCGCAGGCGATTCGCGCCCTCGTCGGCGCCGCTGGCGCGCGTGATGGCGTGACCACTTCCGTCGACATCGTCGACTAATCGTGAGCGCCAACGAGCGCCGCACGCTCGAAGTCGGGCGAATCATCAAAGCTCAAGGCCTCAAGGGCCAGGTACTCGTCGATCTCTGGACCGACCGGACCGAGCGGCTCGATGTCGGCACTGAACTTTTCACCGATCGCGGTCCCATGGTCGTGCGGGCCGCTGCCCCTCACCAGAGCAATTTCATCGTTCGATTCGATGGTGTGGGGACGCGCGAAGAGGCCGAACGGCTACGCGGGGTCGTACTGTCGGCCGAACGGCTCGACGACGAGAGCGTCATTTGGATTGACCAGCTCTACGGCGCCGAAGTCTTTGATGTCGCCGGAGTGCGTCGCGGGGTTGTCGTGGGCGTCGAGGCCAATCCGGCGAGCGACCTGCTGGTCCTCGATTCCGGCGTGCTGGTGCCCCTCACGTTCGTTACCGGTGTGAAGGCGAACACCCGCATTGACGTGGACGTACCCGAAGGACTCTTCGAATGACGCTTCGCGTGGACGTCCTGACACTTTTCCCCGAGGCGGTGACCGACTACGCCAGAACCTCGGTGCTGGGTCGAGCGTTGACCAGTGGTGTCTGGCAGCTCCACGTGCACGACATTCGTGACGCCGTCGACGATCCCCATCGCACCGTTGATGACACGCCCTTTGGTGGCGGCGCGGGCATGGTGATGCAAGCCGAGCCAATACTTCGCACCATTGAGGCCAATCCCACCCTGGCGCGACCGGTCATTGCGTTGACGCCATCGGGACGGACCTTTAGCCACGCGGTAGCGCAAGAACTCAGTGCTCTCGACGGCTTTACGTTGCTGTGCGGACGCTACGAGGGGTTTGACCAGCGGGTCCTCGATCTCGCGGTTGACGACGAAATCTCACTAGGTGATTTCGTACTCGCAGGCGGCGAGCTCGCCGCTCTGTGCATTATTGAGTCGGTCGTGCGACTACGCCCCCGTGCACTCGGCAACGACGAGTCGAGCGCCGATGAATCGTTCGCCGACGGGTTGCTCGAATATCCCCACTACACCAAGCCCGCCGTGGTTCGTGGACGCTCGGTGCCAGAGATTTTGCGATCGGGCGACCACGCGCGCATCGCGCGCTGGCGGCGAGCGCAGGCCCTGCGGCGCACGATGACGCGCCGTCCCGACCTGATCGCGGCCCGTGGCGGGCTCAGCGCCGAGGATTCGATGATTCTGGTCGAATTTCCCTTAGTGGATGAGAACCGGCAGAACGGCTAAACTTCTAAAGCCTCAGTGATCCGAAAGGGACCGCTCTCATGAATCCGACTGACCTCATCGACCGCGACTCGCTGCGCGACGACATTCCCAAATTTCGCACGGGCGACACCCTGAAGGTTCACGTACGAGTGGTCGAGGGCACCCGCGAGCGCGTACAGATCTTCCAAGGCGTCGTTATACGACGTCAAGGATCGGGCGTCCACGAGACGTTCACCGTTCGAAAAATCAGTTTTGGGGTTGGTGTCGAGCGCACGTTTCCCGTGCACGCCCCCACGATCGCCAAGATTGAAGTCGACTCGTACGGCGACGTTCGTCGCGCCAAGCTCTACTACCTCCGTGATCTGCGTGGAAAGGCCGCCAAGATCAAGGAGCTTCGCGTTACCGAACGCGCGCAGTAGCGCGTGGGCGAAGAAGAGCTCGACGACTACGAATCGACCTTAGAGCTGGCGCTCGTCCAGGAGTACAAGGCCGTCGTCGGAATGTTTGAATACGCGGTCGAAACCGATCGCCGCTTCTATCTCGCGAATGATGTCGCGGTGGATGTTCGCTCCTCGGGCACGCCAACCTTGCTCGAGGTGACGTTGCACGACGCCTGGGTCTGGGACATGTACCGCTCAGCCCGTTTCGTTCCGAGCGTGCGAATTCTCACCTTTCGCGACGTCAACATTGAGCGCCTCCCCAAAGAAGACCTGCAGCCCTAACGATGGCGCTGGTTCGACTTGACGTTCCCCTGGCGCGTCTCGGTGACGTCGCGCGCTGCGCCGGTAGCCAACGCGTCGTCTATTCGTGCCCCGACGCCAACACCGTCATGTGCGCGGCCGCGCTTCGCGCTGACCTGCACCGGCCGTTCGGTGTGTGGATTGAGGTAGGCCCCGACTACTCGGCGCAGATGGCGGCGCGTGACGTGAAGACTCTCAGTTGGATCATCGATCTCGACGACGTCGTCATTAGCGCGACCCACGAAGCGCGCCAACAGGCCGACGTCGTACGAGCACTGCTCACTAACGACGAAGTCAACTATGCGAATGACGTGGCAACAATTCGTGCGGCCTTCAATCGACCGGCCCCGCCGCACCCGGTCACGGTATGGAGCTGGAACGGCACCGAATTGCGCTCGAGTGACGAGGTACTGCACCTACTTTCGTCCGACGTGAACGAAGTGGGCGAGACCACGACCTACGCGTAGCGCTACTCCGGTTGCCGGGCGATTCGATCGACCTGAATGCGCACGGTGACCCGGATCTCTCCCTCGCGTCGGTAGGGGTAGCTCTCGACGTCGAGGTACTTTTTGGCCAGTCGGTCGATCACTTCGTCGGCACCGACGGTCGTGAATCCAGTGACGGTGCCGCGAACGGCGATCGCCACCGACGGCTTGTCGGGATCGGTCAGCGAGACCGCAACACGCGGATCCGAGGCGAGGTTGCGAGCTTTGGCGCGTCCGAGCGCGGTATTAATGACAATGTCGTCGCCGTCAAGTTCGACCCAGACCGGAGTCGTATGGGGAGCGCCGTCGGGACCCAGTGACGCCACGTGGGCGAGGACCCGTTTCGCGAAAATAGTGCGTGCCGCGGGGCTGAAGGATTCGGTCATGTTCGTCCTGTCGAAGTGGGGTAACACTGGAGGTAGTTTTAGAATAATGAATATTGGCGCACACGTACGCGGTGGCGGAAAACTCGTGCCATCCCTAGAAGCCGGAGTCGCCATTGGCGCGACGTCGATTCAGATTTTTACGCAAAGTCCTCGAATGTGGAAACCCTCGCAGTACGCACCCGAGGTGCTCGCGGGTTACCGCGACGCACAGGCCACTCACCCGTCCGTTTCTCACACGTTTTGTCACGCAACCTACTTGATCAATTTGGCGAGCCCGGACCGAGAACTCTACGAAAAATCCGTCGCGTGTCTCATCAGCAATCTGTCCGTCGGTCGCGGCATGGCGTCGTCGGGCGTCGTGTTGCACGTGGGCTCACACATGGGTGCCGGTTTCGAGACCGTTATCAAGCAGATCGCGGAAGCCTTCGATCGCGCATTCACGACGGCCGATCAGGCGCCTCCCGGCGTGACGGACTGTCCAATTCTCATCGAGAACGCGGCCGGTACCGGCGGCACGGTGGGTCGGAGCCTCGAAGAGATCGAGGCGTTGATTCGGGCCTGTGGCAACGACTCTCGACTCGGAATTTGCATCGACACCCAGCACCTGTGGGCGAGTGGGGTTGACTACTCGACCGTTCAGGGTACGGAAAGTATGTTGAAAGAGGTTGACGACCGCATTGGCCTTGAACGTCTGCGATGTCTGCACCTCAACGATTCGAAGATTGAACTGGGCGGCAATCGGGATCGTCACGCCAATATCGATGAGGGCACGATTGGTTCGAAGGGGCTCGCACCGCTCGTTGGCCACCCGAAGATCCGCGACCTGCCACTCTTGCTGGAGGTTCCCGGTACCGGTGACGGGCCTCGGGCCGAAGACGTCGCCAAGGCGCGCAAGGTCGTCACCGCTGGCATCAAACTTTATGGCGGTACTCCTACTGCGTCATCGAAGAGAGCGATGGCAGTAACGACGGGACCTTCGACGAAGACGGCAACCACGTCGTCGTCCGCAACCGCGAAGGCGAAGAAGTCCGCGACGAAGAAGTCCGCGACGAAGAAGATGACGCCACCAACGAAGGCTGTCGCAAGGCAATCTGCCCACAAGAAGTAGAGAGGGACTTATGTCCGACGTACGAATCGAATCCGACACGATGGGCTCCATCGAGGTTCCGGCGAAGCACTACTGGGGAGCTCAGACCGAGCGGAGTCTGCACCACTTCGCCATCAGCGATGAGACGATGCCGCCGGCGTTAATTCGCGCCTTTGGAATTTTGAAGTTCGCGTCAGCTGAGGTGAATCATGATCTGGGAAAGCTCGACAAAGAGCGTGCTGCCTTGATCGAAGAGGCGGCGCGTGAAGTGATTAATGGCCTCTTGATGGACGAATTCCCTCTTCGCATTTGGCAGACCGGATCGGGAACCCAGACCAACATGAACGTGAATGAAGTCATCGCCAATCGGGCCATCGAGATCGCCGGTGGTGAGATCGGGAGCAAGGTTCCGGTACATCCCAATGATGACGTGAATATGTCCCAGTCGTCCAACGACACGTTTCCTACCGCCATGCACATCGCGGCAGTCGTGGAAATCACCGACCGACTGATTCCTTCGGTGAAGCGACTGCGCGAGGCACTGCAGGCGAAGAACGAAGCGTACGCTGACGTGTGCAAAATCGGGCGCACGCACCTGATGGACGCGGTGCCACTCACCCTCGGCCAAGAGTTTTCCGGTTACGTCGCGCAACTCGACGCCGATATTGGTCGTTTGGAGTACGTGCTTGGTGGGCTCTACGAGTTGGCGGCCGGGGGCACCGCCGTAGGGACGGGGCTCAATACGCACCCCGAGTTCGGCGAGCGGGTGGCCGTGGTGATAGCGGCGTTAACGGGCAAGCCGTTCGTCACCGCACCAAATAAGTTTGCGGCCCTGGCGGCACACGACGCACTGGTATTCGCGCACGGGGCCATCAAGACGCTCGCGACGAGTCTCGCGAAGATTGCGGACGACATTCGTTGGCTCGGTTCGGGACCTCGCTCGGGCCTCGGTGAACTGCAGTTGCCCGAGAACGAACCGGGTAGTTCGATCATGCCCGGGAAGGTCAATCCCACCCAGTGCGAAGCCATGATCATGGTGTCGATTCAGGTTTTTGGCAACGACACCGCGGTCGCACTAGCCGGATCGCGCGGCAACCTCGAACTCAACGTCTGCAAGCCCGTCATTATCCACAACGTGTGCAACTCCATTGATCTGCTCACCGACGCGTGCGACCGCTTTCGGGAGTTTTGCGTGGAGGGTCTGGAGCCGGACTACGAGCAGATTGATCACCACCTGAGAAATTCGCTGATGCTCGTCACCGCGCTGAATCCGATCATTGGTTACGACAAGGCCGCTCAGGTAGCGAAGAAGGCGCACAAGGAACGCACGACCCTGCGCGAAGCGGCACTCGAACTGGGCTTCTTGAGCGCCGATCAGTTCGACGCCGCGGTGGTGCCGGAGAATATGACCCACCCGTGACACGCCCGGCTCGCCTCGAGCGAAGCGTTGTCGCCGACTGGCTCGCGGGCCACGTGTCCTGGCGACTCGACGACGGTCACCTGGTGCGCGATCTCGTGACGGTGGATTATCCGACGACGGCCCTCATTGTGAGCGCGCAAGTCGATCTCGCCCAGCGCCTCGATCATCATCCGAACATCACCGTCGGCTATCGCACCGTGAGCATTGAGATGTGGACGCACGACCAAGATGACATTACCCAGCTGGACCTTGATTACTGCGAAGGCTTCGACGCGATCATCGTTGAATTCTTCGCCGGTGCCGTTGACTAGTTAACGGGCAGATTCCACAACGCCATCCAGCGTGAGAGGTCCTTCTCCATTGGCAGGTCGTCACCGAGAAACGATTTCACTCGAAGCTCGAGTTCGTTGTCGCGTTGTGACGTTCCGGTTGGTGCAAAC
This sequence comes from Acidimicrobiales bacterium, assembly GCA_038323435.1. Classification (GTDB taxonomy): domain Bacteria; phylum Actinomycetota; class Acidimicrobiia; order Acidimicrobiales; family RAAP-2; genus RAAP-2. The sequence goes on from JBBQGY010000014.1 coordinate 10,143, forward strand.
GGATAGAACGTACCCTGTTTCAAGAGATAGACCAAGCGGACCGGTCCGTCACCGGGCGGGCTCTTTGGGACAAAACCAAAGACCGCGCACAGCAATCGAGGCCCCAGCCCGTGTTCGACCATTGAGGTATTCGCACTGTGAATGCGAGTGACGAGGTTGTCGAGTTCGGGGTCTTTGATCACGAGCCACTTGAACCCGAGATCGTCGGTGGTGATTGTCACCTTGTCTTGATCAACTTGGTCAAAGTCGAGTAACTGCTTAATGTCGTCGTCGGTCGTGATGGTCGATTCGCCACTACCGGACTTGAAACAGAGTCCCGCTTGTCCCGAGGCAACGAGGTCCAGCTGGGTCTCGAGCGTCAACGCCGCCGACGGGAGGGCAAAGAGATTGTCGAGTTTTGGCGCGACCTGTTTCGTGCGGCCGAAGACCGTATCGCGAAGACCCATTAGCCGTTCAGTTCGCGCTCGAGTTTGTTCAACTGGTCGAGTCGCTTTTCCAGCGACGGGTGCGTGGAGAAGAGCGAGGCCGCCGAACCGCTAGCGAGCGCCGGCGCGAAAAAGAAGGCGTTCATCGCTTCGGCGTGGCGAAGGTCGGTGCGCGGAATCTTGCCCATGTCGCCGGTGATGTGCACGAGCGCGCTCGCGAGCACGCTGGGCTTGCCAATGAGGATTGCGCCCGAACGGTCGGCCGAAAGTTCACGGGCCCTCGACAGCGACATGGTGAGCAGGTACGCAATGATGTAAATCACGATCGAGATGACCCACGTCGCGACTTCTAGCAGCGCGGTGTTGTTGTTGTTTGAATTTCGGTCACCGCCCGAAAGCATGGCGCCCCACAAGGCCATGCGTCCCACGAGGCCCGCGAGCATGCCGACGCCCGACGCGATGGTCATCACCGCAACGTCGCGATGGGCCACGTGGCTGAGCTCGTGGGCGAGTACGGCTTCGAGCTCTTCGTCGCTGAGTCGCCCCATGAGTCCGCGCGTCGCACAGATCACGGCGTGCGACGGACTACGACCCGTGGCAAACGCGTTGGGCACGTCAATCTCCGCAACACCCACGCGCGGCTTCTTCATATCGGCGAGTAGGCAGAGCCGGTCGACGATTTCGTGCAATTTCGGTTCTTCCTGGGGCGTCACTTCGCGCGCGCGCATCGAGAACATCGCGATTTTGTCCGAGAAGTAGTACTGGGAGAACAACAGCGCACCGGCGATCACAATGACGAGCACCGTGGACACGCCGAGGCGAATCATTACCGTGACGATGATGGCGTAGAGCAGGACGAGTGCGAGTCCCGTCACGAACATTCGTGCGTCGAGGCCCCGATCTGTTTCGATTTTACCCTTCACCGCCATTATTGCGCCGCCTCACCCGATGGCAGTTCGCTCGACGTTCCACTCGCGATCTGTGCCTTCATCGCGGCCAACTGAGCGTCGACGTCCGAGGTTCCCTTGGCCTTGTCGAGTTGGGCCTGAATGTCATCGTTCGTGCTCGTGAGGTCGGTGAGTGCACCCGAGGCCAGGAGCTCGTCGAGCGCGCCACTGCGCGCTTGCATCTGGGCGACCTTGTCCTGGGCTCGCTGCATGGCGGCGCCGGCGTCGCCCATTGAGGTGGAGATGCCACTGACGGCTTCGGAGATATGCGCCGACGCTTCGGCGGCCGTGTAGGTCGCCTTGATGGTCTCTTTGCGGGTGCGAAAGGCTTCCACCTGCACTTGGAGCTTCTGGGCCGTGTCGGTCAACTTCTGTTCCTGGTCGGCGATCGTGGCGTGCTGGGTCTCGAGGTCCTTCAACTGCACCGAGATCGCTTCGCGACGGCCGAGCGCCTCGCGCGCGAGTGGCTCATTGTTCTGCCCGAGTGCCGCCTTAGCCTGTTCGGCCAATTTGTCGCCCTGGGTCTTTAACTGCTCGGCCTGGATCTCGACGCGCTTGCGCGCAGTGGCGACGTCAGCCACGGCTCGCTTGACCTTGGTCAAGTTGTCCAGTTGCTGCTCGTAGGAGAGGTCGAGCGTTTGGCGCGGGTCCTCAGCCCGGTTCAGGGCCGCATTGGTCTTGGCCTGAAATAGCGTGTTGATGCGCTTCATGACACCCATCGGGAGCCTCCTTCATTACTTGAACAGCCTACGGGTTTCTCGGCTCGTTGAATTGCGCAACCGGTCGCAGTGACCATAAGAAAACCGTTAACTTCGGGGAAGTTCGTGGTCCTGTTGGTTGGCCTGCTGTGCGAGTTCGTCGCGGTACTCCTCGAGGGCGCTCGACAGTGCCGCGTCGCTCGTGGCCAGGATTCGTGCCGCGAGTAGTCCCGCGTTGGTGGCCCCGTTAATCGCGACCGTCGCGACCGGTACCCCGCGCGGCATCTGGGCGATGGAGAGGAGCGAATCCATGCCGTCGAGACGCGCGAGGGCGACCGGTACACCAATCACGGGCAACGTCGTCGCGGCGGCCAACATGCCCGGCAGGTGAGCCGCCCCACCGGCGCCGGCGATGAGCACTTTCAGCCCGCGCGCTTTGGCGCTTAGTCCGTATTCCAGCATGGCGACGGGCGTGCGGTGCGCCGACAAAACGTGGATCTCGTAAGGAATGTCGAACTGTTCGAGGATCGTCGCCGCGTCGCGCATCACCTCATTGTCCGAAGAACTCCCCATCACGATGGCGACGACTGGTTGCACTATGTCTCCCGGGTAGTGGTGCCGTACGCGAGTGCGCTCTTCCATGCTGTCACGTGAGCGAGCGTCACGTCGTCACCAACGGCGGTGACGTGGCCGAGTTTGCGGCCCGGTCGCCACTCCTTGCCGTAATCGTGCACGAACGCTCGAGGTACGGCGCGGGCGGCGTCCAACGATCCGGGCCGGTCGGCGCCGACGACGTTGACCATGACGGCAGCGCCGTGGGTGGGAGTGGTCGGGCCGAGCGACTGGCCACTCACCGCTCGCAGATGGTTAGTGAACTGACTGGTGGTGGCACCCTCGATAGTCCAGTGACCGGAGTTGTGGGGGCGCAGCGCGATTTCGTTAACCAACAGTCCACGATCAGTGTGGAAGAACTCAATGGCGAGCACCCCGACGGCGTCGACTAACTCAGCGATGAGTCGCGCAATGCGTTGCGCGTCGGCGGCGAGTTCGCTGGTGACGTCGGCGGGGAAGCGCACTTCGATACACATCGCGTTGGCTTGTACCGTGGACACCAAGGGATAGGCCACCACGTCACCCGTGGTAGCGCGCACGACGATTTGGGCAACTTCACCAATGAGGGTCAATCGCTCCTCGAGTACCACGGTGCTCGACGGGGCCACCTCATCAATCATCGCGAGGGTTTCAACGCGGCTGGAAGGAAAGAGCACGCCCCGTCCGTCGTAGCCGCCGCGCGCCGCCTTTACCACCACGACGTCGACCTCATCGAGGAACTGTTCAACGGCGGGATCGTTCGACGATTCGACGACAAGAAATCGCGGTACCGCAATGCCCGCGTCGGCGAAGGCGGTGCGCTGATAGGCCTTGTCCACGGCGAAACGCAGTGCGTTCGCGCTCGGTCGCACCGTGACGCCCCTGGCCTCGAGATCGTAAATTTGGTCGAGGTCCACCAACTCGTGGTCGAAGGTGAGGACGTCGTCAAGAGTCGCGAGGTCGTCGAGCGCCCGCTCGTCGGTCGCAGAACCCACGATGGTCACATCGCACGTGGCGACGGCGGCGTCGTCGTTTGAGGTGGCCAGCACGGTCACGACGACGCCAACCGCGTGGGCCGCTTCACCCATCATTCGGGCCAATTGACCTGCGCCCACGACGCCGACGCGAACGGGCGCGGTAGGTTGAGTTGCAGTTGACACCACCATCACGCTACCGGTGAATGAAGGGACCGCTTTATGGACATCGCCGTTGGACTCACGATTGACGGACCACTCGACGCGACAATCGAATTGGCGACGCACATGCGCTCGCTGGGATTCACCAAAATGTGGTCGTCACAGATATTCGGTCCCGATACTCTGACCGTTTTGGCGATACTTGGACGTGAACTGCGTGACGTCGACTTCGGTACCGCGGTTGTTCCCATCCAGCCGCGTCACCCCGCGATGCTCGCCGCGCAGGCCCGCACCGTGCAAGAGGCGATCGGCGGGCGACTCTCGCTCGGCATTGGACTGTCGCACCGCATCACCGTCGAAGATCTATGGGGACTCTCCTACGACCGACCAGCCGCCTACATGAGTGAGTATCTGGCCGCCCTCGCGCCAATGTTGCGCGGGGAAAAAGTTGAGGCGCGTGGCGAACGTGTCACGTCCATCTCCCCGTTCACGGTGGGACCGAAGGAGGTTCGCAGTCCCGATCTACTCGTCGCGGCACTCGGCCCCAAGATGCTGGAAATGACCGGCACGATGGCGGACGGAACTTTGCTGTGGCTGACGGGCGTGAAAACCATTGCGTCGCACGTGACCCCGCTCATCACCGAAGCCGCGGCCGCCGCACGACGCCCGACGCCGCGCATCGTGTGCTCACTACCGATTGCGGTGACCAATGACGAGAAGGGTACGCGAGAGCGGGTCAATGATTCGCTCGTCGTCTACGGCACGTTGCCGAGTTATCGAGCAATGCTCGACCGTGAGGGCGCCGCCGGTCCGGCCGACGTGGGCCTCTTTGGTTCGAGAGAAAAGATTTTCGAACAACTTGACGCATTAGCCACCGCGGGCGTAACGGAGTTTTCCGCGGTGGTTTCGGCGAGTCGCGAGGATCGCGCCGCGACGCTCGACGCGCTGATCGCCTACGCGAGGCAATAGCGCACCGATCGACTACATCGCGACGCGCGTGTGCTTGAACTCGTTGAGTTCCGGTTCGAGTTCCATCATGGTCACCAGCGCGTCGAGCATTTTGACCGAATCCTGAGCGTTGTTGCTCGGCCCGGTCATGTAACGCACGAACGTGGCGTCGCCGTTGACGACGAATGTGGGTACTCCGAACGCTTCGTATCGATCGAACTGCGCGAAACTGTCACCAATAACTTGGTGGGGTCGTCGAGTGGCGACGTCGTCGCGGACTTTCTGCGTATCGACACCGAGCGGTCTAAGGACCGCTTCAATCTCTTCCATCGTGACGAGGCGAATCGCGCGTTCGTGACGGGCTCGAAAGAGTGCGTCGTGGGTCGCGAGAAAAAGTTCAGCCTGTTGGTCACGAATAGACGTACTGACGGTTAGCGCGAGGAGTTCGCTGTCGCGACTCGGATCGTTCCAGACGTCGGGCGCGCCTTCGTCCTTGTAGCCCTGACTCAGGGTCCAGGGAACGAAGTTCACCTGGAAGTCAGCGCCTGCTCGCAGCGCGGTAACGAGATGGAGGTGGATGTTCTTGGCGAACGGGCAGCGATAGTCGTAGGAAACGTCGAAATTTCTCACCAGTCCAGACTAGGGACTAGCGCGACGGAACGGGCACGCCACTCGACTTGCAGACGGTCTTGTACGCACAGAATCGACAGGTGTTGACCGACGGGGTCGCGGGAAATTCGCCGTCGCTGTAGTAGCGGTTGATGCGATCCCACGCCGTTGACGCAGACTTCGCCCGGGCCTTCACCACCACGTCGGTCACGTCGCGTTCGATGGCTTCGCCCTGGCTGACGTAGAGTAGACGGATCTTGGACGGCTGTTCGCGTAGCTTCTCGACACAGAGCGCCGCATAGAGTTCAGCGTTCGCAAAGGTCTGAGTGTCGTATTTGCGATTGGGTAGACCGCCGGTCTTGTAGTCAACAATGGTGAGTGAGCCGTCGGGGTTCCGGTCTAATCGGTCGAGGATGCCAAATAGTGGCGTGCCGTCAACGGTCACGCCGAGACGTAATTCGACGCCTTCGTGGGCGACCTGACGGGGGTCTTCCATCTCGAAGTACTTGATAAGGATCGCTTCGGTCTCGGCCAGTAGTTTCTCCAGCATCGCTTCGTCCATTGCAATGTCGAGGCGCACTTCTTCGGTGAGGATTTCGCTCACCGCTGGCTGAACGTACTGGCGGGCCTGTTCAATCGTACGATCGACCGGATCGTGCGAGTACAACTGCTCAAATACGAAGTGCACTAATCGGCCCTTGGCCGTCGCGTACGAGGCGGGCTGGGGGATTCGTTCAATTGACGCGTACTGATAGCGACGAGGGCACGCCTGAAAGTCCGCCAGGCGTGACGGAGAGAGCGACGCGGGCAGTGCTTGGCTGAAGGACATAGCACTACCGTAGAACAGGCCTGTGACAAACCGGTGTCTCGGCTCTCGACGTGTAGAAATGAGTCATGAAAAGACGCGCATCGGTTACTCGGCACGGAAACCTGGTTCGCGCAACCCACTGGCACGGCGTCAAGACCGGTGACGCCGTCGTGGTCGACGGCGCGAAAGAACGTCGCCAGCAGTGGGTCTTTGTCGCGCATGTTCGTAACGAATCCAACAACGAAGAGTGGATAGAAGTGCGCGGCGGGCGAACAGGTGAAGCGAAGGGCCGTTCCTTTCGACCGGATGCGATCTATCCCAGTGGTGCGAAGCGAGGTGCCCGCCTTACGGGACTGTCGCTCGCGGTGGCCCCCCAACTTCCCATTCCCTAACTTGATTCTCATCCGCGGAGTTGCTAGGAATTGAAAGCACCCGCAAAGGCGTGGCGAATCCATTCATTATGGTTCGACCGGCGTCGCATCAACCACCTAACCCGAGTGAGCAATGGACTCACTATCGAACTGAACAACTGATGTAGACGGATAGGACGTGCAGTTTTAGGTTGCGCAAATTGAAGAACCATCGACGACGGGCACTGGTCTACGCCGAGTGGAGTTCACGTCCGACATTGTCGAGCGCGAAAGCAGCGCGTCGCAATAAAATGGGATTCGACGCGGTGGCAGGGTGGTGCGCCTGGCGCGGTCATGTTACGGTGATGCAACTAACTCGACCGTTAGTTGTCAACTACTGGTCCTGCAGATCCTGACCGGTAAGTACCTGAGCGAAGGTCCGTGCTCGCGAGCCGGGCAGACGACGGAGTGGCAGCGTCAAACGAGCAACCGAAGGGGACGAAAACCATGACCGAATTCAACATCAAGCAGCTGGACATCACCAAGCAGAACGTGGCCGTCGAGAAGGTCCTTGACGCCACCGTCAACCCGCGGCACCGCTACATGCTGCAGGCGTACCTTCGTCACCGTTACCTCGAGTCGGCCGGACGCTGGGAGGAGATTCTGGACCCGGCGCTCACGGTTGAGCACCCCCATTACCGCTTCGACATGATTACTCAGGGTCGGTTCGTGCTCGACGGCCGTGACGAAGTGGCCGCGGTGTACGGGCACTGGACGGCGACGAACCAATGCGTGTTCTACGTGGAAGATGAGACCGTGGCGGTCGGCGACCACATGATCGTCGGTCGTGGCACTGGCTACCAGCAGACCCTCGGCTCCGAACTTGCCGCAGCCGGGATCGACGCTGACGAGAGTGCCATGTATCTCACGAAGTCCCAGATCATGATGTTGTGGCCGTACGACGATCGGTGTCGCCTGATGGGCGAGGACATCTGGGAGTACGACGACACTGAGAAGGAATACATCAAGCTCGACCCCGCCGACGTGCTGACCGCCGAGCAGGCGGGGATACTTCTGGCTCCCTTCATCAAACCGCTCCCAGCCTTCGACGACAGCATGCTCCCCTCGTGAAGGCCGTCGTCTGCGAGCAAGGTCAGTTGACGGTCGCAGAACTCCCGGCCCCGGTGCCGGGACCGCGCCAGGTGCTCTTGGACGTCACCGGGTGCGGCATATGCGGGTCCGATCTGCACGCGCGTCACCACGCCGACGAGCAGGCCAACGTGCTCGCCGAGGCCGGCTACGACGGGTTCATGCGGTCCCACCAGCGAGTCGTGATGGGGCACGAATTCGTTGGCACAGTGGCCGCCTACGGTCCGAAGTCGGCCGGGAAGCTCGAGCAGGGAACTCCTGTCGTGGCGCTCCCCTTGGTGCGCAACGGCAACGACATGCACGCTGTTGGACTCTCGGCCTCGGCCCCTGGGGCCTACGCCGAACAGGTCGTCGTCGAAGAGTCAATGATGTTCGCGCTCCCCGAAGGACTCGCGCCGGACCTCGCCGTGCTGACGGAGCCAATGGCGATTGGCTACCACGCCGTTCGCCGCTCCGAAATCGGCAAGAAGGACGCGGCCATCGTGATCGGATGCGGGCCGGTAGGCCTCGCGGTGATCTGCATGCTTAAGGCCCGCGGTGTGCGCACCATTGTTGCGAGCGACTTCTCCGCCGGGCGGCGCTCGCTCGCTAGCGCCTGCGGGGCCGACGTGGTAGTTGATCCCACCGAGCACTCGAACTATGACTCGCTCGACAATCAAGACTTTATAAAGACCGTGCCCGACGCCGTCTCCCTGGCGGTGGTCACTCTCGAGAAACTTCAGCGGTTACCACTGCCGGTGCCGTGGCACCTCGTGTGGCGTACCGCGGAGAAACTGGGAGCCGGACCCAAGCGTCCGGTGATCTTCGAGTGCGTAGGCCTGCCGGGCATCATCGACGGGATTATCACTGGCGCGCCGCTCTTTTCGCGGGTGGTTGTCGTGGGGGTCTGCATGGAACCCGACCGGTTCCGCCCGGTAATGGCCATCAATAAGGAGATCGATCTTCGCTTCGTCGTTGGATACACGCCGCTTGAGTTCTACGACACGCTGCATCTCCTCGCCGACGGGAAGGTCACTGCAGCTCCCATCGTTACTGGGACCGTAGGGCTGCCAGGGGTGGCCGCCGCTTTTGACATCTTGGGTCAGCCCGGTAGGCACGCCAAGATCGTTATTGATCCACGCAGTAGCGCCACCGGGCCCGACGGAGGCACTTGAAAGGTCGGGCCGCGACCCGATCCCCCGAGAACGCGGTTTGGTCATCGGGAAGGGCCACGCCGGTGAGAACCCCTGTTCGCTCGCACCATCGTTTCTCTTCGACCCCCCGACCGTGACCTGTGGACGACTCGAACTCATGTTGTTATTCGAAGTAACAATTCTCGAATCAAAAGGGCCCGGCCTTTTCGTGTCGGTGTAGTCGTAAGTGGGAACACATCGTGGAGCGGGTGACGGGGATCGAACCCGCATGGCCAGCTTGGAAGTTACGACGCCTCGGTCTCCGAGCTTTTGTGAAACGCTGTACTGCGTTAGGTGTTTGCACGCATCGTGGGCTGTCGAAGTGTCCGCTGGGCAGGATGAGGGCAGGTTTGAATCATCTCTGAGATCGCGGACTTCTCCTAGGGATTGATGACAGCACGCCGAAGTCATTACTGAAGTCGTGCAACAGAATGCGGGTTTTAGTCGGGGGCCCGACGTGACAGGTTTGGTACCAACAACTGGCAATTAACTGATTAAGCCTGACGTCGGAGTCCGGATTCAACCGGTCTGCTACGACGCACTGGCGGTTAGCTGCCTTAGTCTGGTGTCGGAAGACCAAAGCGATAACTTGACCACCAAAAAGCTGCGTGTGTAAGTCGAGGTTGTCACCGGTGGCTTAACGCTAATGCAAGTTCGAGTTGCCAAAATTAGGGCGTTTGGCCGCTAACACAGCTTCGCCGAATCGCGACATAATTCGCGTAAACGCAGTCACGATTGATAAAGGAGTGCAGAGTGAAGACATTCTTTCGGATAACAGGAGCTCGCGGCATACTCATTGGTAGTCTGCTTGCGGCAGCCCTGTTGCCCATTTCTGCATCAGTCGCCAGCGCGGATCCCGGGACCAACTCGAGCCTGTCAGCGTGCGACGCATACATCATCGCTAGCGCGACCGCCCAATTCAACGCGAATCCGTCGACCGAAGTTACTCTGCCCAAGCTCATTCAGGAATTTGAAGCCGGACTTTGCTCGGGTTGGACAAGCCACCCGACAGAGTCAGTATTGACGAACACTTTGTCCACTTCGCAGGGAGTCGTAGCTACTCCGGCGAGTTACGTGCAGGAGACTGAAGTGGACCCCATCCATTGGACAACCTGATTGTCTTCTTAAGAGATGAGCAGTTGGTTGTCACCGGGTTCAGGCAGCCCGCTGGTTGATGCCTAATTGATAGTAGACCTCGTCGGGCGTCTGGTCGTCAAGTGAACTG
>JBBQGY010000015.1:0-19874 GCA_038323435.1 Acidimicrobiales bacterium
CTTCTTAAGAGATGAGCAGTTGGTTGTCACCGGGTTCAGGCAGCCCGCTGGTTGATGCCTAATTGATAGTAGACCTCGTCGGGCGTCTGGTCGTCAAGTGAACTGTGCGGACGCTCACAGTTGTAGTAGTTGAGGAACACCTTGATGCCGTCACGACACGCGGTGCCACTGTCGGCGGGACTCAGATAGATGTGGTCGTATTTGAGCGTGCGCCACAGGCGCTCGATGAACACGTTGTCGAGGGCCCGTCCCGCCCCATCCATCGAGATCGTCACGCCGGCCTCGAGCAAGATGCTCGTGAACGCCACTGACGTGAACTGCGAACCTTGATCGGTGTTGAAGATCTCGGGTGTGCCGTAGAGGGCGAGGGCCTCGGTGAGCGCGGCCACGCAGAAGTCCGTGGTCATGGTATTGGACACTCGCCACGACAACACCTTGCGCGAGTGCCAGTCCATGATCGCGACCAGGTAGAGGAACCCCTTCGTGAACGGGATGTACGTTATATCGGCACACCAGACCTGGTTGGGTCGATCGATGCGAAGGTTTCTCAGCAGGTAGGGAAACTTGGGGTGCTGCGGGTGGGCTTTGGTCGTCGAGGGCTGGGGCGACAACGAACGCAGGCCCATCAGTTGCATGAGTCGCCGGACCCGCTTGCGGTTCACCTGGTGACCCCTTCGGCGCAGGACTCTGGTCATCATGCGCGAGCCGTTCTCGGGGTGGGCCAGGTAGAGCTTGTCAATCTCTTGCATGAGAGCCAAGTTCAGATCGGACTCGGTGTTCTTCGACTCGAAGTAGTAGGTCGAGCGCGCAACGTCGAGTAACGCACACTGGACCGAGACCGGTAGTTGCCGTGTCGGGTCGATCATCGATCGTCTCTCTTTTGGTGAGCGACCATTCCGGGCCGCGACGCTAAAAAATCGCGCTCCATCTCAAGCCGTCCGATCTTCTTGTAGAGCGCGTCGACGTCGACCGCGGGCTCGGATTTGGTGTGCTTGCCCTCGAAGACGCTCGACGCCGACTCGAGGAGCTGCTTCTTCCACTGGGTGATCTGGGTCGGATGCACCTCATAAATCTGAGCCAACTCGGCCGTCGACTTGTCGCCCTTTAGAGCCTCGAGGGCCACCCTCGCCTTGAAGTCCGGCTTGAATTTGTTCCTTCTTCCCTGCACTTGCACCTCCTGGATGCTGAGTGCTCACATCTTAAGAAGGTGTCCAATTTCCGGGGTCCACTTCAAAGTGCCACCACACGAACGTTTCATCAATTTGGTGAAGACCGAGTGCAATGGGTAGTGCGGCGACCAATCGATATTCGCGTCGCCCTCTCAAATGCAGGAGGGCGTCAACCCCAATCGCGGTAACCACGACCCCACCGATAAGGTCCTCTTCAGGTGCGAAACACATGACGTTTCTTAACAATGTCCACACATTCTCGACTCTTGTGCCAACGTTCGAAGTGCGTCATGTGGCACCTTAACCTTGCGCCGAGTGCGGGGTGAACAGCGTGGATGCGACGTTGCGTTGTTGGGTGGACGGCGAGTTAGCGCTGTTCGATGAGGTCCATGTACTGGTCGTCCCACAGGTCGAAGAGCTCTTCTGGGAGCAGGACCGCGTGAGTCGGTTCGAGGGCTTCGACAAATCCTCGTTCGTGGCTCACGGCGACAATCGTTCCCTTCCATTGGCGCATCATCTCGCCGAGCGCCAGGACGCTGGCGGGGTCGAGGTTGTTCGTCGGTTCGTCGAGCAACAGTAAGTTCGAATCCGATGAAGCGAGTATGGCGAGCGCTAATTTGGCGCGCTCGCCACCCGACAACGTGCCCGGCATTTGATGGGCCGCTGAACCCTTTAGTCCGAAGGCACCGAGAAGCGAACGACGCTGCACCTCGGTCACTACCGTCGCGTTATCGAGATTGCCCAAAACCGTCTTATCGAAGTCCAACTGTTCGTTCTCCTGGGCGAAGTAGCCGACCTTAACGTTGGCGCCAAATTTTACGACGCCAGTCTGGATCTTCTGGGTCCCGGCCAGACATCGAAGCATGGACGACTTCCCGGCGCCGTTTTTGCCGACGATGACAATTCGGTCCCCTCGTCGGGTGATGAAGTTCACGTCCTTTAGGACGTGCAGGGATCCATAACGTACGGCCACGTGTTCCACGGTCATCGGCACGTCGCCACTGCGCGGCGGTAACGGCAGTTTGAAGGTGACCTTCTTTTCCTTTTTCGTGACTTCAACACGATTGTCCTGCAGTTTTACGACCTTGCGGTCGAGAACCTTAGCGAGACGGGCGCGCTTCTCGGTCTGACCACGCATCGAGTCGGCCAACTTCGACAGTCGGTTGATCTGTTGATCTTGGTGCGACGCCAGTTTTTCTTCGCTGAGGCGACGCTCCTCTTCCAGCTGAAGGAACTTGGAGTAGTTACCCTTGTACTCGCGCAACTGACCCTCGCGAAGCGCGAGAACGCGGTCGATTGATTTGTCGAGCAGTGGAAGGTCGTGGCTGATCACGAGCACGGTGCCACGGAATCGTTCCAATTCGTCAAAGAGCCAGCGTTTAGCCGACTTGTCGAGGTGGTTCGTCGGTTCGTCGAGCACCATGGTTTCGGGCATTTCGTAGAGCACGCGCATCAGGTCGACGCGTCGCCGCTGACCACCCGAGAGTGAATTCAGGTCTTCGAGCAGCAGGTCTTCTTCGAGTCCGAGGCCGGCGGCGAGTCGCGAAACCTCCGACTCAGCTACGTAGCCCCCGCGTTCGCGGAACTGCTCCTCGAGCGCGGTGAACCGTTCGATCGTTTCCTCGGTGGGCCTGGCCGCAAGTTCGTGGCGGGCGTGCTGCATATCCGCGTCAAGTTGGTCGAGGCCCCTCGCCGAAAGCACGTGACTCAGTCCAATCGGTTCGACGCCGAGGCCGCCCGCTACCGGCTCTTGGGGCAGGTGGCTCAGCGTGCCCTGATGCTTCACCTCGCCCGCGACGCGCAGGTGCTCTGGGTGGTAGCCCAATAACACCGAGAGCAGTGTTGATTTACCCGCCCCATTACGTCCAACGAGTCCGACCTTTTCGCCGTTGCCCACGGTAAAGGACACCGGGTTGAGGATGCGTCGCGCCCCGATCTCGATTCCCAAATCCCGGACTATGAGCATTTAGTGCCCTAGTAACTCGGCGCTGGCAGAAAGTTCGTCTCGAAACTGCGGATGAGCAATGGCGATCAGGGCCCGCGCTCGCTCGGCGACCGTGAGCCCGCGCAGGTCGGCCGACCCGTACTCGGTGACGATGACGCCCGCTAACTGGCGTGGTGAGGTCACGGCGGAGAACGGCGTCATACCACTAATGATACGGCTCTTCCGTTCGCCGTTGATCAGCGCCGTCGATTGCAGACAGATGAGCGATGCGTGGTCGAGTGACAGACTTGCGCCTTCGACAAAATCCTGGTGACCGCCCACGCCGGAGAACTGCTGCGCACCAATAGTGTCGGCGATGATCTGCCCGTGCAGATCAACCTCGAGTGCGGAGTTGATGGAGACCAGTCGCCGGTGCTGAGCAATGACGTGGGGATTGTTCGTATAGAAGACCGGGGCTACACCAATCAGTGGATTGTCATCGAGGAAGTCGTACATCGCACGGGTGCCGAAGGCAAACGTTGCTACGGACACCCCGTCATTGATGCCCTTGTGGCAATTTGTGACCTTGCCCGCGTCCATTAATTGGTAGAGACCGTCGGTGAACATTTCTGTGTGCACACCAAAGTCGCCGGCGTCGCCGCGTACGAGTGCCTTGGCGACGAGGTTGGGTACCGCACCGATACCGGTTTGGAGCGTGGTCCCGTCAGTGATGTACGCGGCAGCGAACTCGGCGATTTTGAGATCCTCGGGCGAGCCGTCGTCGTTCGGTAACTCTGGCGGGTACTCATTGGTGTACACGATCACGTCAACGTCGTCGAGGCTCAAGTGGTTCTCGTGACCGGCCAGCGCGCGCGTCGCTGGGTAGTGAGGTGAGCATTCAATAATCAAGAGACGCTCGCGGTCTTGCCCCGCGCGACGCAGTTCTTCCAAGTGCGCTCCATTATGCAACGAGAGACTGACTCGTCCTTGGGCGTCGGGCATCGACGCAGGCGCCATCATGACGCGAGCCTTCAGGTGCTGGATCAACAATCCGTAGTGGCGAAAGAACGACGGAACGTGCTGAGTGTCGGCGCCGCTCGCAACGTATTTGCGCTCGTTCGATCCGTAGAAACCGGCACGGTAGTGGACGTGCGGATGCACGAACAGGGTGAAATCGCCGAGCACCAGCCCGCCGCTTACGCGAAGGTCCTCCCAATCGTCGCGCGCGGAGAGGGCCTTTAGCATGGCGGTCGGCGTCGCGGTCACAATGCCGAAGCCAAATGAATCAACGGGCCTGATCAGTTCACTGGCCTGTTGGGCGCTCAATTCTCTGGCGGTCATCGGACTAGTCTGCCCGACCTGATCACCGATGTCACGATGCGTGCCTGCTCTCGGTCCGGCGAACTCACACGCAGCTCGAGCACCGTGAAGAATAGGCCACTGCACTGGGCATAAATTCGTCGCTCGCTACGGCACCGTCGCTGAGCCGCCGCAACGTCGCGCGTAGATGCTCACTACTCAGCGAAAGGATTAAACGTCAGCCTCGGCCGGTACAACGGCAGCGGTTGCTACCGAATGCCCCTCGTCAAGATTCATCACGCGCACCCCGGTGGCGTCGCGCCCCTGTGACGACACTTCGCGAACCGGGGTGCGAATGAGTACGCCTCCCGTTGACGCGAGCAGTACTTCGTCGTCGAGATGGACCATGAATGCGGCCACGAGAAATCCTCGTGCGGCCGTCAGTTTGATGGCTCGTACACCCTGGCCGCCGCGACCTTGCTGGTTGAAGCGATCGGTCTTCACTCGTTTACCAAATCCGGTATCCGTCACGACAAACAGGTCGGCGTCATCGCGAACAACGTCGAGCGCGATCGCCTTGTCGTCACCCTTTAGCTTGATGCCGCGCACACCCATGGAGTCACGGCCGACTTCTCGCACTTCGGCTTCATTGAACCGAATGGCGACGCCCCGGTACGTAACCACCATGAGATCATCGGCGCCACTCGTCGCGACCACGCGCACGACCTCGTCACCGGTACGAAGATTGATGGCAATCCAACCTTCCCGGCGCGACTTGTCATATTCACTAAAGGCCGTCTTCTTTACGGTGCCATTGGCGGTCGCGAAGACGAGGAACTTGTCCTTAGGAAAATCGTTCGTGGTCACGATGGCCTGAATTGACTCATTCGGCAGCAGGTTCAAGAGGTTGACGATCGCGGTGCCCTTAGCCGTGCGCTCCTTCATTGGAATTTCGTGACCGCGAAGTCGAAAGACCCGTCCACGATTAGAGAACATGAGGAGATACGCGTGGGTGGTCGTGTGCACGATCTGAGAGACGAAGTCCTCGTCGCGTAGTTTGGCGCCCTGGACCCCGCGGCCCCCACGCCCCTGGACGCGAAATGCGTCGGCGGCAACCGACTTCACGTAGCCGGCTTGCGTCATCGTGATCACGATGTCCTCGTCGGTGATGAGGTCCTCCATGCCGAGTTCACCGGGATCGTTCACGATCTGGGTGACCCGGTCATTTGCGTACTTATCGCGAACGACCGATATCTCGTCAGCGATGACGTCGCGAAGCGTGACGTCACTCGCGAGGATCGCTTGCAGCTCGGCGATAGTGTCGCGAAGCTTGCGCATCTCTTCTTCAAGTTCGCTGCGCCCCAGTCGGGTGAGTCGACCGAGCGTCATGTCCAGAATGTGATTCGCCTGCTCTTCGGTGAAATCGAAGGGTGCTGTCATCAAGGCAATTCGCGCGGCTCCACGGTCGTCCGAAGCTCGAATAGCCGCGATCACCTGGTCCAGCATGTCGATGGCTCTCAGCAGGCCCTCAATGATGTGAGCGCGCGCTTCGGCCTTGCGCAATCGGAATTGGGTACGTCGGGTGACGACTTCAACCTGGTGGGCAATGTAGTGAGTAAGCGCCTGCGCCAGATTCAACGTACGTGGCACGCCGTCAACGAGCGCGAGCATGTTCACGGCGAACGTTGTCTGCAGCGAAGTATTCTTGTAGAGCTTGTTGAGCACGACATTCGCGTTCGCGTCGCGCTTCAACTTGACGACCAGTCGCGGCTTGCGGCCGGCGGAGTCGTTCTGCACCGCGGAGATACCGTCGAGGTCGCCGTTCTTCACGAGATCAAAGATTTTTTGTTCGACCGACTCGACCGATACTTCGTACGGGAACTCCGTGATGACAATCCGCACGTCCTTGGCGGTCTCTTCGATTTCGGCAACGGCCCGCATCTTGACTGAGCCGCGACCGGTGCGGTAGGCGTCGAGTATCCCCTGGCGTCCGAGAATCTGAGCGCCGGTGGGAAAGTCCGGACCCTTCACGAACGCCATGAGATCGTCGGGAGTCGCGTCGGGATTAGCGAGCAGGTGCAGGGTCGCGTTGATGACTTCGCCAAGGTTGTGGGGCGGAATCTTCGTGGCCATTCCCACGGCAATGCCCTGGGAGCCGTTGACGAGCAGGTTGGGGAACCTCGCAGGCAGAACGGTGGGCTGTTGGGTCGAATTGTCGTAGTTGGGTTCGAAATCGACGGTCTCTTCATCGATCGAGTCGAGCAATTCGAGCGCGAGCGGGGCGAGGCGGCATTCGGTGTAGCGCATCGCTGCGGCACCTTCGTCCGGTCCGGTACCACCGAAATTCCCGTGACCGCTAATCAGCGGGTGGCGCATTGCGAAGTCCTGCACCATTCGCACGAGGGCGTCATAAATCGCACTATCGCCGTGAGGGTGGTACGTACCCATCACTTCGCCAACGACCTTGGCGCATTTGGTGTGGGGTCGGTCGGGGCGAAGGCCCTGATCGAACATCGAGTACAAAATTCGACGGTGCACGGGCTTGAGTCCGTCACGCGCGTCGGGCAGTGCTCGCGAGACTATGACCGACATCGAGTACTCGAGGAACGAGCGCTCCATCTCGAGGTTGATCTCAATAGGTTCGACGTAGCCCAGGACGCCATCGTCGTCGGGTCCGCTACCAGAGTTGTTGGGGGTGCGTGCCATGTTCCTCCGGTCCTAGATGTCTAGGAAGCGAACGTCTTTTGCGTTGGTTTGAATGAAGTGGCGGCGTTGGGGAACATCGTCGCCCATGAGGATTGAACAGACCTCGTCGGCGAGCGCCGCTTGCTCCACCGTAATTTGCAACAGTGCTCGCTTGGTCGGGTCCATGGTCGTGTCACGCAACTCGTCGAAGTCCATCTCGCCGAGACCCTTGAGTCGCTGAAAGTCATTTTTGTGGTCGGGACGTTCGGTGAGGAACGCGGCCTTTGCCAGGTCGTCGCGAAGGTAGACCTTCTCCTTGCCCACCAAGGTCGAAAACAGTGGTGGCTGGGCCACGTAGACGTGTCCGTTATTCACGAGCTCGGTCATCTGGCGGAAGAAGAACGTCAGCAAAAGGGTCCGAATATGGCTACCGTCAACGTCGGCGTCGGCGAGAAGGATAATTTTGTCGTAGCGAATCTTGCTGACGTCAAAGTCAGCTTCAACGCCCGCGCCAATCGCCGAAATCAACGCCTGGATTTCCGTGTTCCGAAGAATTTTGTCGGAGCGGGCCTTTTCCACGTTGAGAATTTTTCCGCGAATCGGCAAAATCGCCTGGTTGCGAGGATTGCGTGCGTCCTTCGCCGATCCACCCGCGGAGTTTCCTTCGACAATAAACAGTTCACACTCGCGCGGTTCGCTCGAGGAGCAGTCAACGAGCTTTCCTGGAAGTCCGGCACCGTCGAGCGCGCTCTTTCGCCGAGTGAGCGCACGGGCCTGTTGCGCGGCCATGCGGGCGCGTGAGGCCTGCACTGCCTTCGCCACGATCTGGCTGCCCTCCTTCGGGTTTTCCTCCAGCCAGTCTGCGAGTTTTTCGTTGGTCGCTCGCTCGACGAGCGAGCGAATGGAGACGTTGCCAAGTTTGCCCTTGGTCTGACCCTCAAACTGTGGTTCGGCGAGGCGAACGGCAATAATGGCCGTGAGGCCTTCACGGACATCGTCGCCCTGGAGATTTTCGTCCTTTTCCTTTAAGAGATTGCGCTTTCGTGCGTAGCGATTGACGACGTTGGTGATCGCCTTACGAAACCCCTCTTCGTGCATGCCGCCTTCAATGGTGGAGATGCCGTTCGCGAATGAGTGAATGCTTTCGTAGTAACCGGTATTCCACTGGAACGCGACTTCAACTTCTTGGTTATCTTCGGACTGCTCGAACGATCCGACCTTTCGAAAGAGTGACTCTTTCGCGTTGTTGAGGTGGCGAACGTAATCGACGATGCCGCCGTTGTACTTGTACGTCTCTTTAGTTTCGCGACCGGGGCGAAGGTCCTCGAATCGAATCTCGAGACCACGATTCAAGAACGCCATAATCTGAAGTCGTTCGAGCACCGTTTGTGCACGAAACTCCACGTCTTCGAAAATTGTCGGGTCGGGCGTGAAGGTAACCGTCGTCCCAGTGCGACCGCGCGGTACCGGTCCGGTAACTTTCAAGCCACCCTGCGGTTTGCCACCGTCATGAAACACCAACTGGTGATGCTCACCGTTGCGGTCGATCTCCAAGATGAGTTCACTGGAAAGGGCGTTCACCACCGAGACGCCGACGCCGTGCAGTCCACCCGACACCTTGTACCCTTCGCCGCCAAACTTTCCACCGGCGTGCAGAACGGTCAACACCACTTCCGCCGCCGATTTATCGGGATATTGCGGATGATTTTCGACGGGAATACCTCGGCCATCGTCGACGACGCGACAACTGCCGTTGGACAATATCGTGACGTCAATGTGGGTGCAGTAGCCGGCCATCGCCTCGTCCACGGCGTTATCCACGACTTCCCACACGAGGTGGTGGAGACCGGATGGCCCGGTGGAGCCAATGTACATTCCCGGTCGAACTCGAACCGGTTCGAGACCTTCGAGAACAGTGATATCGCTCGCTCCGTAGCTAGCGGATCCCTTTTTCCTCTCGGCCACGAAGGATTCCTTTCGGTAACAAAAATCGGCGCTTTCGCGCGGTCGAACACAATTTTTCGACTGTTCTATCCTACCCGATCGGCCGTTACATCGAGACGCTCAACGGTCGCTTTCGAGCACTTCTCTTACCGATTTTCGGGCGGTGCGAGCACCGTACGAATGGACGTCGGCGCGCGCGATCCGAGGGAAGAAAATCCTTCAAGGATGGATTCACCATCACTCATCACACGCTGCGCGTACGCGCCCGATGGCACGCTCACCAGCAGCACTCCGTTCTTCACGAACTCGGGCCGACAGTGTTGCGAAATAGTCGAATCGACCACACTGGGCCAGAGCGCCCGCACTTCATCAATGAGCCGAAGGTCGACTTTACGCAGTCGCCCGGCGAGCGTGTGCAGGAGCTCGCCGAGGGTTGCTGGTTGTTCGTCGCGCGGCGTCAAACGAGCATCCGAGCCAGATCAATTACCACCGCGGGATTCATTCCCTCGGGTAATGGCGACGCCGTAGTCACTAATGTTTGTCCTGATGGAAGCAGGTGCAGAAGACGATGGCTCCGCAGTGGATCGAGCTCACTGAATACATCATCGAGTAGGAGCAGGGGGTCAACTCCGCGCATCTGTTGGACGAGTTCGTGGCCCGCCAACCGCAAGGCCAGCGCCAATGTTCGCTGCTCGCCCTGGGACGCTTGGCGGCGAGTATCGCGATCATTCAGTGTGAGCGCGATGTCGTCGCGTTGTGGACCACGCGTAGTGTGGCCGCGAAATCGGTCGTCGTCAAACGCCGCGCGAACCGCGTCGATGAGCGAACCCGTCCATGAATGTTCGTACTCGACACCAACGGGCACGCTGTCGTGCGCGAGCTCGTGGTAGTACTTCTCAACGAGTGGCGACAGTTCCTTCAGCAGTCGTTCACGGTGAACGACGAGTTCTTCACTTACGGAACAGAAGTCCGCGGTCCACACGTCGAGTTCGTCGTGTTGGGTTGGTCCGGGTCGCTCTCCCTGTAACCCACGTAGCAGCGCATTGCGTTGGCTCAGGATTCGCGTAAATCGCTCGATGACGTCGCCCGTGTTGGGGTGCACATCCGTCAAAAGATTGGTGAGAAAGAGTCTTCGATTCTCGGGTCCTTGACGAACGACGTCCACTCCCTCGGGCGTAAAAACGGTGAGCGGAAGCGTCTCGGAAAGTTCAGCCCTCGACTTGGGCCGCTGACCATTCACCAACATTCGTTTTGTGGTGTTGCGAATTCCGCGGGTCAGGGTGAGATCGACCTGGACTCGGCGGTCGCGCTGAAAGAGAACGCCGTGGACTTCGCCAACCACTTCGCCGGACTTGATCATGTCGCTCGCCGAGCTTGATCGAAAAGATGAGGCGGTCGCCATTGCGTAAACAGCTTCGAGGACCGACGTTTTGCCCGTGCCGTTCGCGGAAAGGAGCACCGTAATGGCCTCGCGATCAGGTTGAAAGGCCAATTCCGAAAACAGTCTGAAGTTGCGCAGCCGAAGTTCGTGGAGACCCACGGCGCTTAATCCGACCTACTGGACGCGCACTGGCATCAGTAGATAGCGGAATCTCACGTCTTCAACTCCGTGCACCATTGCGGGACGAACCGAGTCGGACATCTCGAGTACCACTTCGTCACCGAAAACTGCTTCAATGCCGTCAATCAAGAAACTGGGATTGAACGCAATGGTGATCTCTTCACCGTTGTAGTCCGCGTCGACATTATCTTCGACGTCACCGGCGTCGTGACTCTGGGTTCGAATCTCGACGGATCGATCCTTCATGGTGAGGCGCACCGAGGACGTCGAGTCTTTCGCGAGCAACTTTGCGCGCTTCAACGACGTCAGCAACGTATCCTTCGCGACCCGTAGTTGATTTGGATAACTCGCGGGAATAAGTTGAAGAACCGAGGGATAGTTGCCGTCAATGAGTCGCGAGGCAATGCTCGTACTGCCCACGACGAAACAGATTTCCGCGTCAGTGAGTGTGACGCCTATCGTGGCTTCCCCGTCGAGTGATCCGGCCGCTCGCTGAAGTTCTTGGAGAGCTCTCGCCGGCACCAAGAGATCGTGTGATCCTCCGATTCCATCGACCCCGGGAACATCACGTACGGCCAATCGATAGGAGTCGGTAGCGATGAGTCGAAGTGCGCCACTGTCGGTAGTAAACAACACGCCGGTGAGCAGCGGGCGTGCGTCGTCGTTGGCGGCCGCGCGCACTACCTGATTGAGTCCTTGAATTAGATCGACGGCCGCAATTGAGGTCAGTGGTCCAGTGACGGGTGGAAGTTTCGGATAGTCCACCACAGAAAATGTCCGAAGTGAAAACTTGGCTCGACCGAGTGATACCTCAACATTTTCATCATTGCTGGAGATCGTGACCGCGCCCGCTTCGAGTGAGCGCACCGCGTCAACAATGAGACGCGCCGGCACCACCGAAGACCCATCTTCGATACCAATGACGTCGACACTCGTACGAACCGTGATATCCAGGTCGGTACCCGTGACAACAAGTTGGTTGCCGGTAAGCGAGAGGAGTACACCCGACGATGCACCGATGAGACGCGTCGCAACAACTCGGCTCGCCGCACTAAGTGCTTCAACGAGAATGTCGCGTTCTGACTTGAACTTCATGTGACTGCCTTTCTTCGGTACTGAGGTTACGGTGTGTTTTTGTATGTGGAGAAGTCTTAGTAGTAGTAGGTTTGTGGATATGTGGGTTTCTTGGTAACGACCCTGATCAAGCACGACTTCGACGGGGTAGTTCTACGCACAGCTCTGTGAGTAAATCCTTCAACCATCCGCGTTCAAGGCTGAAGTCATGTGGAGTACGTCGTAGTTGTCGACGTGTAATCAACAGGTCGGCCCGAAGGTTGCGCACAAACTATTCTCTATTCTCCCCCTGCAGTCGACGCTTGAGTTGATTGACTTGAGCCAGCACTTCGGGGTTCAGGGTAATCTGTTCCTTGATCTTCTCGACGCCGCTGATCACGGTCGTGTGATTACGACCGTCGAAAATTCTTGCAATCATCGGATACGAATAGTTGTCCAAGAGATCACGTATGAGGTACATCGCAATGTGGCGTGCGTGGACCAGCGGACGCAGCCGTTTCGATCCCCGGACGTCTTCTACGGAGAGACCGTAAAAATCTGCGACGACCGAGAGAATAGTTTCTGGTTTCAAGACAATCTGCTCTTGACCGAGGTTGGTGAGGTGGGTTTTAGCCAGCTCTAACGAAATTGGTTCTTGACGAAGATTCGCGAATGCGCGAAGCATCGTAATTGAGCCCTCGAGTTCGCGAATGTTGTCACGGACACGATGCGCAATCCATTCCGCAACGTCATTGGGAAGAGCAATGCCTTCGCGCTCAGCCTTCGAACGAAGAATCGCAATTCGGGTTTCGAGATCCGGCTGATCAATTTCGGTGACCAGACCTTGCAGTAGACGACTTCGGAATCGATCCTGGAGTCCGGCGAGGTCGCGCGGCGAACGGTCTGATGTCAGGACGATCTGCTTACCTTCGCCGTGCAGCGCGTTGTACGTGTGAAAGATCTCCTCATGAAAGGTCTCACCACGGGTCTCCATGAACTGAATGTCGTCAATGAGCAGTACGTCATTCTCGCGATAGCGCTCGTGCAGCGCCAACTGAGTACGCGTCTGAATTGCGCGAATGAAGTCATTGAGGAACGTCTCGGTGGAGACGTAGAGGACTTTGCGACCGGGATAATTCTCCTGCACGTAGTTACCGATTGCGTGAAGTAAGTGGGTCTTGCCAAGGCCTGAATTACCGTAAATCATCAGTGGATTATACGCACGACCAGGTGTTTCAGCCACAGACTGGGCCGCCGCGAATGCGAGGCGGTTGGACGAACCGGGCACAAAAGAATCGAACGTCATGCGAGGATCGAGTCGTGCGGGTCGGTCGGCGCTGGCCACAAATTGCACCGGCGGCGCCACCTCTGATTCAGCGACGATCTCTTCGGACGGTTCGCCCCCGGGTGTTGCGTCACTCAGCGTGAGCGAAACGTGGACATCGTGACCAACGAGCCGCTGGGCCTGCTCGGTGATGTAGGGCAGGTAGCGCTGTTGCACGCGCAAGAGTTGAATTTGGTTCGGCGCACCGATGACGATCTGGTCATCGTGGTAATCCACAAGGCGCAGTGTGTTAAGTCCGGCAGCCCAAACGGCCTCAGAAGCGTTGCCACGTAAGGAGTCTCGCAGTGCTGACCAGATCTCCTCGCCAGCTTGCACGGGCTTCCTCCACAGGTAGAACTACACTTTGTCCACAGGCAGACGGCCATGGTGGGTGGCTTTCATGCGCGTAGGGAGAGTTACCATACACCCATTTCGATCTCTTTGCCGGAGGACTCGTCACGTGGGATAAGATTGTTCCTAGTAGCGCGCCAGCGACCTCTAGGGGGTGCCGCGAAGCGCATCAAAACAGCTTGAGAAGAGGATTTTGTGAAGCGTACCTATCAGCCGAATCAGCGAAAGAGGGCTAAAACCCACGGTTTTCGCGCCAGAATGCGAACTCGCGCTGGCCGTGCCATACTTAAGGCTCGTCGCGACAAGGGCCGTCACCAGTTGACGGTCTAAGCGAACGTGCCAGATCGGGTTCGTACCCGACGTCAGTTTGCGTTGTTCGCTACACCTTCTCGGCGGGGACAAAGTGGGCCACTACGAATCAGTTTCGTGGCGACACCCCAAGAAATCCCTTCGGTGGCTGTGGCCTACGCAATCAGTCGAAAGGTCGGCAACGCAGTGGTCCGTAATCGGGTCCGGCGTCGACTTCGGGCCATCGTAGATGACCTTCACCCTCAACCTACACCTGGTAATTACCTGATCAGGTGTGGTAATGAAACCGGGAAACTTACTTATGAAGAACTCCAACACCACCTTCAAGCAGCGCTCGAGCGAGCCAGTGTCCTCTGAGCTTTCGCTCGTCGTCAAAGGGCTGACGGCGCTTCTTCGCGCCTATCAGCGACTGACATCAGGCCGACCATCACCATGCCGCTTCTACCCCTCATGCTCCAACTACGCCCTCGAAGCCCTAGAAGTGCACGGCGCATGGCGTGGGACCGGCCTAGCACTGCGGCGACTGGGTCGCTGCCGTCCCCTCGGCCCTCACGGCGTGGACCAAGTTCCCGAACCGAAGACAACTAGGAGTCCACAGCGATGAAGTCCTTTGCCCACACCATTGGCTCAATCTTTCAGCCGATCTTCCATCTTTTCGGGTGGATTCTGGCGTTCTTCTACGGCCTAATCCCCAACTACGCCATTGCGATTGCGCTTTTGACGATTGTGATCATGGGTGCGCTGACTCCGTTCACCATCAAGAGCACCAAGTCAATGATGTCGATGCAGAAGTTGCAGCCCGAAATCAAGAAGCTGCAACAGAAATACAAGGGAGCCGAAAACCGTCAACTCCTCAATGAAGAGTTGATGCGACTGTACAAAGAAGAAGGCGCTAATCCCGTGGGGGGTTGCCTGCCCGTACTACTGCAAGCGCCTTTTCTCTTCATTCTTTACAGCGTCATCAAGGGACTCTCGAACCAGGTGCTTGTGCACGGGGTCCGCGTAGCTCAACCCCGTTACATCCCTTCGTCATCAAAGATGTACCACCATCTCGTCGTATCGGGTGGCTCCATCAAGGCCTTCGGAATGGACCTCAACCTCAAGCTCTTTAGCGCCCACAGTTCATTCGTCGCTCAAATTCCGTTCATTGTTTTCGTCGCTGCGGCCGTGGGATTGCAGTATTTCCAGATGGCGCAGATGAATAATCGAAATCGTAAAACCGGCCAAGCGATGCCCAGCCAGCAGCAGGCCATGCAGCGGTTCCTCCCACTGGTGTTCGCCTACTTCTACATGGTCATTCCCGCGGCCGTCGTGCTGTATATGATTATTTCAACAGCAATTCGCATAATTACTCAAGATCTCATGTTTCGGGCCGGCGTTTCGAACCCGCACAAGAACGGTGCGAATAAAGCCGTTGAGCGCGAAATCCCGGCGCCTGAGGCAAAGCTCGTCGTCGAAAAGAAGCCTTCGCCCACAACCCCGAAACCTTCAACTATGAAGTCACAGCCACAGTCTCGCTCAAAAGCGAAGCGGAAGAGAAAGGCGCGTTAACCCATGGATTGGGTAGAAACTACTGGAAAATCAATTGATGAGGCGACCGACCGAGCCCTCGCCCACCTGGGAGTTCACCGCGACGACGCGGAAGTAGAAATACTCGAAGAGCCAAAGGCCGGACTATTTGGTCGCGTTCGCGGGGAAGCTCGAGTTCGTGCTCGGGTCCGTCCGAGTGGTCCTCGTCCCAAGCGTTCACGTCGTTCCGGCGGTCGCGACGATCGTCCGCGCACGGGCAATGGCCGATCCGACAAGCCGCGCACTGCCAAAGGCAGCGATGACGCGCCCAACCGTAAAGAGAAGGTTAAGAGTGGTGGCGAGAGCCGCTCAACTGATGGAGCGGTCAAATCGGCCCCTCGATCTGACAAGAGTCCATTAAAGGAGGACACCATGGCTGAAGGAATTTCGCTAGCCGAGCAGGGATCAATCGCCAAGGAGTTCCTTGTCGGACTTCTGGCGTCAATGAACATCACCGCCGATGTCACGGTGAAGGAGCTCGACGAGGAGACGGTCGAACTTTCGGTAAACGCGTCGCCGGCAACGGAACTCGGTGTTCTGGTTGGTCCGCGAGGCACAACGCTGCAGGCCCTGCAAGAAGTCACCAGGACCGTGGTCCAATCAAAGAGCCCGAGCCGAACCGATCGCATTTTGGTAGACGTTGCGCAGTACCGCGAACGTCGGGTGGCTGCACTTGGGCGATTTGCCCAACAAGTCGCCCAAGAAGTTGTTGATACTGGAGAAGAGCGCGCGCTCGAACCAATGTCGGCCGCGGATCGCAAGGCAATTCATGACGCACTCACTGAAAGTACTGGTGTGATTACCCGCTCAGAGGGCGAAGACCCTCGCCGCTTTGTGGTGGTCGCCCCAGCATAATTGACTCGTGAACAGTGACTGGTTGAACCGCGCCCTCGAGGAATCGAGGGCGCGGGGCTATTTAGGGCCCAGTCCTATTGAACCTCATATCGAGCACGCGGAGGGCTTCGCCCAGTGTTGGGAAGAGCGAAGGACGGCTCCACCGGAGGCGTTCCTCGACCTGGGGAGCGGTGGCGGCTTACCGGGTTTGGTACTGCTACAACGTTGGCGCCAGCAAGCAATTTTCACCGATTCGATGGCCAAAAGAGCCAATTTCTTGAAAGAGGTATTGAACTGGAATGACGCTCCCCCCAATGGGGAGGTCATTATCGGAAGAGTGGAGGAAGTAGCCCGAATCCACCGTCTCGAAGATGGTTTTGATTTAGTTACCGCTCGTTCTTTTGGCCCTCCATCGGTAACAGCGGAGTGCGGCGTTCGATTTTTGAACGTTGGGGGACTCATGATCGTCTCAGAACCTCCTGATGATTCGGTCATCGATCGTTGGAGCCAACGGGGGCTTGCATTGATGGGACTCGAAAGTCAGGGCCGTGTCAGAAGCGGTTCGGCTTTCCAAATTCTATTGAAGATCGCACCGACACCGCCAGAGTTTCCCAGGAGAATCGGAACACCCCGGAAGAAGCCCATCTTCTGATGTTTCACGTGAAACATTCAGTTGTTTATTACATTGAGGCCAAACGTACTTTCGGCGACTTGCGGGAGCCGGCATAGTTAGTCAGGTTCTGCCTACGTCCTTGTGGTGCCAATTGACGTCGATAGCAGTTCAAAAGGAAATTGCTATCTCCCAGACGAGCGACTCTGTTCCTCGAAGTTGAAATGTATCTTTCACGTGAAACATACAGAATCCCAGGTACGCGCACCTAGACATCTGAATTTCAGGTCGGGCATGTCATTTTTGATGTTTCACGTGAAACATCAGAATCAGTGCGTAATTTCACGATGGGCCCGTTGCTCGATGCGCGGCTGCCAAAGATATAGAGATGTTGGGATACGGTATTTGTGAGCCAATGTTTCACGTGAAACATTGGCCACGGTTGTGAAGTTTCAGAGCGACGGCATTGGAAATACTCAGAAGTGATTGCAGCGTGCACTCTTCGTGGCAGCGTGAAACATTGTTCGCAAGGGGTCCTAGGTTTCACGTGAAACACTGATACTTGACGAATCGAGCAAAAGCGAGTTGAATGGCAGGGTTCGACGAAGTGTCGGAAAATACCCTAAGTCGGAATGAGGCCCATGGCGGACGCCAGCACAATGAGGATCTTTGCTGTGGCCAATCAAAAGGGCGGCGTAGGAAAGACAACCACGACGACGTCCCTAGGGGCGGCTTTGGCCGAAATGGATAAGCGAGTCCTTATCGTGGACCTTGATCCTCAGGGTAACGCCACCACCGGACTCGGTGTCGACGGCCGCCAGTTTGAGAAATCGGTATACGACGTTTTACTGAACGATGTACCAATGGTCGACATCGTTGAGCCGACTGGCTACAAAAACCTCTTCGTGGCGCCTGCGACCCTCGATTTAGCCGGGGTGGAACAGGAACTCACATCAGTAATCTCCAGGGAACTTCGTCTCAAGAAGGCCATCGGCTCGGTGGAAGGCGACTTTGATTTCATATTCATTGACTGTCCCCCGTCCCTCGGACTCATCACAATCAACGCTTTTGCGGCCGCAACCGAGATAATGGTGCCCGTACAGACCGAGTTTTACGCACTTGAGGGACTTACCCAACTTCAAAGGATTGTCGACCTGGTTCAAAAGAATCTCAATCCAACCCTTCGAATTACCAAGGTGGTGTTGACAATGTACGATTCCCGGATCACATTGTCGGGCGACGTCGCGAAGGAAGTGCGCCGTCACTTCGAACACGAACTATGCAGGACCGTTATTCCGCGCACCGTCCGTTTGGCCGAGGCCCCGTCCTTTGGTCAGCCCATCACCGCATTCGATCCAACGTCCAAAGGGGCAAAGGCGTACCGCGCTCTAGCAGAGGAGATATTGAATGGCTAGGAAACCAGGTTTAGGCAAGGGCCTCGGCGCCCTCATTCCCGAAGGCGAAGAACCGGCGGCCACCGAGACCATGGCCCCGACAGAGGGCCCCCTTCGTAGAGTGCCGGTGGCTTCAATCCGTCCCAATCCCTTCCAACCCCGTAAAGCATTCAATGACGAGAGCCTCAAGACGTTGGCGTCGTCAGTGAAAGAGCTCGGCGTCTTGCAACCAATAATCGTCCGACCGGTGGACGGCGAACCCGAACAATATGAGTTAATTGCGGGCGAGCGTCGTTGGCGAGCGGCAATATTGGCGGAACTTGAACTAGTGCCGGTCCTCGTCCAAGTTGACGTCAATGACCGACTGGCGCTCGAACAGGCGGTGGTCGAGAATCTGCACCGGGTTGACTTACACCCCTTAGAAGAGGCTGCGGCCTACCAACAGTTGATCGACGAGTTTGATCTCACGCACGAGCAGGTTGCTCAGCGAGTTGGCAAAAGTAGGGCAAATATTACGAACACATTACGACTACTCCAACTGGGGGAGACCGCGCAAGCAGCGTTGGCCACGTCGCAAATAACGGCCGGGCACGCTCGATCGCTCTTAGGGATTACTGACTCGAACGCCCAGTCCACCATGGTGGCGCGAGTTATCAAGAATGAACTGTCGGTGCGGGCCACGGAAGAAGCGGTGAAGGTCTTCCTTGAACCAAAGCCTGCAGTTGAAAGCGAATCTTCAATAAAGCCCGAAAGCGGAGCACCACGACTCCGTCCCGTGCCCGACGCGAGCGTCGCCGAACTTGAACATCTGCTCGAGGACTATCTCGATACTCGAGTGCACGTTGACCTGAAGGG
Source organism: Acidimicrobiales bacterium (assembly GCA_038323435.1). Classification (GTDB taxonomy): domain Bacteria; phylum Actinomycetota; class Acidimicrobiia; order Acidimicrobiales; family RAAP-2; genus RAAP-2. Next base: position 18,882 of record JBBQGY010000015.1, read on the forward strand.
CCGTAACGGTCGTATCATCATTGACTTTGCGGATCTAGACGATCTGGAACGCATCTACATTGCGATTTCTAATCCGACCTAAGTCTCAACCTTCAAGATAACCCTCTTGTTGAAGTTATCCCCAACTTGTGGATGAAGTTGTGGGTTTCGTGAAATGTGCGAGGAACAAAGGGTTTTCATCGGCGATTTACCCTACTTTCGAGTGAGATTTTAGTCCCGCCTGTGGATAACTTTCTCCAACACCGGGCAAATCGCCACCGCGAGCGATTCGAGCACGCTTTCAGCGAGATTGCTGTGCTCGATCAGTAGTGTGGCCATTCGTGTTTCGCGTAGCAGAGGCAACGCCATTCCTGTTACCTCGACGCGAACGGGATCATCAAGTAACGCGAGCGCCGAAGAAATAGACCGCGCGAGGTGCTGGCCACGTTGCGAATGCGATCGGTAACTCTCCCAGTAGTGGAGATGGACACCTTCAATCTCATTGAGACTTTCGACCGCGACCACGGCACAGGCGTGGTTGTCGTTCGCGTAGGCGGCGACCGCGTCGGGACTCTGGGCACCGAGTTGGGTGACGTCCAACGTTTCGGCGCTCGTCCTTGCGAGCAGCGACGCCAATGGGCTATGGCCACAGAAGACCAGCGGGCCGGAGGGATCGTCGTCGAAACCGGCGATCGATCGAGCTTCGGTGACGAGTTGGCGTGTTGGCCCGTACGACGTTAGGCGTACCAGTTCGCGGAGAGTGGCGCGCGTCAGTGCGCCACTGGGTTCGAGGGCGCAGTTTCGCTGGAAATCCATGAGCGCGGCCTCGAGTAGTTGACCGAAGATGCCGTCGATCCGCCCGGGGTTGAAACCGAGTTGCGCCAGTCGAACTTGAAGTTCCGCCACATCGTCGCCACGCAAATTGGCGTGCTCGAGATACAAGAGCCGCTGACCAAGACGCCAACCGGCTTCGACGAGTCGTGACCACGTGGTGGCGTCGACGTCACCGGTAAT
>JBBQGY010000016.1:0-19658 GCA_038323435.1 Acidimicrobiales bacterium
CATTCATACGGGCTAATCAATGTCGTGCGCGATGACGTCATTCGTCCGTCGCTCGATCGAGACCGCATCCTGGAGATGGCGCCCGACGCACAAGACGGCCGATTTGCCGTACCGCGCATTTTGGGAGAGGCACCGTGAAGAGTGCCGAACAGATTTCACGTGATGTCCAGAGCGGCGCCACGACCGCCACGGCGGAGGTTGGCACGTCGCTCGCACGAATTCGCGAGCGAAACAGTGAACTGAACGTCTTTCTCTACGTCGACGAGGAAGGTGCGCGAGTCGCGGCCGCGCTCGTCGACGAGCGAGTGCAGCGTGGCGAAGTGGTCGGTCCGCTCGCGGGAGTACCGATCGCGATCAAGGACAACATGTGTCAGACGGGGATTCCCACGACCTGTTCGTCGAAGATTCTCGAGGGTTGGCGACCTCCGTACAACGCGACCGTCATTGATCGATTGGTGAGCGCCGGCGCGATTCCCGTCGGTAAAACGAACCTGGACGAATTCGCCATGGGATCATCAACCGAGAATTCGGCGTTCGGTCCCACTCGCAATCCCCTTAACCCGTCGCGGGTACCCGGTGGATCGTCGGGCGGCTCCGCGGCGGCGGTCGCGGCCGATATGACGCCACTGGCCCTCGGTAGCGATACCGGTGGATCCATTCGCCAGCCCGCGGCGCTCTGTGGAATCATTGGCATGAAGCCTTCCTACGGTCTCGTGTCGCGATACGGACTGATTGCCTTCGCGAGTTCCCTTGATCAAATTGGACCGTTCGCAAAAACAGTGACGGACGCGGCGTTACTCCTCGAAGCCATCGCGGGGTATGACTGCATGGATTCGACGTCGCTTCCCGAGCCCGCGCCATCACTCGTCGCGCACGTCAACGATGGCGTGGCGGGTAAGCGGATTGGCGTCGTTCGTGAACTCATCGAAGGCGCCGACGACGACGTCGTGGCGTCAGTGCATCGGGCCATTGACGTGTTGACCGAGGCGGGCGCCACCGTGGTCGAAATGTCAATTCCCGAACTGAGATTAGGGCTCTCCGCCTACTACCTGATTGCCCCGGCGGAGGCTTCGTCGAACCTCGCACGATTCGACGGCGTCCGCTACGGAAATCGGGTGGACGGGGATGACGTCACCGCCATGATGGAGGCGACGCGCACCGCCGGTTTTGGCGCGGAGGTGAAGCGGCGCATCATGCTCGGCACCTACGCCCTGTCGACCGGTTACTATGACGCGTACTACGGACAGGCGCTCAAGGTTCGCACGCAAATGATCGACGCCTTTCGCCGCGCGTACGTCAACGCCGACTTCTTGATTGGCGCGACGACGCCGTCGGTCGCGTTTGAATTCGGCGCGAAGACCGCGGATCCGATGGCGATGTATCTCTCCGACGTCTTTACGATCCCGACCAACCTCGCCGGTGAAGCGGCGGTCTCGGTGCCATTCGGCACCGGTGAAGCCGACCTGCCTATTGGCGTGCAGCTGCTCGGGCCCGGGCGCAGTGAAGCGGGGCTCTTCGCCGCCGCTCGAGTGCTCGAGATTGCTAATGGTGGCGCATGACCCTTGACCACGGTTGGGAAATGGTTGTTGGACTCGAAGTACATACCGAACTGAAGACGGCGACCAAGATGTTCTGCGGGTGCGTGAATGCGTTCGGCGACGAACCGAACACGAACGTGTGCCCCGTCTGTCTCGGGCTGCCCGGTGCACTACCGGTGCTGAACGTGCGCGCGATTGAACTCGCGATGGCGATTGGCATGGCCCTGCACAGTCGCATCGCCCCGTCGACCTTTCACCGTAAGAACTACTTCTATCCCGATATGCCAAAGGATTTTCAGATCAGTCAGTACGACCTTCCGATCAACTCGGGTGGTCATTTGGACCTGCCCGACGGATCGCGAGTGTCCATTGAACGGGCACACCTCGAAGAGGACACCGGTAAATCGACTCACCTCGGGGGCAGCGGGCGCATCCACGGTGCCGATCGCTCGCTCGTTGACTACAACCGCTCGGGCGTGCCGCTAGTCGAAATCGTGTCGGGACCCGACATTCGAAGTGCGGCCCAAGCTCGGGCCTACGCCGTCGAGCTTCGAGGCATCCTCATCGCCACGGGGGCGTCCGATGGCCGTATGGAGGAGGGATCGATGCGTATCGACGCCAATGTGTCGGTGCGTAAGGCCGGCGACCCGTTCGGGACACGGTGCGAAATTAAGAACCTTAACTCCCTGCGTAGTCTCCAGCGCGCCATTGATTATGAGGGCCAGCGGCAGGTTGAACACCTTGAGGGAGGCGGCACTATCCGCCAAGAGACTCGTCACTGGGACGAGAATCTCGGCACCACCTCAACGATGCGAACCAAGGAAGAGGCGGAGGACTATCGCTACTTCCGCGAACCGGACCTCGTTGATCTCGCTCCCGATGCGGCCTGGCAAGAGAAGGTGCGCGCCGGACTTCCTCCGATGCCCGCCGAACGTCGTGCACAGCTGACGGCTCGACTCGACAGTCCGAATCAGGCGCAACTCGACGCCGTTGAAGTCATCATCGACCTCGGGCTGGACCCATTCGTCCACGAGGCGCTCGACCGGGGCCTCGAAGCGGGCATCGCCCTCGCTCGAGCGGCCAACGAACTCGCGGCGGGCATCGAGAAAATTGACGGCTTCAGTAGTGCGTCATTTAGTGCCACGTTGCTGATGGAACAGAACGGCACGCTCTCTGCCACGCAGGCCAAGACGGTGCTCGCCGAAGTGCTGGCTCACGGGGGAGACCCGGCATCGATTGCGACGTCTCTGGGATTCGAGCAGTTATCGTCGGACTCGCTCGGCGCAACCGTCGGCGAGTTAATTACACAATTTCCTGATGAGTGGCGACGTTACCTGGACGGTGATGACAAATTGGCCCAATTCTTCATTGGCCAGGTTATGAAGGTCACCAAAGGACAAGCCAATGGCAAGGCCGTCATCGCCGAACTTCGAGCGAAACGATAAGTGGTCGGCGTGAACGGCGCGCCGCTCGCCATCAAGTAGTTTTCAATTGTGCGTCGATTCGTTGTTGTACTAGGAGCGACCCTGGCGATGTGCCTCGGTGTGTCTACCGTGGCAATAGCCGATATCTCAACGACCACTACGACATCGACCACTTCGACGACAGCGCCCACCACCACGACGACGATCAGACATCATCGAGTCGCCGCGTTAACCGGTTTGCCTGATCCGACGGCGATTACCAAGCGCCGTTCTGCCCTGACCATCAAGATGGACAACACGCAACTAGCTCATCCCCAGTACGGCCTCGAAAGGGCCGACGTGGTCTACGAAGAGATCGTCGAGGGTGGCATTACTCGCTTGGCCGCCATCTTCAACTCAAATCTGCCCGCGCGCGTGGGACCGGTTCGGTCGGTTCGTCGAACTGACCGCGAGATTGTTTTTCCGATTGGTGGACTCTTTGCCTTTTCGGGCGGAGCGGCGTACGCCGTCGACTCCATTCGTACTGCCCCCGTGCAACTCATTGATCAGTCCAACGCCCACGGGGCAATGTTTCGGGACTTGTCGCGACCCCCACCCCATAATCTTTTCGCGATCCCTTCAGCGCTGATGAAGTTGGGTGGCAGGGTTCACCCTCCACACGCACTTTTTACGTATATTCCAAGGACGAGTGCCCCGAGGGGTGCGCCCGTCGCCTCGTTCAGCGTCAATTTTCTCGCGGGTTACGCGACGTTCTATCAGTGGAATGGAAAATCCAAGTCGTGGGTTCGCTCAATCTTTGGCCGGGCGGACGTGACGGCGACCGGCGTGCAGGTGTCGCCAACGAACGTGGTCGTAATGTTCGTGAACTACCTCGGCGGCGTTGGCGTAGAAGGCTCCGAAGCAAAACTGACGGGGTCGGGGCCGGTTGACATATTTAGTGACGGACGACTACAAAAGGGCAGGTGGTTTCGTTCCAAAATAGCTACACCGACCGCGTTTCGTTCGAGCGCGGGCAAGGTCATTCCGCTTCGACCCGGTCAAACCTGGGTCGAACTTCTCGCGAACGGTGAAACAGTAAGTGTGACGCCACCTCGGAAGTGACGCGGCGTCACTTCGCAGCGAACATTTTGTCACCCATCACGGTTTCCGTAGACTTCCCCCATGGCTCCGCACCCAACTCCACGTAGTTCTCAGGTCACGCTCGGTAACGGTCGGGCTCCGGCTCGAGCGATGTTGCGTGCGATGGGACTGCAGGACGCCGATATGTCCAAACCGCAGATCGGTGTCGCTTCAAGTTGGAATGAGGTGACACCGTGCAACCTGCCCCTCGACCGTCTGGCGAAGCGAGCAAAGGTCGCCGTTCGAGACGGCGGGGGAGTTCCCTTTGAGTTCGTCACGATCGCGGTGTCCGACGGTATCTCCATGGGTCACGAAGGGATGCGCGCGTCACTCGTATCGCGCGAAGTCATTGCCGATTCGGTGGAGACGGTGATGCACGCGGAACGATTCGACGCGATGGTCACGCTCGCTGGATGCGACAAGTCGTTGCCAGGCATGTTGATGGCCGCCGCTCGCATCGACGTGCCCAGTGTCTTTCTCTACGGCGGCACGATTCTGCCGGGTGAACTCAATGGTGAAGCGCTCGATATTACGTCGGTCTTTGAAGCGGTGGGGGCGAACGCGGTGGGGACACTGAGTGACGCCGAGTTAAAGGCAATTGAGTGCGCGGCCTGTCCGGGAGAAGGAAGTTGTGCCGGAATGTTCACCGCGAACACCATGGCGAGCGTGGGTGAAGCCCTCGGCATGTCAATCCTCGGCAGTGCGTCCGCACCGTCGATCGATCCGCGACGTGACCAGTTTGCCTACGACTCAGGGCTGGCGGTCCTCAATCTGCTCGACCACGGCATCACCGCGCGAAAGATCATGACGAGAGAGGCATTCGATAATGCCATCGCGGTCGTCATGGCGTTGGGCGGATCGACGAACGCCGTGCTGCACCTTCTCGCAATAGCTCACGAAGCACGCGTTGACCTCCAACTCGACGACTTCAACAAAATCGCGAAACGCGTACCGCATATTGCCGACACGAAGCCGCACGGTAAGTACCACATGAGCGACCTCGACCGTATTGGCGGTGTGCCCGTTGTTCTGCAACACCTGTTGGAGAACGATCTCCTGCACGGCGACGTGATGACGGTGAGTGGCAAGACCATGGCCGAGAACTTGGCCGACTATCACGCGAACCGGCCCGACGGGGCCGTGGTGCACGAAGTCAGCAACCCCATCCACACTCGTGGTGGCATTGCGGTGTTGTCGGGTTCGCTCGCGCCCAAGGGGTCGGTCGTCAAGGTGGCGGGCATTGACACGATGCAGTTCACCGGGACCGCTCGGGTTTTTGACGGAGAGGATGCAGCAATGTCGGCGATCATGGCCGGTGAGATCATGCCCCAGACCGTGGTGGTCATCCGCTACGAGGGTCCGAAGGCCGGTCCCGGAATGCGCGAGATGCTGGCGGTGACTGGTGCTATGAAGGGCGTCGGTCGTGGCGGCGACTGCGCTCTCGTCACTGATGGCCGCTTCAGTGGCGGAACCCACGGATTTTGCGTTGGCCACGTCGCACCCGAGGCTCTGGACGGCGGTCCAATTGGACTCGTTCACGATGGTGACCGCATTACGATTGAAGTTGACCAACTCTCCATTGAACTCGACGTCCACGCGGACGTACTCGCTGAACGGGCACTACACGTAGCACCGTTCGTCGCGCGCTGTACAACGGGCGTCCTCGAAAAGTTTGCTCGTTTGGTGCAGGGCGCCGAAAAAGGCGCGGTCACGACTCGTTAGGCCTCTTGTGCTGGAACGATTCATGTGCAAGGATGGTTACGTGACGACCCGTAACGAGATTCTGGTAGTAGTAGGCGCCTGGCGCCAGTAGTCACGCTCGTACGTACACTGGAGGCCTCCCAAAGATGGGAGGTCTTTTTGCTTATCTAAGAACAAGGGATCAAAGTGCAACTCTCCGGAGCGCAAGCTCTCATCAAGAGCCTGGAGCAAGAAGGCGTCGACGTCATCTTTGGACTGCCCGGCGGCGCAATTTTGCCGGTCTACGACCCACTCATTGACTCAACAATTCGCCACATCCTCGTGCGTCACGAGCAGGGCGCGGGTCACATGGCCGAGGGCTACGCCCTCGCGACGGGTCGACCGGGCGTCGCGATGGTCACGAGTGGTCCGGGAGCCACCAATATCGTCACGCCCATCGCCAATGCCCACATGGACTCGACGCCACTGGTCGTCATTACCGGACAGGTCGCCACTGGTTCGATTGGTACCGACGCCTTCCAGGAGTGTGACATTACGGGTATCACGATGGGGATTACGAAACACAATTTTCTCGTCCAGTCCGCTCAAGAAATTCCCCGCGCGGTCGCGGCCGCGTTCCACCTCGCGACGACCGGACGGCCGGGTCCGGTCCTGATCGATGTGCCCAAAGACGTAACACAGTCAATGATGGATTGGTGGTATCCCGCGTCGATCGAGGAGTTTGATCTGCCCGGCTACCGGCCCGAGATTGTCCTGGACGACGACGCCATTGCCCGCGCCGTGGCGCTCATTAATGACGCTGAACGCCCCGTGTTGTACGTGGGTGGGGGAACGCTGAAGTCGCGTGCGTCAGCCGAACTTCTCGCGTTCGCTGAACGCACGGCGATTCCCGTCGTCACCACGCTGATGGCGCGAGGTGCATTTCCCGACTCACATGGCCAGCACCTCGGCATGCCGGGCATGCACGGCTTGTACACCGCCGTCACCGCGATCCAAAAGTCCGACCTTCTCATCTCACTCGGCGCTCGTTTCGATGACCGAGTGACCGGGAGAATCCCATCGTTTGCCGCCAATGCCAAGGTAATTCACGTCGACATCGATAAGGCCGAATTTAACAAGGTTCGCCACGCCGACGTCGCAATTCAGAGCAACGTCGCGGCCGCGCTGCGCGCGCTCGACGCCGCCGACGCGACGCCCAAAAATCTTGACGTGTGGTGGAAGACCATTCGCTCGTGGCAAGAAGAGTTTCCACTGGTCTATGACGCGCCGTCCGAGGACGGCCCGCTTCGTCCCCAGCACGTGATTGAAGCCATCGCCGCCCAGGCGACCCCCGGGACGATCGTCACCGCGGGCGTAGGTCAGCACCAGATGTGGGCCTCACAGTTTTGGAAGTTTGAAGAGCCCGGTACGTGGATCAACTCAGGCGGCGCGGGCACGATGGGCTTCGGTGTTCCCTCAGCGATCGGGGCCAAAGTTGGACGGCCCGATCGCACGGTGTGGTGCATCGACGGTGACGGATGTTTCCAGATGACCGCGCAAGAGTTGGTGACGGCACGTGCCGAAGGTATTCCCATCAAGGTGGCGATCCTCAACAACGCTTATCTCGGCATGGTCCGCCAGTGGCAAGAGATGTTCTACGAAGAGCGTTACTCGGAGGTGTACCTCAACGCCGACCTACCCGATTACGTGAAGTGGGCCGAGTCCATGGGCTGCGTGGGACTTCGCGCGCGCACCCTTCAAGAGATGCACGAGGTGATCGCCCGGGCCAATGAGATCAACGACGTCCCCGTAGTGATCGATTTTCGAACCGACGCCTCCGAAAAAGTGTTCCCGATGGTCGCGTCGGGAGCGAGTAATGACGACATTATGGTTCATCCTCTCCAGAGGGGAGACTCGAAGTGAGCCCCGAACCGTTCCTCGGCACCCTGAGTCGTACGCCGGTGCGCCACCACATACTTTCGGTGCTCGTCGAGAATAAGGCCGGCGTGCTCGCTCGAATTGCCGGACTGTTCGCGCGACGGGGATTCAACATCTACTCACTCGCGGTCGCACCGGCCGAGCGCAACGCTCGATTTTCTCGCGTGACAATTGTCGTCGACGCCGAGTCCGCGCCACTCGAACAGATCGTTGGCCAACTCGACAAGCTCGTCAACGTTGTAGCAATCACTGACCTCGCCCCGCGTGACGCCCTCGAGCGAGAACTGCTGATTGCGACCGTGGCCGTCAATGACGACAATCGCACCGCGCTGCTCGACACCATTGCGGGTGCCGGAGCATCGATTGTCGACGTCGACGCGGTGTCCGTCACCGTAATGCTCGCCGGAACTCCATTCGCTTGTGACGAATTGGAAAGTTCGCTCGAGGTCTACCCGGACGTCGAGCTCCACCGAACCGGTCGAGTCGCACTCCCTAGACTTGGCCGAGCGGCCAACGCCTAATCATCTGTTAGAGAGAAAGAACACACCATGACCAAGATGTACTACCAAGCCGACGCGAAGCCCGAGCTCTTGAGATCCAAGAAGATCGCCATTCTCGGCTACGGATCCCAGGGTCACGCACACGCGTTGAACCTGCACGACAGTGGCTTTGACGTACGCGTGGGACTACGCCACGAGTCGTCGTCAGTACTGAAAGCCGAAGAGGCCGGACTACGGGTGCTTTCAATCGCTGACGCCTGTGCGGAAGCCGACGTCATCATGGTGCTCGTTCCCGACACTGATCAGAAGCACACCTACGACGAATTCATTGCCCCGCACCTGACGACGGGGAAGTGTTTATTGTTTGCCCACGGATTCAACATTCGATTCAACCTGATCAATCCGCCCGACGACGTCGACGTCGCGATGGTCGCGCCCAAGGGACCCGGACACCTCGTTCGCCGCACCTACCTCGAAGGCGGCGGCGTGCCGGCACTCATTGCAGTGCATCACGACGCGACCGGTCACGCGCACGACATTGCACTTGCGTACGCCGACGGCATCGGCGCAACGCGCGCCGGTGTGCTCGAAACGACATTCACTGAAGAGACCGAGACCGACCTGTTCGGCGAGCAGGCGGTGCTGTGCGGTGGGGTAACGGCGCTCGTACGTGCCGGTTACGAGACCCTCGTGGAGGCGGGCTACCAGCCGGAGAGTGCCTACTTCGAGTGCCTCCACGAATTGAAACTGATCGTCGACTTGATGTACGAAGAGGGCATTACGGGTATGCGATTCAGCGTGTCCGACACTGCCGAATACGGTGACCTCACTCGAGGTCCACGCATCATCACCGAGACGGTTAAGGGTGAGATGAAAAAGATTCTCACCGAGATCCAAGATGGTACGTTTGCCGCCGAGTGGATCAAAGAAAATGAAATCGGACGTCCCCGCTACCGAGAACTTCGCGACGCGGGAAAGAAGCACCCGATCGAAGACATTGGCAAGGAACTACGTGAAATGATGCCCTTCGTCTCCGCGGGAAAACAAAAGGTCTCTGAGATCTCAGGCGGCGACACCGACTAAGGGTCGCTCCTTCAATCGGCGAGCGTTATCGATGGCTAAAGATTTCCCACGATGTAGTTAATACTCGCGCAGAGTGATGCGACGTCTTCGGAGTCAATGCTCGGGAACATCGCAATTCGTAGTTGGTTGCGCCCGAGCTTTCGGTACGGTTCAGTGTCGACGACGCCGTTGGCACGCAGGATTTTCGCGATCTGCGCGGCATCGACCTCTTCGTTGAAGTCAATCGTGCCGATCACGTTGCTGCGATCGGCGGGGATTTGAACAAACGGTTCCGCAAAACTTGACGCCTCCGCCCACGAATACAGGATCTCGGCCGACGTTCGTGAACGTCCGGAGGAGAATTCCAGCCCGCCCTGTTCGTTCATCCAGTTGATTTGAGATGCGAGCATGTGGATCGTGGCGAGCGCTGGGGTGTTGTACGTCTGATTGAGTCGCGAATTGTCCAGTGCGATCTTGAGGTCGAGAAACGCGGGCGTCCAGCGCCCCGACGCACTGAGCGACTCGATGCGCTCTACCGCGGCGGGAGAGCAGAGTGCGAGCCAGAGCCCACCATCGGAGGCGAATGATTTTTGTGGGGCGAAGTAGTAGCAATCGAACTGCGTGGGATCAACGAGCAGACCACCGGCGGCCGACGTGGCGTCCACGGCGACGAGACCCTTGGCGCCCGTCGGGCGCACGATCGGCATCATCACGCCGGTTGACGTCTCGTTGTGGGTTAGTGCGTAGAGGTCAATCGAATCGTCAGCGACTGCCGTCGGGTGCGTTCCCACGTCGCTTTTGATGATCTGAGGATCACCCAGGTGTGGAGCCTCCTTGGCGCAACTCGCGAATTTACTCGAGAACTCACCGAAACTCAGGTGCTGAGAACGCTCGCTAATGAGGTGAAACGTCGCCGCATCCCAGAAACATGTGGTCCCGCCGTTACCGAGCACGACTTCGTAGCCGTCGGGCAAATTGAAGAGTGCACGAAGGCCGTCGCGGACCTCACCCACTTTGTTGCGCACAGTTGCCTGTCGGTGCGACGTTCCCATGTACGTCGAGCTGTCGTTGAGTAGCGCACTCAACTGTTCGCCGCGGACCTTGGATGGTCCGGCACCGAAGCGCCCGTCGCGGGGAAGTAACTGGTCAGGAATCTTGATGATGTCAGAAGAACTCATAGACTTATTCTTACGGAAAATGAACGGAGCCTCCGATGAGTTCGAGAGTAAGTGACTTACTAGGTGGCTTGGCCCCCAGTGCAACACTTGCCGTGGACGCTAAGGCGAAGGCGCTAAAGGCAGCCGGCGAACCGGTTATTGGCTATGGCGCGGGCGAACCGGACTTCCCGACCCCGGTTCACATTGTTGAGGCCGCGGCCAAGGCCTGTTACGACCCGGTGAACTATAAGTACACGCCCACCGCCGGACTCCAAGAACTTCGAGAGGCGATTGCCGCCAAGTCCCTGCGTGATTCCGGTCTCGTCGTGACACCAAGTCAGATACTGGTGACCAATGGTGGCAAGCATGCCGTGGCCACGTCCTTCATGACCACCCTGAATCCGGGCGACGAAGTCTTGATTCCCGCTCCCTACTGGACCACGTACCCTGAAGCTGTTTATCTCGCGGGTGCCACGCCGGTGCGGGTGATGACCAGTGAGGAGAACGGTTTTCGCGTGACGGTTGACGAACTAGAGAAGGCTCGTACGACGAAAACCAAGATGCTGGTCTTCGTATCGCCGTCGAATCCCTCGGGCGCAGTTGTCCATCCTGACGACGTTGCGGCCATTGGGCGCTGGGCCGCTGAGCACGACATCTGGGTACTCTGCGACGAGATCTACGAACACCTCACGTACGGCCACGTCAAGCACGTGTCGATGCCCGTTGTCGCACCGGAATTGGGTGACCGCTGGGTAGTGGTCAACGGCGTCGCGAAGACCTACGCAATGACCGGTTGGCGAATTGGCTGGATGGTCAGCGCACCCGACGTGATGAACGCCGCGGTCAACTACCAGAGCCAGACGACGTCCAATATTTCGAATATCTCTCAACGAGCGGCGATCGCGGCGCTGAACGGTGACCTCAGCGCCGTGCACGACATGCGCGTGGCGTTCGATCGTCGCCGCAAGATAATGACGTCCATGTTGAACGCTATTGATGGCGTACGTTGCGCCGAACCCGAGGGAGCGTTCTACTGTTTCCCGAACGTCACCGGACTGCTCGGACGCTCTATCGGAGGTCACGTGTCGACGACGTCGGCCGAGCTGGCGACTTCGCTGCTCGAAACAATCAAAATTGCGGTCGTGCCGGGTGAAGCGTTTGGCACGCCCGGCTTCTTTCGCCTTAGTTACGCGCTGGGTGACCAAGATCTTGTCGAGGGTATCAATCGCTTGGCTGCGCTCGTCGCTGCCGGCTGAAACAGTCGTCGGCTCCCGTAGTGTGGTGGGACTAATCGAAAGGTATTGCTGTGGCCCGAGTACTTGTATCAGAAGAGATCGCCGAGTCGGGCATTCAGGAACTTCGTAATGCCGGACACGACGTTGATGTGCGCTTGGGACTTAGCCCCGAAGAACTGATTGTCGCCGTTCAGGGCGCTCAGGCCCTCATCATTCGTTCCGCGACACAAGTGAACGCCGCCACGCTCGAAGCGGCCAAGGAGTTGATTGTCGTTGGTCGAGCCGGGATCGGGCTCGACAACGTTGACGTCGCCAAAGCAACCGAGTTAGGCGTGATGGTGGTCAACGCTCCTGTTTCGAATATCCTTTCCGCCGCCGAGCAGACGATGGCACTCTTGCTCGCGCAGGCACGCAACATCCCCCAGGCCCATTCCGCCTTGAAGAATGGCAAGTGGGAGCGAAGCAAATGGGAGGGCGTTGAACTACACGGTAAGACCCTTGGCGTTATTGGCCTCGGAAAAATTGGTGCGCTCGTCGCGCAACGTGCCATGGCCTTTGGCATGCACCTCGTGGCGTACGACCCCTTCATCTCCGTCGAGCGGGCCCGTCATATGGGCGTCGAGCTCATGGACCTTAACTCCTTACTAGGACAGAGCGATTTCATTACAATTCATTTGCCGAAAAATAAGGAGACGACGAATTTGCTCAATGCCGAGACGTTGAAGTTGACCAAGCAGGGTGTGCGCATCATTAACGTTGCGCGTGGCGGCATTGTGAACGAAGCTGATCTTGCCGAAGCGATTCGTAATGGCCACGTCCAAGGCGCCGCTCTCGACGTTTTTGAGAAGGAACCAACCACGGAGTCTCCGCTGTTCGAGCTGGCGTCAGTGGTCGTCGTTCCCCACCTCGGTGCTTCAACATTTGAAGCACAGGACAAGGCCGGTGTCACCATCGCCGAACAGGTGCAACTGGCGCTCGCCGGTGATTTCGTACCATTCGCAGTAAATGTCGCCGCGGGTGAAGTCTCGAACGTGGTCCGCCCCTTCATGGCCCTCGCCGAAGGCCTCGGTCGATTCATCGGGGGTCTGCTCGATGGCAAACCGGCAGACTTGGAAGTGATTTACCAGGGTGAGTTAGCTGGATCGGGCACAAAAATCCTTACGCTGTGCGCGCTCAAAGGGCTACTGACGGCGACAGGCCACGAAGGTGTCTCGTTCGTCAACGCGCCTCAACTGGCCCTTGACCATAACCTCACCTACGGCGAGGTGTCGACAGTGGAGTCTCCGGAATACGTGAGCCAGATCACTGTTCGTTCGGGTGAACATATGGTGTCGGGAACGCTCGTGACGATTGGTACCCGCCTCGAAACACGCATCGTAGGCGTCGACGGTCACAGCGTAGAGATTCCTCCCGCGGCGTCAATGTTGGTGGTGCGCAACGATGATCGCCCTGGAATGATCGGTCTGGTCGGCGTCGCGTTAGGCGATGCGGGTGTTTCCATTGCCTCCATGGCCGTAGGCCCAGATCCTCGAACGAACACCGCGCTGATGGTGCTGTCAACACTTACTCCTACGCCGGCGACAGTCATTGAAAAATTGCGTGGCACGGACGGCATCGAAGATATTCACCTCATTACGCTGCGCTGACTCCGAGAAGCAACCGCTCGATGTCCCGACAATGACACCGTCGCATCACGCGAATGAAGTTCCCCGAAGTTAATTCGCGGTGACGCCTACTACGGACTCCGATTGCCGTCTCCACCCGATCGGCGCCGCTGGTAGATCGGCGATCACTTTAAGTAAAGGTTCGGCCAAGTAGGTCGTCGCGAGTACCTGCGGAGATTAAGGGTGCCAATTCAGCTGCGCATTTATCTTTGAGGTAGTCAATCAAGATCCCCTTAAATCGAACTAAGAAAACTGCGTCGGGAATTTCCACGTTGAGTGTCCTTCGACCGTCGACCCAGGAGCGATTGTCATTTCACGGCCCCTTTTGCAAAACGTTGTCTTTGTTCATTGGCCTGCTCGTTCACGTGCGTTGGCGCGGGAACTACAGTCGCGCAAGTTAATGACTGCCGACACCCCACTGAGCGTTTGCACGTTGCGGGGAAGATTTAGCAGATTGCTGCGAGAAGTGCGCGTACGTGCGCCTTCGTCGAATCAACAACGGGAAATTTCTCGCTTTCGTTCATTAAGAGGCCGAATTCGGTGCAGCACAGTGCGATCACACGTGCGCCCCGCTCAATGCACGAAACGGCGACATCATGGAGGAATATTCGCGCGCTGTCGCTCGCAATGCCGTTCGTGAGTTCGTCGAAAATAACGGTTTGCAGTCGGTCAATCTGAGTCGTCGAGGGGCGAATCAATGCGACACCCAGAGCTTCCAATCTGTCCGAATAGAAAGTGCCGTCCAGTAGGTACTTCGTGCCAAGAAGCGCAACCGAATGTTCATTCATGGCGAGGACTTCGGTCGCTACAGCAGTACGCACGTCAATCACGGGAATGTTCACCGCATCTTGAACCTGGTCGTAGTTAATGTGCATCGTATTTGCGCCAATGCCGAGGACGGTCGCGCCGGCACGTTCCAAACGTTGCGCGCTATCGACCAATATGGCCCCGGTCGCGGACCAGTCACCGATCCGCTGAAGTGCAACGATACGCGCGAAGTCGATCGAATCAATGACAATGGGAGGTTTGGACCACTCGTTCGCGTCGTCGTCGAACATCTCGTTGAGATATTGATAGTAGGAGGATGTCGACGCCCACGACAGTCCGCCAATTAGGCCTATGCGCGCTTCAGTCACATCGATCGTTAGCCAAAAAAGCTAATGAGATCGATTCGGTCCATGATCTCCTTGGTCAGCAATGGCATTACTTCGAGCGCGGTCATATTTTCACGTACCTGGGCTGCCGTCGACGCTCCGGTGATGACCGTGGACACGTTCGGGTTCTTCGCGCACCACGCGAGTGACAGTTGAGCCAGTGAAACGTCGAGTTCGTCAGCGATGACCTTCAGATCCGCCACCTTCTTGTTGCTCGCTGCGTTGGTGAGCATGTCCTTTAGCCATTCGTAGCCGGGGAGCGTCGCACGCGAACCTTCGGGGATCCCGTTCATGTACTTGCCGGTCAATAGTCCCGACGCGAGGGGCGACCAGATGGTGGTGCCGAGCCCGATGTCTTCGTAGAGGCGCTTGTACTCTTTTTCAATTTTGTCGCGGTGGAAGATGTTGTACTCCGGCTGCTCCATCAAGGGCTTGTGCAAGTGGTGACGGTCAGCGATGTCGTAGGCGGCGCGAATTTCGTCGGCGCTCCATTCGGACGTGCCCCAATAGTGCGCCTTGCCTTGGCTGATCATGTCGCTCATGGCCCACACGGTCTCTTCAATTGGCGTGCGCGCGTCGGGGCGGTGACAGAAAACGAGGTCGACGAAGTCAAGTCCGAAGCGCTCGAGCGAGCCGTCAATGGCCTGGCTGAGGTACTTGCGATTGAGCGTATTGCGCATGTTGACGTCGGGGTGCAATCCCCAAAAGAGCTTGGTCGACACTACGTACTCGTGGCGCTTCCAGCCAAGTTCGCGAAAGGCCGCACCCATCACGCGCTCGGATTCACCAGCGGCGTAGCCCTCAGCATTGTCAAAAAAGTTGACGCCCGCGTCCTTGGCGGCGCTGAGGCACTCGGCGGCCTGCTTGGCCGTTTCAATCTGATCGGCGTTGGCGAACGTGACCCAACTGCCAAATGACAGGACACTGACGCGAAGTCCCGAACGGCCCAGTCGACGATATTCCATTTTTTCCATGATTGCTCCTTCGGCTGAAACGGTTGATGTTGATTATGAGGTGGGACGGCGAGGCACTTCGGGCCACTTGTCGTACGACAGCAGCAAGGTGCGCTTGGGTTGGCAAACGGTCACGACGACGCCTGCGACCGCGGCGCCCAGGATCAAGAGGATTGTCAATTTCATTAGTTCTTTGATGGCGCTCACAGATATTTAGGTTAGTGCTGACGATCTATGGACATTCTCGTCTTTCGAAGTACAATGGACTCGTGACTACTGGCCAGAGCGACCTACTGCTGCAATAGGGTGAGTTTTTGCTCACCCGCGCCCCCGCGATTGCGGGGGTTTTTTGTTTCTTGCTCGAGACCGCGATCGAAAGGATGGACGTGCGAAAGAATCCCCAACAGACCAGTCCAATGGCGTACGCCAAGTACCAACCGACCGTACCCGTTGAGCTGCCCGACCGCACGTGGCCGAACAATCGTCTCGTCAAGGCGCCACGTTGGTGCAGCGTCGATCTCCGAGACGGTAATCAGGCCCTCATCGACCCGATGGACCTCGATCGCAAGAACGCAATGTTTACCCAGTTAGTGGCCATGGGATTTAAGGAGATCGAGGTGGGGTTCCCCTCCGCCTCGCAGCCAGACTTCGATTTCGTACGTCAAATTATCGAAGACGACCTCATCCCCGACGACGTCACGATTCAGGTACTGACCCAGTGTCGCGAGGATCTCATTCGTCGCACTTACGAATCGGTGGCGGGCGCAAAACGCGCAATTATCCACTTCTACAACTCCACCTCGACGCTGCAGCGACGCGTCGTCTTTGATCTCGACATGGACGGGATCAAGAAAATTGCGACCAACGCCGCGACCTACTGCCGTTCGCTCGAATCAACATCGCCCGACACGGAGTTCTTCTACGAGTATTCACCCGAGAGTTTCACGGGGACTGAACTCGCGTACGCTCTCGAAGTCTGCAACGCGGTCATTGACGTGATCGACCCGTCGCCCGATCGACCCCTCATCCTTAACTTGCCCGCGACGGTCGAAATGTACACGCCAAATCTTTACGCTGACGCGATTGAGTGGTTCTTGCGTCACGTCAATCGCCGCGACAGTGTGGTCTTGTCGCTGCACCCCCATAACGACCGCGGTACCGGCGTCGCGGCCGCGGAACTCGGTGTGCTCGCCGGAGCGGACCGCGTGGAAGGCACCCTGTTCGGAAATGGCGAGCGCACCGGCAACGTGGACGTCGTGAACTTGGCGCTGAACCTCTTTTCCCAGGGTGTAGACCCCGAACTCGATATACGTGACATCGACAAAGCGCGCCACGTTGCCGAGTACGCCAATCGGTTGCCGGTACACATGCGTCACCCCTACGTCGGCGAACTCGTGTACACGGCCTTTTCCGGCTCGCACCAAGATGCGATCAAGAAGGGGATGCTCGCGATCGGCGACACCTACGACGTGTGGGAGGTCCCGTACCTTCCGATTGATCCTAAACACACTGGGCGCACGTACGAAGCAATCATCCGCGTCAACTCCCAGTCCGGGAAGGGCGGCGTGGCCTATCTTTTGAGTCAAGAACACGGGCTCGACCTGCCGCGCGCGATGCAAGTTGAGTTCTCAAAACAGGTGCAAGCGCTCACTGAAGCCACGGGTACTGAGATTTCTCCGGCCGAGATTTGGGAAGTTTTTACGACCACTTACCAGCCGGACAACCCAACAATTCAATTACTGTCGAGCGAAGTTTCTGCCGACCAGCACAGTACGAGAATCTTCGCCCAACTCGTCGTCAACGGACAGCACGTGACGGTCAAGGGCGAAGGTAATGGTCCAATAGATGCGCTCATGGTGGGGCTGCACAATGAATTGAACGTTAACTTCAAAGTACGCGACTACCACGAGCACGCGCTGACGGCCGGATCCGAATCGTCGGCCGTTGCCTACGTTGAAGCCGAGGGTCGCGACGGAGCTACGTGGTGGGGAGTGGGCATGAGTTCGTCAATTCTTGACGCCTCACTTGAAGCAGTCATCTCGGCAGCGAATCGTCGTCGATAGATTTTCACGACGAGTCAACTGACACAATCTTCTATTAGTGGGGTTCAGTGGTGTGGATTCAAGAATTTGAGGGTTAATGGGATTATCAGCAAACATGAAAACCGTTGTTGGAAATGAGGTCACGTCGTGCAAGAGTCGTCGTTTTGGCGTTAATGGTATTTTGTCGGTGAGCGACGTATCTGGAGGGTGTTGTGAGTAATTTTAAGCCAAATCTTGGGCCGCCGGTTCTTTTGGTTGAAGACCTGCAGCGATCAAAGTCTTTCTATCAAGACATGATGGGGATGACATTGCAGCACGAAGACTCGGCTTCTGTGGCACTGACTCTCGGTAGTGACATGATCCTCTTATTGACTCTTGACGCTGCAAGGGACTTACTCTTGGGAGAGACCGTGAGTACGCCGACGGGTTTACCCAACTCCAGCGTTTTCAATCTTTTTGTCGATGACGTCGATTCCTGGTACGAAAGACTTTGCGCGCAGGGCGTCGAATTCTTTATCAAACCGATGGACCGTTCCTGGGGCCGTCGCACGGCACACTTGCGAGATCCAGACGGTTGGATCTGGGAGATCTCGCAGTCGATATAGCGAAGGTCAATGTGTCCGAAACCAGCTCGCAAGAATTCTCTTACTGATGTCGCTCGAAGAAATCGGCTCGCCTCCCGTTGCAATCCACCGGCGTCGACCCGGTCAGAAGCGAGGCGATCAAGCTATTGCCAATATCATCAGACATTCCAACGTTGCTGCCCCATAGTCAATCGCTGTCGTTCGCCCATTGCGCCACTAATTTCATTCTTCGAGATTTCTTAAGCGGTGGCCTCAGCACTCTTATGTTGATGATTGAAACTCCCTACGTTCAAATTTGAATCTCGGTTGCGTTTTCGATCGGGCCATCTCGAATAAGGAGTTCCAATGTTTCGTCGTACCTTCGCCCTGCTCGCCGCATCGGCACTGACCGCAAGTCCATTAGTCGTCACGGTCGGTCAAAGCACTCGCGCCAGCGCCGCCACCGCGTCATGCTCATCACTCACGAAGGGCGCGATTGTCTCCGACGGGTTCAAGAACACGATCAGCGCGACGATCACCTCGTACAACTACCAGAAGCCCTCCTCCAATCAACCAAATGCCCTAGGAACCACGATTGACTTCGGCCCGAAGGCTGTCGTGATTGCTTGCGTCAGTCCGAAAGACATCGCGAAACTTTCGGTGACCGCTCAAGGTGGTGGCAAGCCGACTATGTCCGCACAGCAGTACATGAAATATCTCGTGAAACAGTCCGCTGGTGCGATGAAGAAAACGCCAGTAGGAGGCGTGAACGACTATCTGGACTTCGGTAACGGCAAGGAAGATGGTGTCGGCTCACTATCAACCGCGGGCAGCATTCGTCTCGACGCTTGGGTTGCGAGAGGGTATATCTTCCTAACGTTTTCCCAGCCAGCTTCCAGTACCCCTTCGGCCGCATTACTTAAGTTGATTCATTCGACTGGGTCCACTTTTTAGACTGGTCCCGATCTTGAAGGAATAGCGGGCCATATCTCGGTGAACGCGATGTCAGAATCGCCTGAAACGATGCCGCCAAGAAGTGGATTCGGTAGCATTGTGTAGGGGATTACTCGATGCGCGATTGAAGTACGTCGGCCCGGTGCACCTTTGAAAAGCATCGGAGCAACGAATATTTCCTCGTAGCATTCGAATCGTCGGTGCGCGTGGCCCGACGACAGTGCTGGTGGTTATGAACTCAAAGCAGCTAGGCGACGCCCTAGATATCAGTGGACAGTGGATGGTCGAATTGCAAATGGGCAAACTACTGCGGCGCCAGCTTGGCGTCCTTGGTTTACTCGACGATGACAGCACGATTGACGTTGTCGCGATTGGAAAAGCATCGATTCCAATGGCACACCATGTCCGATCAATTTTGGGTTTGCGAATTACACGCCAACTTGTAATAACCAACGACGAATCAGTCCCGTCCGAGAATTCGCACGAACGGGGACTCGCAATTGGCGATCATCCGGTTCCGGGCCTAAGGAGTCTCAAAGCAGGCTCGCAACTCGTCAAATTTCTTGATAGTGGAACAAGGTCGGACGTCACGCTCTTTCTAATTTCTGGTGGCGCGTCGAGTATCTGCGCGCTTCCAGAAGATCCCCTTACGCTCGAACATCTCTCAGAGATCTG
>JBBQGY010000017.1:0-18879 GCA_038323435.1 Acidimicrobiales bacterium
GGAATTGACCGATCTCATGGCGCGAGCTCGGCTGTTGAAACTCGGCCGCAAACTCGCCGTTACCGATGTTGAACTGTTTTCGCGTGGTACGACCGAACTTGTCGCGAAGGCGCAAGTGACGTATTCGTTGCCCTCCACTGCGGGTGAAGGACGTTCGACAACTACTTAGCAACCAGTAATCTCAAACGGAATCTAAGAGCGAATGAATGAGCACTGACACCAACCGAACGACGGCCAGTCCGTTGAATCGCCCACTGATTTCGCTCATGGCGATCGCCATTGGCATCATCGTTGCCAACCTCTACTACTTGCAGCCGCTGCTCCATCAGATGACTCGCGACTTTCACGTTGGCGCCGCGAGCGCGTCGCTGCTCATTACCCTTATCCAAGTCGGCTACGCCGCGGGACTGGTCTTCGTGCTGCCGCTCGGCGATCTCATCGAGCGCCGACTTCTGGTCACCACGATCTTCATTGTGTCGGCGATCATGATGGGGATTGCCGCACTCTTGACGTCGTTCGTCGCTTTCGCGATCGTCACCATCGTGATTGGCGTTACCTCGGTCGGGGGCCAGGTGATCATTCCCTTCGCCGCCGACCTCGCCAATCCCGAACAGCGCGGCCGCGTCATTGGGCGAGTCATGTCCGGTCTCTTGCTCGGAATACTTCTCTCGCGAACGGTGTCGGGGCTCGTGGCGCAGGCCGCCGGATGGCGCACGATGTACTGGATTGCGGCGGGACTGCTCCTCGTCACGGCGAGTGTGCTGTACCGGGTACTACCAAACGAACTCGCGCGCGACCACGTCTCGTATCGAATGTTGGTTGCCAGTTCGTTCGCGCTGCTGGCAACGCACCGTGAGCTGCGTCGTCGGGCGTGGTTCGGGGCGCTCTTCTTCGCGAGTTTCAGTGCCATGTGGACCACTCTCGCGTTCCACCTGTCGGCTGCTCCGTTCCACTATTCGAACGGGGTTATCGGGCTGTTCGGACTATTCGGCGTCGCGGGTGTGGTCGCCGCCAATGTGGCCGGTCACCACGCCGACGCCCATCGCACGCATCTCACGACGATCGTCGCGGCTGTGGTGCCGCTCGTCAGTTACGGCCTCTTGTGGTTTGGGCGCAGCGAAGTATGGGTGATCGCGCTCGGCATCATGGTGCTCGACGCCGGGATGCAGGGGATGCAGATTTCCAGCCAATCGATCATTTACGCACTGGTGCCCGACGCGCGCAGCCGCATCAACAGCATCTACATGATGTGTTGTTTCGTGGGCGCGGCGGCTGGTTCGTACGCCGCTGGCCAGTTGTTCGCCGCCTACGGATGGGGTGGCTTCTGCGCGCTCGGTGCGGGCATCAGCGTCGGGCTCATCGTGCCCGCCGTATGGTGGCGCTCGCCGCGCACCACTACATCACATTAGCGAGGTCGACGACGCGCTTTCGTCCGCCACAGCGTCATCGGAACGTCGACCACACCATCACGGGCCCGTTCGTGAATTCGTTGTCGCAACGTCGCCTCCAATGCCGCGCGTTCGTCAGGTGTTCTGATGATGGCGCCCGAGAAGGTGCCAAAGAGTTCGACCAGATCTTCGACCGACATGGTACGAGTCCAATTAATGACCACGTTGTCGGAATCGATGAATGGACCTACGGGATCGAGTGTCGGTAGCCAACCACGTGGTCGCTGGTCCGGGTCGTCGGGCCGTTCGCGCAGATCGGACAGTTCGCTGATCCACGCGACGTCACGACTAAAGCCGTTTCCCACCACGTAGAGCGGGCCATTGTCGCGCAGCACTCGCGCGATTTCCATCGACGCGTGTGGTTGCTGGAACCAGTGCCACGCCGACGAGACGAATGCGCCGTCAAAGTAATCATCATCGAGCGCCAGATGTTCGGCCGTTCCCTTCAGGGTCACGATGCCCGGGCTACGACGCTGGAGGACCTTGCGCATATCGTCGTCGGGTTCGACCGCGGTAACGATGGCGCCCTGCTCGTGCAGAAACCGCGTCCAGATACCGGTACCGGCACCGACCTCGAGCAACGACATACCCTTGACGTCACCCACGATCCGTAACGCCTCGGGCGGGGGCGTCGGACGAAGCCGGTCGTACTGTTCGGCAATGGTGCCGAACCGAAGACCACGACCGTCGTCGGTCACTAACGCAGTCCGGTTCGCTCTCGCAGGGCGGCCAAGAGATCGTCAATTTTTACGCGTACCTGTTCGGTGGTATCGCGGTCGCGCACCGTCACGGCCTTATCGTCCAGCGTGTCGAAGTCAACCGTGATGCAATAGGGTGTGCCGACTTCGTCCTGGCGGCGATAACGACGTCCGATGGACTGCGTCACGTCGTAATCGCACATGAAAGTCCCCTGAAGCGCCGCCAGAACTTCTTGTGAGAGGCCCTCGAGTTCGGACTTTTTCGAAAGTGGGAGCACAGCCACTTGGTAGGGCGCGAGCCGCCAATCCAGACGCAGCACCGTGCGACTCTCGCCCTCGACGACGTCCTCGTGGTACGCGGCGAGTAGAAACGCCATCATGGCGCGCGTCGCGCCCGCGGCCGGTTCAATGACGAAGGGCGTGTAGCGCTCGTTGAGCGCCTGGTCGTAGTACTCGAGCTTCGTGCCCGACGCCTTCGAATGCTGGGTGAGGTCGTAGTCACCACGGTTCGCGATGCCCTCGAGCTCGTCCCAGCCCCATGGGTAGGCGAACTCGATGTCGGTGGTGCCGCGCGAATAGTGCGACAGGTCTTCTTTCGCGTGTTCGTGACGTCGTAACTGGACGGCGGGAACTCCGAGATCGAGGTACCAGTTAAAACGCTGATCAATCCAGTAGCGGTACCATTCGTCGGCGTCGGCCGGAGGAACGAAGAACTCCATCTCCATCTGTTCAAACTCGCGCGTACGAAAGACGAAGTTCTGGGGAGTAATTTCGTTGCGAAACGACTTACCGATCTGGGCAATGCCGAACGGCGGCTTCTTTCGCGTGGTCGCAAGAATGTTCGAGAAGTTCGTGAACATGCCCTGGGCGGTCTCGGGCCGCAGGTAGGCCGTGGCGCCGTCGCCCTCCACCGGACCGGCCTGAGTTTTGAACATGAGGTTGAAGGCGCGCGGCTCGGTGAACTGCGTTGATCCGCAGTTCGGACAGACCCCGTCAATTTTGTCTTCACGCCAGCGCTCTCTGCACTTCTTGCAGTCAACGAGCGGGTCGGTAAACGTTTCGAGGTGACCCGACGCGGCCCACACGGCCGGTGGACCGAGAATTGCGGCGTCGAGGCCCACGATGTCGGTGCGGGTCTGGACCATGGCGCGCCACCAGGCCTGCTTGACGTTTCGCAACATGTTGACCCCGAGCGGGCCGTAGTCGTAGGTCGAGCGGAATCCGCCGTAGATTTCGGCCGATTGAAAGATGAAGCCGCGGCGCTTGGCGAGATTAATGACTTTATCGAGCAGATCGGGGTCGACGACGGGTACTGATTCCATCGCTCAAGAGTACTGGACTACTCGGCGCTCTTTAAGCGGACGATGACTTGATTAGCGAGCAGTCGTCCGTTTTTCGCGAGCGTCACCTGCCCGTCACGTACTCGTACCAGGTGGGCAATTTCATCGAGCGAGTCGAACGCCTCTAGCGGTACGCCACGACTCGTACGTAGCGCGAGAGAGTCGCGTTCGAACCGTTGCGTGACGTCGTCGAGCGTCTCTTCACCACCGAGCGGACGAGTTCCTGCGCGCACCATCGCGATGTAGCGGTCGGGCGTGCGTACGTTCCAAAACCTCCGACCGTGGGCGTGGCTGTGGGCGGCCGAACCGAAACCCACGTAGTCATCTTGATCCCAGTAGACGTGATTGTGACGACATTCGTGACCGGGTTTGGCCCAGTTCGAGATCTCTTCCCACTGGTAGCCGTGACGTTCGAGCACCTGGCCCACGAGGTCGTAGGCGTCAGCGGTGTCGTCCTCGTCGGGGTATCGCAGCCGATCATCACCGAGGGGCGTGCCGGGCTCGGGGGTCAATGCGTAACAGCTGATGTGCGGCGGCGCGTTGGTCATGCCCAGTAGGTCGTCGAGAGTGTGCTGCACGTCGTTGAGGGACTCCGCGCGCGATCCGACAATGAGGTCCATGTTCCAGGTCGTAAAGCCGGCTTCCACGACGGCGTTGGCCACCTCGACGTGGGCCATCGTGCCGTGTCGACGACCGAGGTCGGCGAGCACCGCGGGCTGGGTCGACTGCACGCCAAAGCTCATCCGGTTCACGCCGCCGGTGCGGTACGCGAGCAGTCGTTCGAGGCTCGCGTCTTCGGGGTTGCATTCGACCGTCACTTCCGCGTCGTCGGTGCGCGCAATTGCCGCAAGAACCGCCAACAGTTGCTCGGGCGCTAACCGCGAAGGGGTGCCACCACCAAAGAAGACCGACGTGGCGAGCGCCAGACCATCGGACTTGGCCCACTCGATCTCGGTGATGACCGCGTCGACGTACTCCGCCATGAGGTGGTCGCGATCGGCGTAGGTCGCAAAGGCACAGTAATCGCAGCGATGGGCGCAAAACGGCACGTGGACGTAGACGCCAAAGGGCTTCTCGGTCGCGCCACTCGGTGCGACAACCAGTTGGGGGTCATTCATTGGCGCAGTTCCTCGCAGTGCTCGGTGGCACCTTACCGGTCAGCCAACGGAGGCGAGAGCGGCGCCGTGGATCGCGTCGCGCGCAGGCGACGACCAAAATGGATCTCTATTGCTTCGAGTGCGAGCGCCATCACTTCGCCTGAGCCGACCGGAGGCTCGTCGCGCAGTACCGTCGCGAGGTCCCCGCCCAGGATGCGGCGCACGAGCGCCAGTGCTTCGGGCGAGATCGACGTGCCCGAACGACAGTCGGCGCACAAGGTGCCGCCCACTTCTGCGTCAAAGGCCACGAGCGGACCGAGTCGGCCGCAGTTCACGCACGAGTCGACCACCGGTTGGGAGCCGTCGTGCGCGAGGAGCCTGAAGTAGAAAGAAGCGGGCACCAACGTCGGGTCGAATGATTCGTCGTCGAGAGTAACGAGCACTCGAACCAGTAGATCGAAGATGCCCCGATCGGCGACATCGTCGGACGGAATCGCGTCGACCACTTCCACCACCGCGTAGCCCGCGTTGATTCGGCCGTAGGACGATCGCAGTGTCGTCAGCCGTTCGCAGTGCGACACGTGGCGCGTCACGTAGAGATCGCCGCGGGTCTTGACGAGATCGACGTTTACGTAGGCCAGGGTTTCAAGGTTGCCCCCGAGTCGACTCGTGGTTTTGCGGATACCCTTCGCGAACACTCGAACCTTGCCGTGTTCTTTCGTCCAGAGCACCACCACCCGATCGGACTCGCCCGACTTGTACGTGCGCAGTACCACGGCGTCGTCGCGTAGTTCCGTCACTGCTCCGTCTCGTCGTCACGGTTGCGGAAGTGTTGCTTGCGCGGCGTTATACCCATCCAGCGATTGAGCGCGACACCCACGGCAATCATGATCGCGAGGACGGCGGGGACCGCGAGCGGCGCGACGAGGCTGGTCGCGCCGTTAATCGCCAGCACCCACAAAAAGACGTAGAACAGCGCCCCGAGAATCACGACGGTTCGCGTCACTATCACTTGTCGACCCCTCCGAAGCGACGCTCGCGGCTCTGGAACTCTTCGACGACGTCAAAGAGATGTTCACGGCGAAAGTCCGGCCAGAGCACGTCGCTGAATACCATCTCGGAGTACGCCATCTCCCAGAGCAGGAAGTTCGATATGCGGTACTCCCCCGAGGTGCGCACCACGAGATCGGGGTCGGGAATCTCGGGGTGATACAGCCGAGAGCGAATTGCCCGCTCGTCAATTTTTTTAGCGGGCACCTTGTCGGCGACGAGTTGTTGGACCGCGTCGACGATCTCGGCCCGTCCGCCGTAGTTGAAGGCAATATTGAGTGTCATCACCTTGTTGCGCGCGGTCAACTCCGACGCTTCGTCCATCTGTTTCAACACCCGCTTGGGCACGCGCCAGTCGCGACGCCCCGAGAACGTGATGCGCACGCCCTGGTCGTCCAGTTCGTGTTGGCGGCGTTGCATGAGGTTTTGGTTGAAGTTCATTAAGTAGCGAACTTCGTCGATCGGACGCCGCCAGTTCTCGGTCGAAAACGCGTAGACCGTCAGTACGCGTACCCCAATGGACAGTGCGCCGTACGTCGTGTCCAGTAACGCCTCTTCGCCCGCTTCGTGTCCCTCGGTGCGCGCGAGTCCCTGACGCTGGGCCCAGCGACCGTTACCGTCCATCACGACCGCCACGTGGTGGGGAACGGCCGTCACGTCGATGGACGCCGGGACGGGTGTGGGACGGGGATCGGGCACGGGTAAAACCTAGTTCGTTCAACTTCTCAAACCGTGGGCGCTTTTACCTAAGGTAGAAAGGTGCAAAGTTTCGATCCCGACGAGGACGTCACCTACGTAGAGCCCGAAAGCAGCGAAGGCGTGCAACTCGACGAGGACGTGGTGGCGATCGACGCGGACCGCGCGCTTGCTCTCCTCGATCGCATTACGAGCGACCTGCCCGGTGGCGGCGAAAACCGCGAGGGCCAGCGTGACATGGTTCGCTCCGTCGCGGCGGCGTTCTCGCGTCGAACGACGACCATTATTGAGGCGGGCACCGGCGTGGGGAAATCGCTCGCCTACCTCGTACCGGCGGCGATGTCCGGACACCGCGTCGTCGTGTCGACCGCAACAAAAAACCTCCAAGACCAGTTAGCGAGTAAGGACGCGCCGACGGTGGGCGCGCACGCCTCGGGCGTAAAAGTCGCGGTCCTGAAGGGTCGACAGAACTACCTCTGTCGCAATCGCGCCCAGAGCGTCGGCGGCGCGGCCCAGCTGAGTTTCGACGACGGGTCCGACGTCCCCAAGGGCGTGGCCGATCAAATGCGACGAATCCTCAGTTGGTCCAACGACACGACCACCGGGGACCGCGACGAACTCCCGTTCGAGGTCGATCAACGAGCGTGGCGCGGGCTGTCGGTCACGCCCCAGGAGTGTCTCTCGCGCTCGAGGTGTCCCCAAGGCCACAACTGTTTCGCCGAGGTTGCGAGGGACCGGGCGAGCGAGAGTTCCATCCTCATTGTGAACACACACCTCTACGCGTCGCACCTCGCGTCGGGCTCGATGCTGCTGCCCAGCCACGAATTTGTCGTGTTCGACGAGGCCCACGAGATCCTCGACATTTTCGCCTCACTGCTCGGCACGTCACTCAGTGCGTCGCGACTACGCGCGCTCGCGAGCGTCGCCCGCCAAATTTTGGGAGCCGAGGAGTCGGCCCGATGCCTCGATCTGGCGAACGTCGCCGATCGATTCGGCGCGGCGATGGACGCTCAATTCGGGCGAAACGAGTTAACCCGACTGGACGAAGAGTGTGTCCGAGAACTCGTACGTGCGACCGAACTCGTCGTGGGAATTACCGACGCGCTGCGTTCGCTCGTGACGACCTCACCCGACGACGAAGCTCGTAAAACGAGGGCCCTCGGACCGGCGGTGCACCTCGGCAATGATCTCGACCGGATCAACGCGGTGCGCGACGGCGAACTGCTCTTTCTTAATCGGCGCGACCGCGAAGTCGAAGCGGCGATTTCATTAGTGGACGTCGGACCACGACTACGCGACGACCTGTGGGGTTCGGTGACCGCGGTCCTGACGAGCGCGACGATTCCCGACACGCTCGCGAAGAACCTCGGCCTCGACACGACGACGACCGAACATTTCGAGAGTCCCTTTGACTACCAGACCAACTCGTTGCTCTACGTGCCCGATCACTTTCCCGAGCGAAATTCACCCGGGGCAGAGGCGGCGATCATCGAAGAACTGGTCGAACTGATCAAGGCGGCGGGCGGACGAACCCTCGCACTCTTTACCAACCGCTCGGTGATGAACCGCGTCGCCGAAGCGGTGGAGCCACGGCTCGACACCGACGTGCTGGTCCAAGGGACCCTGTCACGCCAGCGCATCATCGAAGAGTTCCGCCGCAACGATGCCGCGAGCCTGTTCGCCGTCACGAGTTTTTGGCAAGGAATCGACGTGCCGGGCCATTCGCTCAGTTTGGTGACCATCGACCGACTGCCCTTCGCGGTACCGAACGACCCGCTCGCCGAAGCCCGTCGAGCAAAGTCCGAACGTCCGTTCTACGAAGTGGACCTGCCCCGAGCGACGATGCTGCTCGCCCAGGGCGTGGGACGCCTCATTCGCAACCGCACCGACCGCGGCGTCGTCGCGGTGCTCGACACCCGCCTGGCCGAGTCCAACTACCGATCAGCGATGTTCAAAAAGCTCCCGCCCATGAAGCGCACGCGCGACAAGGCCCAGGTGCACGCCTTCCTGCGCGACCTTCGCTCGTAGTTAATCCCGGAAATTCGCTCAAAAGTAGCGTTTTATTGGTGCAACGCATTAGACTACTAATTCACTAGATAATGTTAATTACTCGGGAGGCCGTACGTGCATATTGACTTCTACCTCGTACTAGGTAGCGCCGTCGTTGGTCTGCTCGTTGGCCTCACCGGCATGGGCGGCGGTGCGCTCATGACGCCCATGCTCGTGCTGCTCTTTGGCGTGACGCCGTCGGCGGCGATTGCGTCGGACCTTATGGCGGCGCTGTTCATGAAGCCCGCGGGGGTCGCCATTCATTGGAGTCGTCGTACCGTCAACTCCGACGTCGTCAAATTTCTCTGTATTGGCTCGGTGCCCGCGGCATTCGCCGGCACCTTCGTGATGCACCTACTCGGTCAATCTAAGTCCGCGGAACATACGTTGCAGATGCTGCTCGGTTCGGCGCTCATTATTGGATCGCTCGCCATACTCTTTCGTTCGATATTTATTGAAGCCACCCCGCACGGCAGCGACCACGTCCCCGTTCGTCGTCTGCCGACCGTCGGCATTGGCGTGATCGGCGGATTCATGGTCGGCCTGACGTCGGTCGGCGCCGGATCGCTCATCCTCGTACTGCTGGTCATGGTCTACCCAAAACTTCGTAACGATCACCTCGTCGGTACCGACCTCGCCCAGTCGTTGCCCCTCACGCTGAGCGCCACGCTGGGGGCCCTGGCGTTCGGACACGTCAACTTCTCACTCACCACGTCGATCATCATTGGCAGCGTGCCCATGGTCGTCGTCGGTTCACTCTTGTCGTCGCGAAATAATGGCTACCTATTGCGTCGGATCATTACGGGCGTCGTCCTACTGAGCGGACTCAAGTACGTCGGAGTGCCCACGACGGCCCTGGGCTTTGTCGCGGTTGCGGTCGCGGTCACGATCGCCTTCATCACCCTGCAACACTGGCGCCGCGCGCAACGCGAGACCGACTACGGACGTCTGTTAGTACCCGAGCCGGTCGAGGATGTCGTCACGCTTCTGCCAACTGGGTTCGACCGAAACCTTTAACTCGAGGTAACAGCCTTCGGGCAGTTGGCGACGCGCGGCAATACCCACGTCTTTCAAGAGCTGTCCCCCCTTACCAATCACCATGCCCTTTTGCGATTCGCGCTCCACCAGGATCTCAACGGTGATGTGCGGCCACTCGAACTCAGTAACCCGACAGTGAATCGAGTGCGGCAACTCCTGTTTGGTCTTTCGCACCAACTGCTCTCGCACGAGTTCGGCGACCCACATCGCTTCGGGCACGTCCGAGACCTCCTCTTCGCCGAAGAGAAACGGGGACTCGGGCATCGCCTTCTTCACGAAATTGATCAGCGCCTGGGTTCCCTCACCGGTCTTGGCCGAGACCGGAAAATACTCCACACGTTCGGTGACGTCGTCGAGTTTCAACTCTTGCGCGATCTCGCGCACGGCGTCGGTCGCCGCCATGAGTTGGGCGGCGACCGCCTCGCGTCCCGCTCGATCCATTTTGTTCACCACGAGGCACGGCACCGGACCTCGAACACTGCGCGCGTTCTGTAACAGGGTCGCAATGACGTTGCGGTCGCCGGGTCCGATAGCGGCGCCCGCCTCGATGACCGCGAGAATGACGTCGACGCCGTCGGCGGCGGCGCGCGCGGTGTCGTTCAGTCGTCCACCGAGCGACGTTTTCGGGCGATGAATTCCCGGGGTGTCGACGAAGATGATCTGGATATCACCCTCGGTCAAAATGCCGCGAATCGCCTGGCGCGTGGTGTTGGGCGACGCGGCCGTGATCGACACCTTGGTGCCCACGACTTGATTCAACAACGTCGACTTGCCGACGTTCGGTCGACCAATGATGGCGGCAAAACCGGAATAGGTCATTCGAGTTCCGACAGTGGCTCAACTCGCACTTCTTCGATGCGTCGCCCGACGAGTCGCACGACGGTGAGCTGGTAGTGATCGGTCGTGTAGACGTCGCCGGTCGCGGGAACGCCGCCCGCGAGGTCGAGCACCAGTCCACCAATCGTGTCCCACCCATCCTTGGGCAGTGAGAGCCCGTACTCATCGTTGGCGTCGTCGATATTGAGACGGCCACTCAGAATCAGTCCCTCTTCAATTGACTGATCGTCCTCGTCGTCCACCTCGGGATCCGACTCGTCGGTAATCTCACCGACCAGTTCCTCGAGTACGTCCTCGAGGGTAACGAGGCCGGCCGTGCCGCCGTACTCGTCCACCACGATGAAGAGATGGGTCTTGACGCGACGGATCTCGGTGAGGAGCGACGCGACTCGCTTGGTCTCGGGCACGAAGTGCGGCGGTCCCATGTGCATCACCAACAACTCGTCGCCGAGGCCGTCGGCGACGAGTCGCGCGAGGTGGCGCAGGTTGACCATGCCGACCACGTCATCGACGCCCTCGCCGAGAACGGGAATACGCGACCGGCCCGTCTCAATAGCGAGGTCGAGGGCTTGGCGAACGGTCGCGGTATCGACAATGTCCACCATGTCGATGCGCGGCACCATCACCTCGCGACCAATGGTGTCGCCGAACTCAATGACCGAACGAATGAAGTTGCGCTCGGACGACTCAATCGCCTTGTCCTCGTGGGCGACGTCGGCCATCGCGAGGACTTCGGATTCGGTCATGCGCTGGGTTCGGTTCGTGGGGCCGAACCAACCAATCACGAAGTCGGCAATGGCGAGCAACAGTCTCGAGATCCACTTGATCGGCCAAAATCGAAGAATCCGACTCACGACCGGGGCGGCCAACAGTGCGGCATTATCGGGGTGCTGCACCGCGAAGTTCTTCGGAATCGCCTCGAAGACGACGAAAATGATCACCACTTCGCCAAAGGTGGCGATGAACAGGCCGGCGGCGCCAAACAGTCGGCCCGCGAGGACGCCCACCATGGTCGCCGAGACCAGTTGACAAATGAGGACGAGTAGCAGAAGCGGGTTGAGGAAGGTGTTGGGAGATTCGGTCAAGGCCACGAGCGCCTTGGCCCCGTGGCGACCCTGATCACGCAACGAACGGGCCCTCGAGCGGTTCATTCGCACCAGCGATGTCTCGGCGAGCGCGAAGAAACCCGAAAGAAACAGCAGGACCGCGACAGTCACGCCGAGGTAGGTGTCGCTCGTCGACCAGGCCACGGCGATCACGATTCGCTCATTCGATGGTGACGCCCGAGCAGCACCCGCTCACGGGCCTCCATCCGCTCGGCCTCGTCGTCCTGCGCGTGGTCCCAGCCCAGCAGGTGCAGCACCCCGTGCACGACGAGCAGCGCAACTTCGTCATCGAAGGAGCATTCATGCTCGAGCGCGTTGCGCGCCGCCACGGCGGGACAGATCACAATGTCGCCGATCATCTGGGGAATCTCGGGAGCCGCCGGTTCGCCCGGTCCACTGCCACCCGCGTCGGGGACGCGCCCGGTCGGTTGGGGCTCGTTGTCGATCGGAAAGCTCAGCACGTCGGTCGGACCGGACTTTCCCATGAACTGCTGGTTGAGCGCCGCGATGGTCGGTTCGTCAAGAAAGATCAGCGACACTTCGCACAGACCGCGCACGCCCTCGTCGGTGAGAGCCGCGTTGGCGAGTGTCACCCAACGTTCGAGATCGACCTCATGGTCGTGCTGCTCGTCGGCAGCGTAAATGTCGATGGTCATGGCTGTTGTTCGTACGCGGCAACAATGTCCGCGACGATGCGGTGGCGCACGACGTCTTTGGCGGAGAGGTGGATGAAACTGATGCCCTCGACGTTCCAGAGGATCTTTTCAATGGTGGCGAGCCCCGAGTTCTTGCCGTTGAGGTCGACCTGGGTGACGTCACCGGTCACGACCGCCTTGGAGTTAAAACCAATGCGAGTGAGGAACATCTTCATCTGTTCGGGCGTGGTGTTCTGCGCCTCGTCGAGGATGATGAAGGAGTCGTTGAGGGTCCGGCCTCGCATGAAGGCGAGCGGGGCCACTTCAATGGTTCCGTTCGCGATCAGGCGCTGGGCCCCTTCCGGGCCGACCATGTCGTACAGCGCGTCGTAGAGCGGACGAAGATAGGGATCGATCTTCGCCATGAGGTCCCCGGGAAGGAAACCGAGGTGTTCGCCGGCTTCGACCGCCGGACGCGTCAGCACGATGCGCTGGACCTGGCGACGGTGCAGGGCCTGCACGGCCTGGGCCACCGCGAGGTAACTCTTGCCGGTACCGGCCGGTCCAATGCCGAAGGTGATAATCGACGAATCAATGGCGTCGGTGTAGCGCATCTGGCCGGCCGTCGAAGGACGTATGGCCTTTCCCTTGGCGCCGCGCACCACTTCGTGACGGAGCACTTCGCTCGGGCGCAGGTCGTCGTCGACCATGTCGAGAGTGCGCGTGATCTTGGCCGGGTCGAGGGTCTGACCGCTTTCGAGGACGAGCACCAGTTCGTCGAAGAGTCGCAGCACCTTCGCGGCGTCGGGTCCGGTCACGGAAATCTCGTTGCCCTGCACCCGGATCTTGGAGTTGGGGAACGACCGTTCAACGACGCGCAGGTGCTCGTCGCGTGGTCCGAGGAGCCCCGCCATGAGGTGGGTGTTCGGAACGTAGGTGGTCGCCGTGAGGGCCGCTTCGGCCGTGGCATCAAAGGTCATCCGGGAGGCCACTCCATCTGACGTCCCCCGAGCACGTGCATGTGCAAGTGCGCCACGCTCATTTGGGCGTCGGGTCCAACGTTCATCACTAAGCGGTAGCCGCTCTCGCGGATGCCGCGCTGTTCGACGACGTCGTGGGCGAGCAGCACCATGTCGTCGACCACCCCGGCGTGCTCACTCGCCACTTCGTCGGCGCTCGTGAGATGCGTCTTGGGGATTACGAGCACGTGCACCGGTGCCTGCGGCGCGATGTCGTCGAACGCGTAGGCGGTGTCACTCTGTGCGACGGGCACCGAAGGAATCTCGCCCGCCACGATTTTGCAAAAAAGGCAATCACTCATGTCGTGCTCTCATCATTACTCATTGGGCTGCCCGTCCATGGCAAATCCCCATCCTCCGTTACCAAACGCTAATAGTGACGCGGCCACGACGCCGGCCGTTTCGCCGCGCAGCACCGTGGGACCCAGTACGACCCGACGTCGATCTTCTTCCCACTCCTGCGGCGTCCAACCACCCTCGGGACCAATCGCCACTGCTCGCACTCCGCCCCAATTGGGGTCACCATCGAAATCAGCGATCGCCACGTTCACCGGCACGTCACTCACGCGTACCGGATCGTCCACCGTCACGTCGTACGTTCTTCGACACTGACCGTTCGCCTCGGCGGCGATGCGCCGCCATCGAGCCACGATACGATCGCGCACGTCGCCCTTGAACTTGACGACGAGTCGTGCGCTGACGAGCGGCACGATGCGACCTACACCGAGCTCGGTCGCCTTCGCCACCGTCCACTCACTGCGATCACCCTTTAACGGAGCGAGGTAGAGCGTGGTCGCGGGCGTCGGCGGATCGAGGTGCACGGGGGTAACCCGGTGCAGTCCAATGTCACCCACTTCGCAGAGCGACCACGAACCTTGCCCGTTGGTAACGACGATCTCCTCGCCGCTCCGCGCCCGCAATACCGTGCGCAGGTGGTGTTCGTCACCTTCACTCAGCGTCGGATGCAACGGATCGAGGACGCGAAACTGACCGAGGGCCGCGACTCGACGCGGCCACTCCACGAGGATCACTTCTTGGCTCCGCGGCGGCGATGGAAGAGTCCGGTCACCGGTTCGTGCACCGCTTCCTCACGGTGCTGGGCGAACTGGCGCAAGATGTCGTCGGAGGTGTCGTCGAGTTCCGTGGGCACGTCGACGGTGAGGTGCACAAAAAGGTCACCCCGTCCTCGACCGTGGAGGTGTTCAATTCCTTCGTGGCGCAGGCGGTGAATAGTGCCGTTCGCGCTTCCCGGATCGACGTCAATAGTCGCGGTCGAGCGAAGCGTCGGCACGTCGATCGAGGCGCCGAGCACGGCCTGGGTGAAGGCAATGTGGGCTTCGTGGTGTAAATCGTCGCCGTGACGTTCGAACCGATCGTCGGGCTGAACGCGAAGGTGCACGAACAGTCGTCCGTTCGGTCCGCCGCGTGGTCCGGCCGGTCCGCGATCACTGAGACGCATCGTCGAACCGTCTTCGACACCGGCGGGCACCTGGACGGTGAGCGTCGTTGTTTCATTTCGCCGACCTTCGCCGTGACAGTCGTCACACGGCGTCTCAATTCGTGTGCCCATGCCGTGACAACGTGCACAGACCGATGCGGTCACCATTTGGCCGAGAATTGAGTTGCGCACCCGACGTACTTCGCCGGTGCCGGCGCACTCGAGACAGGTAATCGGCGACGTGTCCGGCGCGCTGCCCGAACCGTCGCACGTCGAACAGCGGTGCGCCAGGGTAATTGTCACGTCGTGAGATGCTCCAAAGGCCGCGTCATCGAGCGTGATGTCAAGCGCGATCTCCGCGTCGGGACCGGGCTGGGGTCCGCGGCGCTGCTCGGCGTGGCCCCCCAGTCCCCCAAAAAACATGTCGAAGATGTCCTGCACCGAACCGGCCCCGAACGGACTGCCACCGGCCCCCACGTCGGCACCGAATCGGTCGTAGTTGGCACGACGCTCGGGGTCCGAAAGTATTTCGTAGGCCTGGGAAACTTCTTTGAAGCGGGCTTCGGACGCTGCGTCGTCGGGATTGGCGTCGGGGTGGTACTGGCGAGCGAGACGGCGGTACGACGTTCTCAGTTCTTCCTGTGACACACTCGCCTCGACTTCGAGGACTGCGTAGAGATCGGTATTAGGCAACGTCGTCATCCGCCGCGAAGTGTCGAGAGAGGTGGCGTGAGACCACTTCGGCGGCGGCCATGGCTTCGCGATACTTCATGCGCGTCGGACCCAGCAGTCCCACCGCACCGGCGGGTGCGTCGTCGATCATGACGGGAGCGACGATGACCGCACAGGCCGAGAGCGGTTCGTAGCCGTGCTCGGAGCCAATGGCGACCGAGAGTCCCTGGTCGAGAATGTCCTGGACGAGAGAGACCACCAGTAGTTCCTGTTCGAGAATCGCGAGCACTTTGCGCACAGTCTCGACACCGTCGAAGACTTCGGCGACCTTCGACGAACCACCAATGAAGACGTGTTCGCCGTCCATGACCGGTTGGGCCGCGTGCAACGCGCTCACGGCATCGCGCACGAGAGCCGCCTCGTTGTCGTGGCGCGACGGGACCTGCACGCGCGACTCGAGCGACGTGCCAATCAGTAGCGCGTTCAGTTGCTGAGAGGCGTCGGCCACTTCGGCGTGCGTAGATTCAAAAGTCGGCACGATGCTGTGTTTGATCACGGAGCCGTCGGAAAAGACGGCGACGAGGAGGTGGTGGCGCGGATCGAGGTTCACCAACTGCGCGCTAAGAATCGAGGCGTGCGCGTGGCTCGCCCCGACGACGACCGAGGTGTAGCTCGTCAATTGACTGAGCAGCGTCGAGGTCTGTTCGAGGACGTCTTCCACTTCACCTCGCACCGACGCGAAGAAGTCGCGGACCTGCAGTTGCTGAGCGGTACCCAGCACCCCCGATTTGAGGTGGTCCACGAAATAGCGGTAGCCCTTGTCGGTGGGGACTCGACCGGCCGACGTGTGGGGTTGGGCCAGGTAGCCCTCTCGTTCGAGGGCAACCATCTCCGAGCGCACCGTCGCGGACGAGACATCGAGGTCCGCCGACGCGGCGACCACGGAGGACCCGACCGGCTGCGCGGTGTCAATGTGCTCGGCCACGACCGCTTCGAGAATCGTGGCCTTTCGTGCGTCGAGGTCGTCTGGCGCCGCGAGATTGCTGTCGGTACGACGGGCCATGCCCCTCCTTGTTAGCACTCAATTCTACCGAGTGCCAAGACCGGACAACCGCTCACTATGGCTCAACCGGGACGCCACCGGGGACATGGATAGCGTGCTGCCATGCACGTCATCCCCCCACAGGTTCGTCCCACTCTCCTCAAATGCGGCGCCGAGCGCGACCAGCTCCAGTCGTGGCTCGCTTTGTACCGTTCAACTCTCCTCACGAAGTGTGCCGGACTATCTCTCGACCAGTTGAAGATCCGCCCGATCCCTACGTCGTCACACTCGCTGCTCGGCCTCGTGCGCCACATGACGTTGGTAGAACAGGTGTGGTTTGACATGCGCTTCTCGGCGAACGACGTTGACGAGTACTACCAACGCGACGAAGATCACGACGCCGACTTTAACGACCTCGAGAGTGCGTCACTCGACGAAGTGGTCGCCAATTTTCATCGGGCGTGCGAACGTTCCGACGAGCTCGCCCGCGGTCACGACCTCGACGAGATGGTACGCCGGATAGCGAAGGGCCGCGACGTCGATCTTCGCTGGATTTACATCCACATGATCGAAGAGTACGCCCGACACCTCGGTCACGCCGACCTGATGCGCGAGCTCATTGATGGCGAGACGGGTTATTAATCCTCGAGCTTTAAGGCAGCGACAAATGCCTCTTGAGGGACTTCGACGCGTCCGAGATTCTTCATTCGCTTCTTGCCCTCCTTTTGCTTCTCGAGGAGTTTGCGCTTTCTCGTGATATCGCCGCCGTAACACTTGGCGAGTACGTCCTTGCGACGCGCCTTCACGGTTTCGCGCGAAATGATGCGACCTCCGACCGCCGCCTGAATTGGCACGTCGAACATCTGGCGCGGGATGAGCTCTTTTAACCGCTCGGCCATGCGGCGTCCGTAGTAGTCGGCGTTGGATTTGTGCACGATGGTTGAGAAAGCGTCGACCGGCTCGTGATTGATGAGCAAATCGACTCGGACAAGTTGTGAGGTGATGTAGCCACTGGGCTCGTAGTCGAGACTGGCGTAGCCCTTGGTGCGGCTCTTGAGCGCATCGAAGAAGTCAATGATCACTTCGGCGAGCGGAATCGAGTAACGCATCTCGACGCGCTCGGTCGAGAGATAGTCCATCTTGATCATCTCACCGCGACGCGTCTGGCATAGATCCATCACCGCTCCCAAATACTCCGACGGTGTCAAAATGGTGATGTCGAGCATGGGTTCGTCGATGTGGTCGAGCCGGCTTGGTTCGGGCAGTTCCGTGGGGTTGTCGACGAGCAGTTCGGAGCCGTCGGTGAGGAATGCCCGGTACACCACCGACGGTGCCGTGGCGATAATTCCGAGATCGAATTCACGCTCGAGTCGTTCGCGAACAATTTCCATGTGCAACAGCCCGAGGAACCCGCAGCGAAAACCAAACCCGAGGGCCTTAGAGGACTCCGGTTCGTACGTAATGGACGCGTCGTTCAATTTCAATTTGTCGAGTGCGTCACGCAGGTCCGGCAGGTCGTCGCCATCAATCGGGTAGATACCGCAAAAGACCATGGGCTTGGGGTCGAAGTAGCCCTCCAGAGCACTCGTGGCCGGTCGACCGGCTTCGGTGATTGTTTCACCCGAGCGCGCCCCCGCGACGTCCTTGATACCCGCGACAATGAACCCGACTTCTCCGGGCCCCAGTTGAGGGACACTGACCAAATCGGGCGTACGAATGCCAATCTGTTCGATCTCGTGGTTTTCGCCGGCCTGCATCATTCGAATGCGCGCGTCGTCGCGCAGCGTTCCGTCGACGACGCGAATCGAACTGATGACGCCGCGATACTGGTCGTAGTAGGAGTCGAAGATCAGCGCCCGCAGCGCCGCGTCGGGGTCGCCCATCGGTGCGGGAATTCGCGCAATGATCGCGCTGAGCAGTTCGGCGACACCCTCGCCGGTCTTGGCAGAAATCGACAGAATTTCGTTAGCGGGAAGTCCCAGAACCCGCTCGATCTCTTCCTTGCACCGTTCGGGGTCCGCCGCGGGCAGGTCGATCTTGTTGAGGACCGCCACAATCTCGAGGTTGTTCTCAATGGCCTGGTAACAGTTGGCCAGGGTCTGGGCCTGAATGCCCTGGCTCGCGTCAACGAGCAGTACCGCACCCTCGCACGCGGCGAGCGACCGCGAGACCTCGTAACCGAAGTCGACGTGGCCCGGGGTATCGATCAACTGGATGATGTGGCCCTCGTACTCCACTCGAACGTTCTGAGCCTTAATGGTGATGCCGCGTTCGCGTTCGATGTCCATGGAATCCAAGTACTGAGCGCGCATGAGCCGTGGGTCGACGGCGCCAGTAATTTCAAGGATCCGGTCCGACAGCGTCGACTTGCCGTGATCGATGTGCGCAATAATGCTGATGTTGCGAATTTTGCTGAAATCTACGGTCGACGTTCGGGTTGCCACGGTCATGAAAGGTTACCCGTCGCTCGCAAATTCCAGTGAAGTAAAGGCGTCAAAGCCCTTCTGCTAACATCAATAAGCCCGCCGGACAGTTTCCGTGCACCGAGAACGAGGTTTCCATGGCGAATATTAAGAGCCAGATCAAGCGCAACAAAACCAACGAGGTCGCTCGCGAGCTCAAAAATGCCGTTCTCTATGAGATGCTAAACAGCACCAATAACTCATTGGCCTACATTGGCACCGAACACGAAGAGACCGCGCTGAGCGCCGCTA
>JBBQGY010000018.1:0-16768 GCA_038323435.1 Acidimicrobiales bacterium
TGAAAGTTCCAACGTGTAATGACAGATCTTGCATCGCGTAATCATGACATAACCGTGGGTCGAATTCGATCGGGGGGTCGAGTTTTGCCCTGAACTTTTGTCGATCTACTGCGCGGTGACCGTGCGCGCCAGAATGCCGAGAGTGGCGCGCAGGGCGGACTCGGAAATTACCGGAAATATTCCGGCGTCTTTCCACTGCGTATCGGCGCCGGACCAGTCGCAGTAGGACGTGACCAGGGTGCCGCCTTCGGACGGTTCCAGCACATAGCCGTAGACGTGTCCCAATGGTGGGCGGATGCGACCGAGGACCGTCCAGGCAATTTCGCGTTCGGGCTCAAACTTAGTGATGGAGACGGTGACGTCGTAGAGCCCTAGCGGATAGTCGTTGAGTGATTCACGGTCCATATGAACCACGAACGTGTCGCCTTCGCCCGTCACGAGGTCGCCCGTTGCGCTCATCAACATGCCCGAGCTATCAATGGCAACGTGACCCTTCGGATCAGTCAGGACCCGGAAGATTGCGGCGGGTGGCGCGCCAATCGTTCGCTGTACTTCGAGTCGTTCAGTCGTCATTCCCATACCCTACGGCCCGTACCGGCGTCACTAGGACGGGACCGTCACGCTGATTGTCACGTACCGTACGTTCATGTGCCGAAATATCACGATGTTGCGTGGGCTTGAACCGCCCGCCTCCGAAGAAGAGATCCAGTACGCCGCACTGCAGTACGTGCGCAAGGTCGCCGCGCTCTCGTCGAGTCCGCTACTGACTTCACCAGCGGTCCTTCACGCGGTTGAACAGATCGCCGCCGCGACTGCCACACTCATCAACTCGCTTCCGCCACGTCGCACTCCGCCAAGGGTGACGCCGCCGGGTCGCCGGCGAACGTCGTCCACGTAGCTCACCCCTTCAGCTCTTGCCAGTCTCACCGCGAGTGGGCACTACCGATGGAGAATGAAGTGTTCGACGGCGTGAGCGAATCCTTCGTCGTCGTTCGTGGTCGTTCGTATGCTCGCGGCGAGCTGGACGTCGTGCGGGCCGTTACCCATAGCGATACTGAGACCAGATCGGGCGAACATGGCGACGTCGTTGTGCATGTCGCCGATCGTGGCAATCGCCTCGGTGGGGATCTCGTAGAGTACCGAGAGAAAATCCACGACCTTTCCCTTATTCGCGTCGGGGTGCGTGACGTCGAGGTAGTACGTTTGCGAACTCGTTGCCGACACGTCGTGACCGACTAGCGCGTCGAGTGCCTTGCGAGCAGCAGCGACTGCGTCAGCGTCGTCACTGACACCAACTATTTTGGCAATTCCGGTGGCCACGTCGTCAAAGGTCGCGATCATCGTTGGCTCAAAGTGAATCGCGGCGGCCTCGTGGCGTACGTGGGGACCGTCGAGGTCGAGGACGAGCCACTCGAGATCTCGGTAGACCCACATCGACAGGCCGTGCGCCCGAAGCAGCTCGATGATTGGTTGGACGAGAGGTTCGCTAATTGTCTTTTCTTGGATGACGCCGAGTGAGCAATCGGTAATAAGGCCCCCGTTGAATGCGCTCAATGGCGTCGTGAGGTGCAGGGGGTCGACGAGCATCGTCATACCGTGAGGTGGTCGGCTGCTCGTGATCGCAAAGAGGATGTCGGACTCTCGAAGTTCGTCGACCGCTCGAAGTGCACGCTCGGTCAGGACTTTCTTCGACGAAAGTAGCGTGCCGTCGACGTCGGAGATCAAGAGTCGAATCTCTGGGTCGCTCACCGCGGCAGTGACCATCGATTAGGCGCCACAATTCGGTCGATGGATGGCGGACCCCATGAGCCCTTGGCGTACGGCTCAATGGGCGGCGGGTCCTTTAACACGGGCGCCGCGATTTCCCAAATTCGCTCGATGCTGTCCGAGCGGGTGAAGAGCGCCTGATTGCCCAACATGGCTTCAAGGATGAGTCGCTCGTAGGCCTCCAGATTGTTGGCGGTTTGGAATGAATCTTGGTAACGAAACGTCATGACCGCCGGTCCGAGTCGCATTTCCGGTCCCGGTCGTTTGGCGAGGAAGTGGGTTTGGATAGAACCGGGGTCCGCAAAATCGGCAACCAATTCGTTGCCGTGACGTTGATCGTGGTCGTGGTCGACGGGGAACATGCGCATGACCGGTTCCTCAAATCCAATTGTGACGACTTGGCGCGTGTCCGCCAGGCATTTGCCCGAACGTAAATAGAAGGGGACGCCCTTCCACCGGGTATTCACGATTTCGGTGCGAAGGGCGACGAAGGTTTCGGTCTGTGAATCGGGCGCGACTCCTGGCTCGTCGTGGTAGCCATCGAACTGGCCGCGAACGACCCACGATGGATTCAGAGGGCGGATTGAGTCAAAAACCTTGCTGACTTCGTCGCGCATTGGCTTAGCACCGAGCGATACGGGCTGTTCCATAGCAATGAGACCGAGCACTTGGAAAAGATGGGTGACAACCATGTCGCGCAGTGTCCCGATTTTGTCAAAAAACGGTCCGCGACCCTCAATCGAAAGTTTTTCGGGTACATCGATTTGCACGTACGAAATGTGGTTACGATTCCAAATCGGTTCGAAGAGACCATTCGCGAATCGCAACGCCAAGATGTTGTCGATCGATTCCTTTCCTAGGAAGTGATCGATGCGGAACACGTGTGTTTCGTTAAAACTGACCGAAATGGTCTTGTCGAGGGCTCGCGCTGAGGCCAGGTCTACGCCAAATGGCTTCTCGAAAATGATGCTCGAATCTTTGTTGATTCCTGCTGAACCGAGCATCTCCACGATTCCCGCAACCGCGTCCGGAGGGACCGCGAGGTGAAAAAGCTTTTCGACACTTCCACCGATTTTTGCTTCGGCGTCCGCCACGGCCGCGACGAGGTCGTCTGAATCGTCGGAGTCGGCTACGACCGACGACAGCATCGTTTCGAACGCTTCCCACTTCGCACCCTCAGGCTCGTTGGTCCCAAACTCGCACACCGAATCGTAGGAGAGTTTGCGAAACTCCTCGTTGGTCATTGCAGAGCCCCGTCGCGTGCAGCCAATCACTCGAAATCTTTTCGGCATCAGACCCGCGACTGACAAGTGATACAGGCCCGGAATGATCTTTCGCTTGGCCAGATCTCCGTTCGTTCCAAACAAGACGAAAATATGATTCGGCGGAACCGTTGAGTGCGTTGACGGTGTTCGTGTACTCATCTCGTACCTCCGGTCGTAGTGCTGACAACTGTTTTACCGGTACCTGACAATATGTCGGTCACGAGTGACGGTGGAAAAAGTCCGTGCTCGACGACGCCGGGCGTCGCGCCGAGCCATTGAGCGAGTTCTTGGTACACGCCGATGGGGCCGAGATAGTCCGCGAGCAGACCTCCATCGGGGCTCGTCTCGCCACCTCGAAGTTCGGTGGGCGCTAACTGGCGCAGCGTCGTTTCAATGCCGAACCTCTGTAGTTCAACCGGTACCGGGACATGAAGTACATCGACCAATTTCGACGAGTCGACGATGACGACGAAACGTTGTGAGGCCGCAGCGATGATCTTTTCACGAGTGTGCGCCCCGCCGCCCCCCTTGATCAGCCATCCATCGGACGAGATTTGATCGGCGCCATCGATGGCGAGGTCGAGATCGTCGAAATTCTCGAAACTTTTAATTGACAGGCCGAGCGAACGGGCTTCGTGCTCAGTCCGCGGTGACGACGCGACGTAGTCCGCCTTCAGTTGACGGCGTGCGAGCGCCCTTAGAAGATACGACACAGTGGAACCAGTGCCGAGGCCCACGCGCATGCCCGCCTCCACCAGCTCGGCTGCCGCTTCGCCGACGAGGCGCTTCTCCTCTTCTCGACTCACTGCGGTGTCGCGGCCGCGTCGGCCATTATGAGCGATTGGGCCGCCACGACACGTCCCGCGGGAATTGACGGGTCGGCGCGCAGCAGCAACGACAGGGCAGTGGCCTTATCACCTCCGGCAACGAGCCAAAGAATTTGATCGGCTTGGGCCAGGGCGGGGTAGGTCAACGTCATTCGTCGATGTCCCTGGTACGGACCGGATAGTGCGACGGGACGGTCATCCACGTCGAGCACCGAATCGCCCGGCAGGAGCGAGGCGGTGTGACCGTCCGATCCAAGCCCAAGGTGAATGAGGTCGAATCGTTCCGGCAGCTCGCGACCATACTGCTGAGTGGCGGCCGCGAGGTCACCGTGGTTGACCGGCATTGCCTTGATCGAGACCGACACCGTCGCGAAGCTTATCGTCAGGTTGGTCAAATTGCGAGCCGGGTCGTCGAGCGGTGCCACCCGCTCGTCGACTTGATAGATGACAACGTCCTCCCAGGGAACGTTGAGCGCAGTGAGCTTGTTGAACATGGCCCACGGAGTGGTGCCCCCACTGACCGCGAAGTTGAACGTGCCGTGAGCGGCGACCGCCACGTGAGCGATTTCGCACACGTACTCGGCCGCCGCGCTCGTCAACGCGTCGACGTCGTCGTAACGGAGTAGTTCGTGGTGCACGCTACGACGACTTTTCTACGTGTCCACCAAACTGCGCACGCATTGCTGACAGAATTTTTCCGGTGAATTCTCCCAGCGTGCGCGATTCGAACCGCTGCCACAGGGCTGCGCTAATAACCGGCGTCGGCACCGATTCTTCGATGGCCGCCTCCACTGTCCATCGACCTTCACCCGAGTCCGATACCCGACCATTGAACTCGGAGAGTTCGGGCGAGTGGGCGAGCGCACTCGCGGTGAGATCAATCAGCCACAAGCTCACCACCGAACCGTGACGCCAGAGCTCGGCAATTTCTGCGAGGTCGAAGTCGTAGGCGTAGAACTCAGGGTGACGAAGTGGCGTGGTCTCGGCGTCCGCCTCGACGTGTTGTTTCCCGACGTTGGCGTGCTTCAAAATACTGAGTCCCTCGGCGATCGAGGCCATCATGCCGTATTCAATACCGTTGTGCACCATTTTGACGAAGTGCCCGGCGCCGTTAGGGCCACAGTGAAAGTACCCGGCGGACGCGGTACCCGCGGACGGTGAGCGCCCCGGTGTAGGTTCGGTGCCGTCATTTCCCGGCGCAATTGACTTGAAAATCGGATCGAGTCGGGCGACGACGTCACCTTCACCGCCGATCATCAGGCTGTACCCTCGCTCGAGGCCCCACACGCCGCCGCTCGTTCCGCAGTCAATAAAGTGGACGCCAATTTCGTTGAGAACCTTGGCGCGAGCAATGTCGTCTTGGTAGAACGAATTTCCTCCGTCAATGATCACGTCGTTACGGGCGAGCAAGGGGGCGAGCTCGTTAATTGTCTGTAGGGTGATCGCGGCGGGCAACATGAGCCAGATTGTCCGCGGCGCTTCGAGGCGCGCGACGAGTTCCTTGAGTGACGAAGCGCCGAGAACCTGCGGACCCGCCAGTGATGCGAC
Organism: Acidimicrobiales bacterium; assembly: GCA_038323435.1. GTDB lineage: Bacteria > Actinomycetota > Acidimicrobiia > Acidimicrobiales > RAAP-2 > RAAP-2. Next base: position 5,408 of record JBBQGY010000018.1, read on the forward strand.
GGCTTTCGGATTTACGTCGTACACCACGCAGTTGTGCCCATCGCGAACGAGTCGTTGCACGAGATTGGCGCCCATGCGCCCTAAACCCACCATGGCGAGTTGCATCGGGTTTTCAGTAGTCATGAGTATCCTGTCGCTCCTTGAGTGCTCGGTACCTCGAAATCAGTGCGTTGGTTGATGAGTCGTGGGTGAGCGCCGGTTCGTCGGTCGCCTGCAGTTCAGGCGTAATCTGCACCGCCAGTACTTTTCCTAATTCCACACCCCACTGATCGAACGAGTCAATGCCCCAGATCGCGCCCTGGGTGAAAACCGAGTGTTCGTAGAGTGCGATGATCAAGCCCAAGAGACGCGGCGTCAGCACTTCGGCCAACAAAACGTTCGATGGTCGGTTCCCTTCCATGACTCGGTGGGCCACAATGTTCTCGTCGGTGCCTTCTGCTCGCACCTCATCATCGGTCTTTCCGAAAGCGAGGGCCTCGGCTTGTGCGAAGACGTTCGACGAAAGAATGTCGTGATGATCCCCGATCGGATTAAGGCTCTTGGCAAAACCAATGAGGTCAACGGGAATAATCGTGGTGCCCTGGTGCATCATTTGAAAGAAACTGTGTTGTCCGTTCGTGCCCGGTTCTCCCCAGTAAATGGCACCGGTTGGGTAGTCGACCGATTCACCTTCGATGGTGACGTGCTTGCCGTTGGACTCCATAGTGAGCTGTTGTAGGTAGGCGGGAAGCCGCTTGAGGTACTGGTCGTAGGGTATAACACCCACGGTGGGAAAACCCAAGAAATCACGGTTCCATAGGGCGAGTAGTCCCAGAAGTACTGGCATGTTCACTTCGATCGGCGCCGTGCGAAAGTGTTCGTCCATGGCGTGAAATCCCGCCAACATTTCGTAGAACTGTTCTGGTCCGATTGCGATCATCGTCGAGAGGCCAATCGCTGAGTCCATGGAATATCGTCCGCCCACCCAATCCCAAAATTCGAACATGTTCGTAGTGTTAATGCCGAATGCCGACACCTCGTCCGAGTTCGTTGACACGGCGACAAAATGCTCCGCGACCGCGGATGCGTCGCCTAATTCCCCCACCAGCCAGTCGCGAGCCGAACGAGCATTGGTGAGTGTCTCGAGCGTGCCGAAGGTCTTGGACGACACAATAAACAAGGTCTCTGCCGCGTTGAGGTCACGCACCGCTTCACTGAGATCAGTCGCGTCGACGTTGGAAACGAAACGAAAGGTCAGCGCGCGATCCGAGTAGAACCGCAGTGCTTCGTACGCCATCACGGGGCCGAGGTCGGACCCCCCGATACCAATATTGATCACGTTGCGAATTGGTAGTCCGGTATGGCCCTTCCATTCGCCACTGCGAATTCCCCGTGAGAATTGGGACATTCGCTCGAGGACCGCGTGGACATCACGCACGACGTCCACCCCGTCAACGACGAGCGAACTAGTGCTCGGCATGCGCAGCGCGACGTGCAGCACGGCGCGGTCCTCGGAGCGATTGATGTGATCGCCCCGGAACATCCGATCGCGCTGATGGGCGAGTCCGGATTCGTTCGCGAGATTGATGAGCAACTCGATCGTTTCGTCCGTAATTCGGTTCTTCGAGTAATCGAGGTAGAGGCCTTCCGTTTCGAGGCGGAACCGTTCGCCGCGACCGGGGTCCTGTTCGAAGAGTGTTCGCAGGTGAAGTGGCTCGACCAGTCGACGGTGCTGTTCGAGCGCCTTCCAAGCAGCTCGTTGTCGCAGTGGCAGGGCAGTCATGTGTCTGTTCCTTGGTCGATCAGCAGTACTCGTGAGGTTGAACGTTCCTGTCTAAAAGTAGTGCAAAATGTCGGTGAGCTGACCACGCCGAAAGCTTCGACACCAATTCTTCGTGGTGCGAACTTGGATAATTGCCCATTGGCACGTCCCTCAGGGGAACCGGGCTGTCGACGCTCGCTGGCGCTCGTCACCTGTGGCGTTCGGGAAAATTTTGATGGCTCGTGTGGTGCCTCGAATAACTTTTGTTGCTCGAAGTCGATACGCCCCTAATCTTGTGAAGGTGCGAACGAGAAGGGGCCAGTTGAGTACCCACGAGTCGGCCCGCGCACTCGTCGGTATCGACCGTCGGGCGCAACGGACTCGTTGCGTGCGACTTTCGTCAGCGTCAAATTTTCGCACGTCGCAACTCCTGAGCGTTCCGTGATACAACAGTCAGATTTCGCGGTCGAGCCATGGTGTCTGCGCGAAAGATCGCTCGACCTCAACATCTTGGCGCAATCTGAATCAGTCTTTGCACTCTCGAACGGTCACATTGGATGGCGAGGAAACTTGGACGAAGGCGACCCTCACGGCATTGCGGGTTCGTATCTCAACGGAGTGCATGAACTGCGACCTTTGCCCTACGCCGTGGGCGCGTACGGCTACCCCGAAAGCGATCAGGTCGTGGTCAGCGTGACGAACGGAAAGCTCATTCGGCTGCTCGTCGACGACGAACCCTTCGACATTCGTTACGGTGAACTCACGAGCCACGAACGACTCTTGGATTTTCGATCAGGAGTTCTGCACCGAGAGGTGCAGTGGGTATCGCCATCGCACCGAAGAGTGAAAGTTACATCGACTCGAATAGTGTCACTCGTCCAACGATCGGTGGCGGCGGTGAAGTACGTTGTCGAGGCGATCGACACCCCTCTTCGCATAGTGGTGCAGTCCGAACTGGCCGCCAACGAAGCGCTGCGCGACCTTTCCGACGACCCTCGAGCGGCGACATTGTTGTGTTCGCCCTGGCAACCCCTGTCACACTCGTCCCGCGATTCTCGAGTTGAAATGATTCACCGCACTGAACGCAGCAAACTAATTGTGGCAACCGCCATGGACCACGTCATCGATGGACCACCGACCACGACCACCGTGACGGAGAGCAATCCCGATCTCGGTCGCGTCACGATGACGGTAACGCTCGAACCCGGCGAGCGGCTCTCGTTCGTCAAGTTTGTTACCTACGGGTGGTCGGCGGTGCGAACGCAAGAGGCGTTACGAGATCAAGTTGACGCGGCCCTGTCGACGGCAATGGTTGCTGGATGGGACGGTCTGGCCAAAGAACAATCTTCATTTTTGGACGACTTCTGGCGTCGTGCGGACGTCGAAGTCGAGGGGGACGACGAGATTCAACAAGCGGTGCGATTCTGCCTCTTTCACGTGGTGCAAGCGAGCGCTCGAGCCGAGGAGCGGGCCATCGCCGCCAAGGGGCTCACGGGCAACGGCTACGACGGACATACCTTCTGGGACACCGAGACTTTTGTCCTGCCCGTGCTGACGTACACGATGCCCCACGCGGTGTGCGACGCACTCACCTGGCGTCTCTCGACGTTGCCGTTCGCTCTCGAACGCGCCTTGGAACTCGGTCTGAAGGGTGCGGCATTTCCGTGGAGGACAATCGCTGGATCGGAGTGCTCGGGTTACTGGCCGGCCAGTACCGCTGCGTTCCATATCAACGCCGACATCGCAGACGCCACAATCCGATACTTACACGCGACCAATGACGAGAAATTTGAACGCGACGTTGCGGTCCATCTCTTGTTGCACACGGCGCGGTTGTGGCGCTCGCTTGGTTACTTCGATCGTCGAGGGAGATTCTGTATTGACGGTGTGACGGGTCCCGATGAATACAGCGCGATTGCGGACAACAATATCTATACGAATCTCATGGCGCAACGTAATCTGCAGAACGCCGCCGAAGTCTGTGAACGCCACCGTGATCTCACGGACGAGCACTTACTCAGTGACGCCGAGATCGCTGACTGGCGTCACGCCGCTGATGCGATGAGCATCCCCTGGGACGAAGAACTCGGCGTCCACCCTCAGTCGGAACGGTTTACTGAGCACCAAGTGTGGGATTTTGCAGCCACGTCGCTCGATCAATATCCCCTATTGCTGCACTTCCCTTATTTCGATCTCTACCGCAAGCAGGTTGTCAAACAGTCGGACCTCGTCCTCGCAATGTATTTACGCGGCGACGTCTTCAGCAATGAACAGAAGGCTGCCAATTTCGACTACTACGAGCGTCTCACGGTGCGAGACTCGTCACTCGCGGCGTCGACCCAGGCCGTTATTGCGGCCGAAGTCGGTCACCTCGATCTCGCGTACGACTATCTCGGTGAAGCTGCGCTGGTGGACTTGCACGATATTGAGCACAACACTCGCGACGGGTTGCACCTCGCGTCGCTGGCGGGCATGTGGACCGCACTCGTGGCGGGATTTGTTGGCATGCGCGAGCACGGCCAATCACTCAGCTTTGCGCCCCGACTGCCAAAGGCCCTCACCCGAATCGCCGTCGGACTCGTCATCCAAGGTCGACACCTCCACGTCGAAGCCACTAGTTGCGTTACCCGCTACTGGTTAACCGAAGGCGATCCCCTGGAACTCTTTCACTTCGGTGAGCCGATCACCGTGTCCCAGGGCGACCCCATCGTTGGTCACACGCCCATCGACGCTCTTCGACCCCTGCTCGTCGATACACCGACACAGCCAGTCGGACGCGAGCCAATTCACCGCGCTCTCGAAAACCAGGGAAGTTCACTTTGACCGAAGATTCGACTCCTCCACGCGTCTCGCTCCCCATTGATCTCAACGCCTACGGCGCGTGGCTCTTCGACATGGACGGCGTCTTGACGAGAACCGCAACGGTCCACGCGGCGGCGTGGGAACAGACCTTCAACGAGTTCCTTACTGAAGAGACGGCTCGCACGGGAACGACGTACGCCCCGTTCGACCCCGAAGCGGATTACCAGCGCTACGTCGACGGCGAACCCCGCGACGACGGTGTGAGGAATTTCCTTGCCGCACGTAACGTCGTACTACCCGAAGGCAGTGACGACGATCCCGCCGATGCTCGGACCGTGAAGGGCGTGGGCAATCGTAAAAATGATCTGGTTCTGGCGGTGCTGAAGACCAAGGGCGTGGGCGTCTACGACGGCGCGATCGCGCTCGTGCGTCACCTACGCGTTTTGAAGATCAAGGTCGCGGTCGTGTCAGCGAGTGAGAACACCCAGGCCGCGCTCGAGGCGGCGGGTATCGCAATGTTGTTCGACGCTCGAGTTGACGGGCACGTGGTGAAGGAAAAGCACCTGGCCGGCAAGCCCGCCCCCGACAGTTATCTCGAGGGTGCCCGACTACTCGGCGTCGAACCGGTCAAGTGCGTCGTGATCGAGGATGCGCTGGCGGGCGTGGAAGCCGGTCGAGCGGGACGGTTCGGACTCGTTGTTGGTGTTGACAATCACGACATCGGTACCGTCCACCAATACGCCGACGCGCTACGAACTCACGGGGCCGACATCGTGGTCAAGGACCTCGCTGCACTACTCACGAACGACGGCGCCCGCAGATTCGTAAGGTGGTCGTAGCGCCTCGAGTTGCGATTGCAACATCAACACTTACTACCCGTGAAGATGGTCGTGCGATCCGCTCGGAGTAAAGGCGCCAGGATTAGCGTCAAACTGTTCAGCGCAACCCAGCCCACAGAACCACACATCTGTTCCTTCGTGTGATCGTTTCGCCGCGGCCGTCATTGGATCAACCGTCATTCCACAGACCGGGTCAATGGCACTACTCGACGCATCGTTCGACATGGCCATCGGAGCGGCCATCGGAGCGGCCATCGTCGTGGACCGAAGAAAGCGATCGGGGCTAGCCTGGAACTTCTCCGCGCAGCGATCGGAGCAGAAATAGTACGTCGCGCCGCCGTGGATAATGGACGCAGGTGCGTCAGCAGTGCGCACTTGCATTGCGCACACCGGATCAATCGCGTAGCCCACTCCGCCGCCAAGCGCGATGCGGTGACGAGCGAGCCACCAGACGACGAGCGCAACCACAATGAAGACGAAGTCCAAGTAGGTCGTGTAGTTCCACTCGAAATGTGCCTTCGCCACACTGAGCGATCGACTCGTTGGCACCGCGCCAAAGAGGCGAAAGATTCCTTCGGTTAATGCACCGGCCGTCGCCATTGCCGCATAGAACAGGGCCACCAGACGAAAGGTCAGTCGCGGGCCATAGAACTTTCGGTAAATGAGAATGAGTGGCATGGCGATGAGATCGGCGAATATGAACGCAATGACCCCGCCAAAACTGATGCCGCCGGACCACAACGCCGCGGCGAGCGGCACGTTACCAATCGAACAGACCCAACTAATCACCGCAATGAGCGGCCCGACCAGAGCGTTTTCGAGAGTGGTCCACATCCCGTGGCCGTGAAGAAAGAGCGCATTCCACACGTGAGTCGACACCAACGTTCCCAAGAATCCCGCTACGACGTAACCAATGACGAGTTCTTTTCGCAACATGCTCACGTCGGCGACCGCGTAACTCGACGCATCCGACCAGGCCGCTTTGGACGTCAATTTTTCGGACCACGGCGTGTGTTCGAGTTCGGCTTGTCGTTCGTCACTGACCCCGGCCATCGCAGCGTGGTCGTGTTCTCCCTCAACGGGTTTGTTGAGGCGCTGGCGCGCGCGCGTCACGAGAGCGCCCGAGAACACCAGGCCGCCCGCGAGGGCGACGATGACGATCATGATGGGGCCACCGACGAATTCAGCCACCATGAACTGCCATCCCAGCAAGATCAGCATGACGATGCCAAGTTCGACCACCAGATTCGTCGAAGCGATCATGAAGATCATCGCTGACGTGAAATCGGCGCCCTTAGCGAAGAGTGATTTTGTCATCGCTGACGCGGCGTAGGAACAACTCGACGAGGCCATGCCGTAGGCCGAGGCACGCAACGTCGCGGCCGGACCGTGATTACCTAGTTTCGCCTGCAACTTCTCTTTGGAAACGAAGGCCTGTACGACACCCGAAAGCGTGAACCCTAGGACGAGCGCCCACAAGGTCTCCCAGAACATGAAGAAGGCCTCGCGAAACCCTCGACCAACGTCCAGCACGACGGGAATAGCGGCGAGGTAACTCATGATCGGACCAACCGGGCAATTGCGGCGGACGCTTCGGCGATCGTTGCGTCTTTCTTGGCGCCACCCTGCTTGACCGCATTCACGACGCAGTGCGAGATGTGGTCGTCGAGCAGTTCGAGGGCCACCGCCTGCAGGGCGCGTGTGGTCGCCGAAATCTGATCGAGAACCTCAATGCAGTAGCGGTCGTCGTTGATCATATTTTGCAGGCCGCGAACCTGCCCTTCAATGCGGCGCAGTCGTCGTTGGACGAGTACTTTTCTGTCGAGGTAGCCGGGTGCAGTCATGTGAACCTCCTGGAACAACTGTATACCCATAGAGGGTATAGGAGAATCTCCGACTCAGATACAGCGAACTGGGCGCGGTAGTGGCGCTGTCGGCGTGACGTGCACCGTATTGGGGGGTTGCCTATGGCACAGCCGTTCCGCCGAATGATTCTTCCCACGCCGCACTACCGTGAGTAGACCCATGATTCCTCTCTCGGTACTCGATCTCGCCACTGTGGGCACTGGATCAACACCCGCACAAGCGCTGGCGGAAACGACATCAACGGCGAAGGAGGTTGAGCGTCTTGGTTTTCATCGGCTCTGGGTGGCCGAGCACCACTCAATGCCCGCGGTAGCGAGTTCGGCACCGCCGGTACTCATTGCCCATCTCGCCAACGCAACCTCAACATTGCGCATTGGCGCAGGCGGAGTGATGCTGCCTAATCACTCCCCGCTCGTCGTTGCCGAACAGTTTGCAACTCTCGAAGCGCTCCATCCCGGGCGTATTGACTTGGGCCTCGGCCGAGCGCCGGGCACCGATCACGTCACCGCTCGAGCGCTACGTCGGTCGGCTGACCTGAGCGCGAACCATTTCCCCAACGACGTTGTTGAACTCATCAATTATCTGGTGCCGGGCGAAGGGACTCCGGCCCATCCCGCGCCGGTGCCGGGCATTGGCTATGCACCCGAGATATGGCTGCTCGGTTCGTCCACCTTCAGTGCGCAATTAGCCGCAATGTTGGGGCTGCCATTTTCATTCGCGTATCACTTCGCACCGACGTTGCTCGACGAGGCTCTCGATAGCTACCGGTCTACCTTTCGACCATCGAACTTCCTCGCTGAGCCCTATGCGATGATCGCTGTATCAGTGGTCTGTGCCCCGTCGTCCGACGAGGCACTCTGGCTATCGGGTTCGTCGGCGCTCAGCATTGTTCGAATGCGAACTGGTCGACGAGGACTGTTGCCGTCGCCCGAGGAGGCCGCCGCCTATAAATTCACACCAGATGAAGTGGCGATCGCCACGGAGGCAATGGAAAGTCACCTCGTCGGCGATCCCACTGAAGTTCTGGGCGGACTTCATCAACTTGTTCAACGCACCGACGTGAACGAAATCATGTTGTCCACTCGCGTCCACTCCCTCGACGCTCGAATTGAGTCGCTTTCCCTCGTGGCTGACGCGTGGGAGTTGGAACCCGCAGCGTCGGCGCCGACGTCGGCGCCGACGCAACACAGTTGAAAGCGCTCTGACGTCTGGCGCGCCGAGCCAGCGAGTGAATCGTAAAGTGGAGAGCGCGATCCGAAGCGGCGTCAACAGTACACCGACGTTCTTCGTCAACTGCGTGCGCCGCGACGGTTTCTAGATATTCGAACCATTCCGTCAACACTTGCAGGCGATAATGAGTCGTTTGTCGCTAGCGCGGTGGTGACGCTGCTAGTCCGCTTCGTCTACAATTGTGAGCCACAACTCTTCTGCGTGGGCCAGTTCACTTCGCACGATCGTAAATTCTCGTCCGAGTTCAGTGAGTGTGACGTGATCGTGGGTCGCGAGTAGATCGGCACTCAGTTTGTCGAGTTGGCGCTGAAGCTTCGTTATCAGCTTGTCGATCTCTCGTAACTGTCGTTGGACTTTGACGTTCTCAGTCGAAGTGCCTGCGCTGGTTGATGGCTTGGGCGCGGTCGCCACTGCTGACTTCTTGCGCGAGTCACCTTGTTGATGGGTCACCCACGCGTCGAGGCCGCCAGGAACCTGGGCGAGCGATCCGTCGTCGCCAATGGCGAGCGCAGTGTCGATGGTGCGCGCCAGAAAGGTCCGGTCGTGACTAACGACAATTAAGGTTCCGGGCCAGCCATCGAGGAAGTCCTCGAGTACTCGCAACGTATCAAGGTCGAGATCGTTGGTCGGTTCGTCGAGGAGTAAAACGTTCGGTTGTGACGCGAGGACGGCGAGTAGTTGCAATCTGCGCCGCTCACCGCCCGAAAGTTCTCGTACGCGCGCGAGCGCGAGATTGCCAGTGAACCAGAATCGCTTCATCAAAGCAACGTCGGCCGGTGATCCGGCGGTACGATTCGGTCCCGCGACGACGTCTTGAACGCGGGCGTCGAGATCGAGCGATTCTCCGTGTTGGTCGTAGTAACCAATGACCACGGTGTGGCCCACCTTGACTTTGCCAGCCGTCGGGAGTCGCTTCTTGGCAAAGAGGTCGAGGAGGGTTGACTTACCCGAGCCGTTGGGACCGAGAATGCCCCAACGGTCACCCGGGCCGACAATTAGGTTCACGTTGCACAGGATCGGCGGCGCGTCACCGTACGCGACGTCAACGTGGGTGAGTTCAATTACGGTGTCGCCGAGACGGGGGATTGCCACCTCAAGTTCCAAATCGGTTGGGCGCGCCGCAACGGGCGCGCGCTGTTCGATCAGCCGCTTGGCGGCGTCAATGCGGGCCTGGGGCTTGCGCGACCTCGCCTTCGCTCCTCTGCGTAACCACGCCAGTTCGGTGCGAGCCAAGTTTCGCCGCGTCGATTCGGCGGCGACGGCTTGGTCTTCACGCTCGGCCCTACTCTCCAGGTACGAGCCGTAGCCGCCTTCGTGGACGTAGCTTGACCCTCGATCGAGTTCGAGCATTCGAGTCGTGAGTCGATCCAGCAAAAAGCGATCGTGGCTCACGATAATGAGGGCCCCTTGGTAATGCAGCAGCCATTTTTCGAGCCACGCGACGCCCGCGAGGTCGAGGTGGTTGGTCGGTTCATCGAGGATCAGCAGTTCGCTTGGGGCCGAGAGCGATCTCGCCAGTGCGACCCGTTTGGCTTGACCACCTGACAGGGAACTGATGTCGTGATCCAATTGCGCCGTGACACCTAAGCGATCGAGCGTGGCCGCCGATTCCCAACCTTCGCCAATGGCTGAGCGAACGGTGCCGTCACTGAAGTGCGGTCGCTGTTCTAAGAATTCAATACGAACGCTTCGACCTCGATGGATCGTTCCTTCGTCGGGATCGAGTCGACCCGCAATAATCCGAAGCAACGTCGATTTTCCAGTGCCGTTGATCCCGACCACGCCGAGTCGATCGCCGTCTGAAATGGTGACTGAGAGATTTTGAAAGAGTGGACGATCGGGCTCTCGAAAGCCGACGCGCTGTAGATCTACGAGCACGCTCACAACGTCAAAGTTACCGTGGTCGACGTTACGACCCCCACGCCATACTGTTGACCATGAGTTTCGACGACGGTGTGTCACGAATTGGAGGGTCCGACCCCTTCGCCACGCCCCTCGAGGAGCGAGATCCCGTACGAAGGCTGCGCGCCAGATTGATGGCGCCCGTCACGGTATGGACTGCATACGACAACGCCGAAAGACCCGCCGGTATAACAATGTCATCGGTACTCGTCGCAGAAGGTGACTCACCCGAAATACTGGGGCTCGTAGACCCTCTCTCTGCATTGTGGAGTGCGATCAAAGAGACCAGCCGATTCATTGTCCACGTCTTGGCCGCAGATCAGGTGCGGGTCGCCGAGAAGTTTGCTTTGCGCATTCCCGGGAATCCGTTTGATGGTGAGGAGTTGATAGCAACAGAGTGGGGACCAGCACTACGTGCCGTGACCACAAGGATTGCCGGTTCGCTTGTCAGTTCAACGGACGCTGGCTACGCACTCTTGGTACGTGCTCGCCTCGCCGAATTTGTGCTTGACGAGAGCAATGCACGCCCGCTCGCGTATTACCGCGGCGACTACTTCACGGCTGGCCCACGCCGGGAATAATCCTTGGACGCGTTACGTCAAGGGAAGGAGCACAAAATGCTGACGTTCCAGCGAGCCAGAATCCTCCTTCATCAGGTCACTTGCCTTCCCTCACCACGACGTGAAGAAGATGCGACAGGTTGACTTGACAGGGATCACGTCCCGCCGAGTGGTGTAACTCCAAGGGAGCAACTTCTCGATGCTGGACCATCCTGTCACTTGATTTTGGCGAGGGCAACCGGCGCGGGATTGAGCACTGACTCCTTCAACAGTTCCACGTACTCCTGAGAGAGGTAGCGTCGATCGCTGACGCTCCATTCGTCGTGGGTCTCGACGCAAACGGCCGTGATGAGACGAAGCGCCGCGGCGTCGTTGGGGAAGATCCCCACGACGTTCGTGCGCCGCTTAATCTCGGCGTTGA
>JBBQGY010000019.1:0-16578 GCA_038323435.1 Acidimicrobiales bacterium
AGGTGGTGCAGCGAACCGGAGAAATACTTGTAGGTCCCGAAGACGATAGTAAGGCTCATCATGGAGATGAAGAAGTACGTCGGAAACGCGAAGTAAGCGCCGGCCTCCTTGATGCCACGAAGGTTGCCATAGATGAGCAGGAGCACGATGCCGCAAGTGATCTCGACCCGGTACGTGAAGAGGGAGGGTACGGCGCTCGTTAAGACCGCGGTGCCGGCGCTGCACTGGACCGCAACGGTCACGATGTAGTCAATGAGAAGTGCCACCGCCGTGATCGACGCGATCTTCGGCCCGAAGTTTTCGCGCACGACAATGTACGAGCCCCCCGTGATGTTGTAAAAACCAATCACGTCGAGGTACGACAGGGTCACCAGTGCCAGGACGCCAATGATGACGAACATGATCGGCACCAGCAGCGAGAACGCCGCGAGACCGATGTACGGAGTCAGCTGGGTGAGGATCTGCTCGGCGCCGTAGGCCGAGGAGGAGATGCAGTCGGGCGACAAAACGCCCAGGGCGACCGGCTTGGAGATCCGCTCGCCGGCCAGTTGCTCGGAGACGAACGGCCGGCCAAGGAAGACCCTCTTCAATCGATAGCCGACCGTCTCGGGGTACACCGTGCTGACATTCGCGTGCGATGTGAGGACTCGGGTGTTGCTGGAAATCTGCTTATCGGCCTCGGACACGCTGTTCAGACTAAACGACCACCTTCCGGGTCGCCAACACCTCGGCGCCGCGCGCGAGCGAACGGTCGAATCAGCCGCTGGCCGGTGACGCGACGATCTCGTACTGCGGATTGAGTATGACCGCCTCGCGGCGAAGCGACATCACGGTGCCGCGCACGAGGAGCCGCGTCCCCGCTCGATACCCGGCACCTTCGTCCGCCCCTGGCAGACCAGCGTGACCGACCCCGAGGGGTCGGCAATCACGCAGCGCAGCTCGTGTCCGCCCAACTCGTGGTTGATTGTCATCGACCCGACACGGCCCGCAATGCGGGCCTGCTGGCGTATCACCAGTTGACCAATGGGCTCAGCACCCGCAGAGCGGGCGGCCAATTTTAGGTCCGCCTCTAAGTGGGCGTTCTCGCGGACTCCACCGCGGACCACGTCATTGCCAGTGACCCGTCCTTCCACGGTTCCTTGGGTCATACGTTCACGTCCAATTCGGTAGGGAATAATCGTTGCCGCAGTTCGCGGTATGTGCATCACCGCGCCCGCGATCGCGTCCGCCGTGCGGTCGTGCAGGAGTCGCTGGAGACGCGACGAGAAACCACGGCGCGGGAGGATGACCATGCAAAAGACGTCGGGGTCGCGCACGAGGTCGGCCACGAGTTCAAGGGCAGCGCGGTCGACTCGACGGTCGTCGCACTCGACTATCTCGAGGTTGACGCCGAACGACGCGGTGTTGGTAACGCCCCATCGGGTCTCGAGCCGTTTGGTCACCACCGGGTCGATGTCGAAGTGGACGGCTCGGATGGAGTAGGCGTTGAGCGTCGTGCAGTACTGCAAGGCACGTTCGGTCGCCACGTCGTAGTTGTCGACGAACACGATAACCCGATTCATCCGTATGTTCATCGCAACGGCAGAACTGCTCGCTTCGAAGTCCCGGTCTTCGAGTTCGTACTGGCGGTTGAATCGAATCAGGCCGTAGTACATCAACGGCCCAACCACGACAATGATCCAGGCTCCCTCCGTGAACTTGGCGAGCACGAAGACCATGACCACCAGTGACGTGACCATCGCCGAAAACCCGTTAACGAAAACTCCGAATCGCCACTTCCCGGTTCGCTCGCGTAAATGCCGGGCCACCATTCCCGCACCGGCCAGCGTGAAACCGGTGAAGACGCCAATCGCGTAGAGCGCAATCAGTCCGTTGACCTGCGCCCCAAAGACGATGATCAAAGTCGGCGACACGATCCCTAGGACGATGATGCCGTTGGAGAAGGCGAGCCGATGTCCCCGCTTCGTGAGTTGGCGCGGGAGGAACTTGTCGCCCGCCACGTAGTTGGCGAGGAAGGGAAAGCCGTTGAATGACGTGTTGCCCCCGGTGTACAAGATGAGCAACGTCGCGAACTGGACGAGATAGAAGATGAAGTGGAACGAACCGTGCACGCCGAAAACTGCGAGGACTTCCTGGCTAACCACGGTCGGGGTGCCAATGGCTCGGGGCATCGCGTGGGTCCACGACGCGAGAAGCGTCGTTCCAAGCAAGAGAAACGCGAGGACGCTCGACATAACGACGAGGGTCCTACGGGCGTTGGGTGACTCGGGGCGGCGAAAGCTCGCTACGCCATTAGAGATCGCCTCCAGACCCGTCAACGAAGCGCCGCCGTTGGCGTAGGCCCGAAGCAGCGTCAAAAAGGCCAGACCCATCAAGATGCCCGAGTCGCGCTGACCGAGCCGATGGTCGACGAGCAGGTGGATCGCCGGTTGGGGGAGCAGGTGCAGTGTGCCGCTGAACTTTTTCACGTATCCGACGACGATGGTCAAGGTCATCATGAAAATAAAGAAGTAGGTCGGTAACGCGAAATAGTTGCCCGTTTCGCGAAGCCCGCGGAGGTTCCCGTAGATCAGCACCACGACAACGCCAAACGTGATCGGCACCGTGTAGTAGGCGAGCGACGGGAAGGCACTCGTCAGTGCCGCGGTGCCGGCCGAGCACTGCACCGCGACCGTCACGATGTAATCGATCAGCAGAGCAACTGCGGCGATCTGTGCGACCTTCGGTCCGAAGTTGTCGCGAGCGACCACGTAGGAACCGCCGGCGGTCGTGTAGTACTCGATCACGTCGAGGTACGACGTCGTGACGAAGAACAACACGCCGAGAATCACGAACATGATGGGCACGACCATGGCGAAGGCCGCCAGTCCGATGAATGGCGTCAGCTGGGTGAGGATCTCCTCAGTACCGTACGCCGACGAGGATATGCAGTCGGGTGCGAGGACCCCAAGCGCCGCAAAGCGACCGAGGCGCTCGCCGCCCAACTGCTCGGTGACGTACGGGCGTCCGAGCAGGACTCGCTTCAGCCGGTAGCCGAGTGACTCGGGAAAGACCGTCGAGACGTTGGCGTGTGACGTCAACACGGGGGTGTTGCGGCTTATCTGGTTGTCAGCTTCGGACATCACTTCCAAGCTAAATGTCGAATGACTTCAATCTCAGTGCCACGTGTTATCAAGTCGTTGAGATTTGATCGCCGAGTGCGAAGGTTGCGCTAAGAGTGGCGCAGAGTCGTCGCGCGCGGCGCACAATCGAGTGACGGAGGCCACTCCGATTTATTTGAGTGATAAGACCATGGACGTCTCTGACATAAGGCAAGTCGTAGACGCCAACGGCGTCGTTGTCGTGCGAACGACGTGCGACGATCCCAACCTGGTGAGCAAGCGCGCAGGTGAAACGGACTAGTGCCCGCGCACTTCAACGCACTCACCATCGGACGCCCCTGGCGGTCACTGCGATCGAAGGCTGGTTCCTCTACGCCCAGCAAAACTACGGATAAAAATTCGCCACCCTTTCGTCACTGCGCTACCTGATGGACAAGACTCGACCTATGGCGAGAGGACCCCTACGTGTCTACCTAGGACCGGCGCCGGGCGCCGGCAAGACGTACCGAATGCTCGAGGAGGGCCGCCGACGCCGAGAACGGGGCGCCGACGTGGTCGTCGCTTTCGCCGAGACTCACGATCGCCACCGCACCGAGGAACAGCTGGGCGACTTGGAGATCGTGCCCCGGATCTCGCATGATCGCGATGGCGTCGCCGTCGAAGAGATGGACCTTGCGAGCGCGCTTGCCCGTCAACCGACCGTTGCACTGGTCGACGAACTAGCTCACAGGAACGCGATCGGCAGCCTCCACGCCAATCGCTGGGAGGACGTGGAATCGATGCTGAACGCCGGCATCGACGTCATCACCACGGTCGACATCCAAAATCTCGAATCGGTGAGCGACGTGGTCGAAAAGATCACCGGCGTCGTCCCACACGACTCCGTGCCCGACGTGGTCGTTCGCCGCGCCGAGCAGGTCGAACTTGTCGACATCACGCCCGAGGCGCTGCGTCGGCGCATGGCTCACGGAAATATATATGGCGCAGATGAGATTGACGCGTCACTCTCGAACTACTTCCGCGAAGGCAACCTGGCGGCGTTGCGCGAATTGGCACTCTTATGGCTGGCCGACCGGGTCGAGGACTCGCTGCAGCGTTACTAGGACGAGCACAACATCATCGAGCACTGGGAGACTCGCGAACGCCTCATCGTGGCGGTCACCGGACACGACAGCGACGAGGCCCTCCTACGCCGAGCCTCGCGGATTGCGTCGCGGGCCGGCGCCGATCTCGTCGCGGTGCATGTCGTCAATGCACGAGCACGTCGACTCTCACCCGTGGACGCCTCGATCGCCCGAGACTTCGCCGCCCATCTGGATGGCACGTTCCATGAGATTGTCGACAACGATATTGCGAGCGCCCTCGTAGCATTTGCCCGCTCAGAACGCGGGACACAGATCGTCATCGGCGCCCGACGGCACCATTCAAAGTTCCTCCCGCGACGAAGTGTCGTCGATGGCGTTCTCGGAAAGGCTCGGGACCTCGACGTGCATATCATCGCGGTCAATGCTCGTCGACCGCCCCCCGTCCGTCGGCGCCGAAAGACACAATTTTCCTGGTGCCGGCGTCTCATGGGCCTCGCCGCCGCGGCTGTCGTCATGCCACTGATCACCATTGGACTGACTCACGTGCACTCGACCGCCATCCTCTCGGCCGTCTTTCCCTGCTACCTCGTCGCGGTGCTCGGGCTCACCATCTGGGGCGGGGCGGCCGTTGGCGTCATTAGCTCGCTCGCGGCGTCGTTCCTAGAGAACTTCTACTTCATCGTCCCCAAGCACACTCTCGTGGTAGCCCGACCCGACGACGTAGTAGTGCTCAGCACCTTCCTCGTCTTTTCCATTGGCGCTAGCGTCCTGGTGACGCAATTCGCTCGTCGATCCAACGAAGCCGATCGAGCCCGCGCTGAGGCCGAGATCCTCACGAAGGCGGCGGCCACCGTGGCCACCACCCACGACGATCTGAGGCCCGTACTCGACTCGCTCCGGGCAATCCTCGCGCTGAAGGGGGTCGCCCTACTCACTCGACACGAGGACCAGTGGATCGTCGACCTCGCGAGCGGTGAGAGCACCACGGGTCCAGAACCGAGTTCGCGCTTCGAGATCGACGCCGACCACGCCCTGATCCTTTCGGGAGCATTCCTCGACACTCAGGACCGCACAATGGTGACTGCCTTCGTGACTCGGCTTGCCGCCGGACTACGGGCTCAGAAAATCCAGCACGAAGCGGCGGCACTCCGCGCTATTGCTGAAGCCGACGCCCTTCGCACGGGACTCTTGCGGGCCGTCTCCCACGACCTGCGAACTCCCCTGGCGACGATCGAGGCCAACGTCTCATCGCTCCTCCAAGGCGACGTGTCATGGTCGCCTGATGAGCAGTACGCGTTCCTCACCTCGATCGAACGCGAGATCCATCGGCTGACCCGACTCGTGACCAACCTCCTCGACGCCGGCCGCCTCGAAGCGGGCGTCGTGACCCCTCGCTCGATCGATGTTGAACTTGACGATCTCGTGGCGAGTGCTCTCGAAACGATCGACACGCAGGGTCGACGGCTCGAGATCAACCTGCCCGACAGTCTTACGGCTTTGCGGACGGACCGCGATCTCTACGAACGAGTCGTCGCCAACGTCGTCGCCAACGCTTGCCGATTCAGCCCGCCCGACCAACCGGTGCGAATCCGTGCCGGAGTGTCACCCGGGAAAGTCGATCTCCTCGTCATTGACTGCGGACCGGGAATCCACGAATCCGAGCGCCAGGGCATTCTCGCGCCGTTCCAACGCCTCAACGACGAGGGATCCGGGGCCGGGCTAGGACTGACCGTGGCGTCAGGCTTCGTCAACCTCCTGGGCGGGACTCTTCGATTTGAGGACACTCCCGGTGGCGGTCTTACCGTGGTCATCGAGTTGTGCCAAGAGCGCCCGCAATGAACGCGTTCAAGATCCTGGTGGTGGACGACGAGGTGCAGATCCTGCGGGCGCTCAAGACCAACCTCGAAGCACGCGACTACAAGGTCCGGACGGCGCGTGACGGTGAGGAGGCGATTCGCCTGATTGGCGACGTCAGTCCCGACCTATTGATCCTCGATCTCGGTCTTCCAAAGAAGAGTGGCCTCGACGTTCTTCGTTCCCTTCGTTCATGGAGTGACATTCCCGTGATCGTCGTCTCGGCGCGCGACGGCGATCCCGACAAGATCGCCGCGCTCGATGAGGGCGCCGACGACTACCTCACCAAGCCGTTCTCGATTGGCGAACTCATGGCAAGGGTGCGTGCCGCGCTTCGCCGTCGCGTGCAGGTCGAGCTGTCACCGGTCGTCTCGACCCCGGACTTCGATATCGACTTCGTCCGAGGTTCGGCGACGAGGAATGGGGAGATTGCTCACCTCACCCCGCTGGAGTGGAAGATTGTGAGCGTGCTGGTCCACTCCGAGGGTCGGCTCGTCACCCAGCGGAGCCTCCTCAGCGAGGTGTGGGGACCGGAGTACGACAACGAGTCGGGCTATCTGCGCGTGCATATGACCCACATTCGGCGAAAACTCGAGCCCGAACCGGCCCGACCTCGATATTTTCGCACCGAACCTGGCATTGGCTACCGATTCAACGCCGACGGAGCGCCTCGCTGAGCGAACGCGTTTCTTCATAGATTTTGCGCCTCCGGCGCGCAATGTGGTCAGATAGCGAAGTGCACATTGTTGTAGTCGGTTGCGGCCGCGTCGGATCAGAGCTCGCAATGCAACTGTCAGAAGAGGGCCACACGGTCGTCGTCATCGACAAGAACCGCGATGCATTCCGCCGACTCTCGCGCTTTCACGGTAAGACCCTTCTGGGGTCGGGATTCGACCGCGACGTTCTTTTCCAGGCCGACGCCAATCAGGCCGACGCGCTCGCGGCCGTCACGAGCGGCGACAACACCAACATCATGTGCGCCCGGATCGCCCGCGACAATTACCACATCAAGAACGTGGTCGCTCGAATCTACGACCCCCAAAGGGCCGAGGTGTACATGAAACTCGGCATCCCCACGGTCGCCACATCCCTGTGGACGACCCAACAGGTGAAGCGATGGCTGATGCCATCGGACGATTCGATCGAATGGACCGATGGTTCGAGCACCCTGCACTTGGTGGAGCGAATCCTGCCCGATCACCTGGCCGGACGGCCAATGAGCCAGTTCAACGTCGGCCAACACATTCGAGTCGTCGGTCTCGTGCGCGCCGGCCAGGGACGAGTCGATATTGAGGGCCTCTTCGCCCAGGAAGACGACACCTTGGAGTTCCTGCTGACGAATCAGGGTCTCGAAGAATTGCACGCACTTTTAGAAGAGGTTGCGCCGTGAGAGTCGTTATCGCCGGCGGCGGTGCGGTGGGTACCGCCATCGCCCTCGACCTCGTTGATCGGCACCACGACGTCACGCTGCTCGAACGCTCCGTGCCCGTGGCCGAACGACTAAAAACAATCCTGCACGGCGTCACCGTGATGGCGGCCGACGCCTGCGAGTACGCCTCGCTCGCCGCGGCCGACCTGCGCAGCGTCGACGTGGTGATCGCCGCCACGGGCGACGACGAAGACAATCTCGTGACGAGTTGGCTCTCCAAGCAGGAGTTCGCCGTCCCGCGCGTGATTGCGCGCGTGAACAACTCGCGAAACGCCTGGCTATTCAACGAAACCTGGGGAGTGGACGTCCCAGTGTCGACTCCGGCGCTGATCACGTCGCTCGTGGACGAAGCCGTCGAGGTCGGGGCGATCATCAATCTCATGGACCTGGCACACGGCAAGATGAACCTCATCGAGATCACCCTGGCCTCGGACGCGCCCGCCGTCGCGCGAAAGCTGACGCTTGACGAGCTGCAGTTGGCCGACACCGTGCGCGTCGTCGCGGTCGTACGAAGCGACCAACCCATGACACCAACGCCCACAATGCATTTCCTCGAACACGATCACGTGATTCTCATTACTCGCGCGGACGCAACTCAGGAGTGCGCAGCCGCCTTCATTGGTTGAATCTCCGCGCCGGAAGCTTCCTCGACGAGGAAGCGACCTAGCATGACCGGTGTGCGAGCGGCATTTTTCGATCTAGATAAAACCGTGATAGCCAAGTCGTCACTCGTCGCCTTCGGGCCAGAGTTTCACGCTCGCGGACTACTGGACCGGCGCACCCTGATATGGGGCGTCCTTCGCCAGACGCTCTTTGTCCGCTACGGCGCCGACGAAGACCGGCTCAGCAAGATAACTGAATCGGTGCTGGAGTTGACCAAGGGATGGGACCATTTGGAGGTCAAGAAACTGGTCGCGGAGACCATCAATGAAGTCATTGAACCCCTTATTTACGACGAGGCACTCGAACTGATTGATCACCACCTCGCACAGGGTGACGAGGTCTGGCTCGTCAGCATGTCGCCGGCCGAAATCGTCGAACCGTTCGCCGAACTGTTAGGTATCACCGGAGCAATTTCGTCACGCGCCAAGATTGACGAACACGGAAAGTTCACCGGCCAGACGGAGTTCTTCGCCCGCGGCGAAAACAAGGCCATCGCCATTGTCGAACTCGCCGAGCAACGCGGCATCGACCTCGCAGAGTCCTACGCCTACTCCGACTCCGAAACGGACATTCCGATGTTGCAGGCCGTGGGCCACCCCTTCGCCGTGAACGCCGACCGTCAACTCGCGAAGATCGCGCACGAGAATCAGTGGCCGTTACTCAGTTTCACCCACCCCGTACGCGCACACGACCGATCGAAGTCGCGCACCCCGTTTATCGTGAGTGCCTTCGTCATTGGCGCTGCGGCCATACTCGGCCGCACGCGCCATCAGCGAAACTAGAGCGTCAGCAGGTCGCGGGCGCCCGTGTCGGACGACGGGTGGCGAAGTTTGCTCATCGCGCGCGCTTCGATTTGACGAATTCGCTCGCGCGTCAGGTTCATTTCGGCTCCCACGTCTTCGAGGGTCCGAATCTCACCAGCGCCGTCGAGCCCGAAACGCATGCGCAGAATCTTCTGCTCACGCTCATCGAGCGGCTGGAGCAACTTCTCAATGGCGGCGGGCATCATCTTGACCGCGGCCACGTCAAACGGCGATTCGGCCGAACGGTCTTCGACCACGTCGCCGAGTTCGGCGTCGCCGTCTTCACGGAGCGGCTCGGACAACGAAATCGGCTCGGAACGAAAGCGAAGGGCCTCAATCAATTTGTCCTCGGGCATCTCGCACTCTTCGCAGAGTTCCTTGATGGTGGGGGGACGGCCAAACTTCAACTCCAAGCGTGACTGGGCCTTTTGCACACGCGCCAGCGTGTCACCGGCGTGCACCGGGAGTCGGATCGTACGACCGGTATTGGCAATACCTCGAGTGATCGCTTGGCGTATCCACCACGTGGCGTAGGTCGAGAATTTGAAGCCCTTGCGCCAGTCGAACTTCTCCACGGCGTGCATCAGTCCGAGGTTGCCCTCTTGAATAAGGTCGAGCAGGGGCAGTCCCGACGCCTGGTACTTCTTGGCAATGGACACCACCAGGCGCAAGTTCGATTGCACGAAATCACGTTCGGCCTGGTCGCCACGGTGCACGGCGCGCTTCAGCGCCAACTTCTTACTTGGAGTGATCTTGATTTTCTTGTCGGACTCGGCGCCGTCGAGTTCGGCCTTCGCCTCGCGCCCTTCCTCGATCGTCTGCGCGAGGCGGACTTCATCGTCCTTGGTCAGAAGGGTGTACTGGCCAATATCTGAGAGATACAGACGTACGAGGTCTTCATCATCCCGATCGACGCGATCTTTTGCCATGGCACTCCCTCGACACTTCCGACCGGAAAGTCCGGTACTACTAGTTATACGGAGGTAGGCAACTTACCGGGAAATCCCCAGACTCTCTGCAAAGCCAGAGGAGTCAAAGGTCCAGAGCAGATCGCGAGCGGCCGCCTGCCAGGCTGGATCTTCAACCGGTGCCTGATCTTTGGCGACGTCACCGATCAACCGAATCTCTCGAACTGAGACTTGCGACGCGTGGTTGAGCAAGGTCCGCAACTCCTCGTTCTCACCGAGCGCGGCGCGCGCGTCGACGAGCGAGACCAGTAGTCGAGGACCGACGGCCATGGCGACGGCGAACATTGCGAGAGCGCCGCTCTCGTCTCCGTTCACGCTGGCGCGCAGCACTGCGATCAGCAGGTCGAAGGGCACCGGCGACGCGTCGCCGAGGTACTCGCGGGTCTCGAGGGCGAGTGCCCCGAACGTCCGTGACATTTCGTAGGCGCGAATGACGTAGGCGTCGTTACTGAACGTCGGGGCGCTCTCGCCGAGCATCTCGTAGAGCGCCGTGCTGCACGAAAAGAGATGCTCGGCGATCGCTCGATCAGTGGCCGTCACGTCAACTCGGGGCGAAAGGCGTTCGTGATGGGCATGCGGCGATCGCGACCGAACGCTTTTTTAGATATCCGAACGCCGGGGGGCATCTGACGTCGCTTGTATTCACTGAGGTCGACGAGGCGAGTGATCCGGTAGACGAGTGCGGGATCGTGACCGGCGGCAATCATCTCCTCGGCGGTGGCGTCCTCTTCGACGTAGAGCTCGAGCAAGGGATCAAGTTGTTCGTAGGGAGGCAGCGACTGATCGTCACGTTGATCGGGACGTAACTCGGCCGACGGCGCCTTCGATAAGACGGCCAACGGAATTGGTTCGGGATCGCCGTCGTTCAGTGCCATCTCGTTGCGGTGGCGACACAACTCGTACACGAGGGTCTTAGGGACATCCTTAATAACGGCGAAGCCTCCGGCGGAGTCGCCGTAGAGCGTGGAGTAACCGGTCGCCATTTCCGACTTATTGCCGGTGGTCAGTACAATCGCACCCGTCGCATTCGAGATCGCCATCAAGAGCACGCCGCGAATTCTCGACTGCAAATTCTCATCAGTGAGACCGCTCGGTCCACCATCGAGCACCAATCCGAGAACTGATTCAAAAGCCTGATGGGGGCCTTCAATTGGTAACGTCGTCAGCTCAATGTCGAGGCGGCTCGCAAGTTCGAGAGCGTCAGCGACCGAGTGCTCGGACGAGTAGCGACTCGGCATCGCAAAGCCTCGTACCGCACGAGCGCCCACCGCGTCGACGGCGATAGTTGCGACGAGCGATGAGTCAATGCCACCCGAAAGGCCGAGGATTGCGGTGCGAAATCCGTTCTTGCGCAAGTAGTCGCGCGTGCCCATGACGAGCGCTTCGTAGATCTCTTCAATGTCGGAGTGCGCATCGGCAATCCGATTGACGTGCAATGCGGTAAGACGATCAACACCGCGCGGGTACGACGCGGCCATCGGCACGCCGGCGCTCGATGCGCGGGCCTCGATATCACACACGAGAAGTTCTTCGCTAAAGGCGGCCGCTCGAGCGATGACGTCGCCACTGGCGTTCACCACGAAACTTTGACCATCAAACACCAGTTCGTCCTGACCCCCGACCAGATTCACGTACGCAATTGGACAGTTCGTCTCGAGGGCCCGTTCACGAAGCATGGTTTCGCGATCGTCACGACGGCCGCTCGCAAACGGCGACGCGTTCGCCACCAGCAGCAACGTCGCGCCCTGCTTCACCAATTCGGCGGCGGGACCGTTGCTCGTCCACACGTCTTCACAGATGAGCAGTCCCACCGCGACACCCTTGACGTTCACGATGGTCTGGGGACCCACCCCCGAGTGAAAGTACCGGAGTTCGTCAAAGACATCGTAGTTCGGCAGAAGTCGCTTAGTGGCGGTTGCGACCACGCCGTCTTCGCTGAGTGCCACGAGAGCGTTGGCGATATGGGCCACGCCTCCGTCATCGAGCGTGGGTCGCGTGACGTCGCGACCGTCACTCGATGGAGCGAGCGTCACCCCCCCGGGGCCTTCTCCGACCACCGTGCCGACCACGACGGGTGGCACATTTTGCAGTAACGCCATCTCAATTAGGGCTACCCGGGTCGATTCAATAAACCCTTCTTTTAACAGGAGATCTTCGGGCGGATAGCCAATCAGCGACAGTTCGGGCGCGAGGACCAGATCGGCGCCGACCGCCGCCGCCTGCGTGCGAAAACGACCCAAAGTCTCCACGTTCTGGGCGAAACCGCCTACGACGGCGTTCATTTGGGCGAGAGCGAGTCGAAGGACGGGCACGACGAAAGACTAATTGGCCCCGGCGAGGCGTGTGCCCGCCCAAACCTTTCACACGCGGTTAACAAAACTCGACTCGTCAACGACTTCGTGCGAGCAGACTTCATGGGACTGCGTGAATCGCGTCGTGACCCTATGGAGGAACACCCTTGTCGTATCAGGCTGAGTACATCTGGATTGACGGAACCGAGCCAACCCGAAAGTTGCGCAGTAAGACCAAGATCGTTCCCAACGGCAAAAAACCTCCGATGTGGGGCTTCGACGGATCCAGCACCAACCAGGCAATCGGTCACTTTTCGGACTGCGTCCTCGTCCCCGTCTGGTCGTGTCCCGACCCGTTGCGCGGACCGAGCGACGTGCTCGTGATGTGCGAAGTGTTGAACGCCGACATGACGCCGCACGTCACCAATACTCGAGCCGCCGCCGTCGTTGTGGGCAAGAAGTACGCGAGCTTCGAGCCGAAGTTCGGTATCGAACAGGAGTACACGTTCTTTCAAGATGGTCGCCCCCTCGGTTGGCCTGAAGAAGGCTTCCCCGCACCTCAGGGCCCCTACTATTGCGGCGTCGGCGGCACGAAGATGCCGGGCCGCGACATTGTCGAAGCGCACACGCTCGCGTGCATGCGCGCCGGAATTGGTATTGAAGGCACGAACGCCGAAGTGATGATGGGTCAGTGGGAGTTCCAAGTGGGGATTCTCGGTCCCGTCGACGTCGGCGACCAACTCTGGGTCGCGCGCTGGTTACTCGAGCGCATCGCCGAAGAGTTCGACGTCGACGTAAGTCTCGACGCCAAGCCCATCAAGGGCGACTGGAACGGCGCGGGTGCGCACACCAACTTTTCCACGAAGCAGATGCGCGCCAACGGCGGATGGAGCGCCATCATCGCCGGATGTGAAGCACTCGGCACTCGTATTGAAGAGCACATCAAGAATTACGGCGTCGGTATTGAAGAGCGCCTCACCGGCGCCCACGAGACCGCGCCGTGGTCGAAGTTCTCCTACGGCGTCTCGGACCGCGGGGCCTCCGTACGCATCCCCGGGGGTGTCGCACGTGACAAGAAGGGATACTTCGAAGACCGCCGGCCAAACGCCAACGTCGATCCGTACGTTGTTGCGCGGTTAATGACCGAGACCATATGTGGCGCCGCCAGCGCCGCGAAGAAGAGTTCCACGAAGAAGGCCGTAGCGAAGAAGGCTTCCGTCAAAAAGGGTTCGCCCAAGAAGAGCCCCACGAAGAAGGCAGCCGCTCGACGTTAACGAGTCACCATCGAGACCCGCCGCTCAATCGTGCGGTGGGTCTCGCTCGTGACGGCGCAAATGGATCGACCCGAAGAAGGTGCGAGAATGTCCCCCATGCACGATCAGGCGCAGTACGTTCTTCGAACCGTGGAAGAGCGCGGCGTTCGTTTCGTACAACTCTGGTTCACCGACGTCCTCGGTCGACACAAGGCGTTTCACGTAACGCCCGCGGAACTCGAAGATGCGCTCGATCAGGGCATGACCTTTGACGGCAGTTCCATCGATGGCTTTTCGCGCGTTCGAGAGTCCGACGTGCTGGCCCGACCCGACCTCACGACGTTCCAACTCCTGCCGTGGTACGACGAAGGCGCGGGGGTCGCGCGGGTCTTTTGCGACATCGTCAACATTGACGGTTCACCGTTCGAGGGCTGCCCACGCCAGCAACTGCGCCGCGTGCTCGACGACGCCAGGTCCCAGGGTTACACGTTCTACGTGGCGCCCGAAATCGAATACTTCTATTTCGAAGACCTCGACACGACGAACGTCCCGCAACCCATTGACCACGGCAGTTACTTTGATCTCTTGCCCGACGATACGGCGAGTCAGCTTCGTCGACACACGGTGTTGACGCTCGAAGAGATGGGTATCGGCGTTGAGCACGCCCAACACGAGGACGCGCCCGGCCAGCAAGAGATCGATCTTCGTTACACCGACGCGCTCACCATGGCCGACACGGTGATGTCAGTGCGCCTCGTCGTGAAGGAGCTGGCTCGTCAGTACGGGGTGTCGGCGAGTTTCATGCCCAAACCACTCGCCCACGTCCAGGGTTCGGGTATGCACACGCACCTCTCGTTATGGCGCGACGAGCAGAATGCGTTCATTGGCGACGGCCCCCACGGACTGAGCGACGTTGCGACCAAGTTCATTGCTGGGCTCGTGCGTCACGCGCCCGAGATCACCGCGGTGACCAATCAGTGGGTCAACTCCTACAAGCGATTGGTACCGGGATCCGAGGCGCCGGTGAACGCCAGTTGGGCCCGCTACGACGCCGGCGCGCTCGTGCGAGTTCCGTCGGTGAAGCTCGGTCGCATTGATTCGACGCGAATTGAATATCGGTCGCCCGACCCCGCGGCGAATCCCTACCTCGCCTTTGCCGTCATCCTGGCCGCGGGACTTCGCGGCGTCGCCGGCAACTACGAACTGCCCACCGAAGGCGAGCCCACGGCGCCGCTTCCCGAGTCCTTGGCCCAGGCCGTCGATCTCATGGAGGAGTCGGCGTTGTTGCACGAGACGCTCGGCGCCCACCAGGTGGAGTGGTTCTTGCGCAACAAGCGCGCCGAATGGGACGCCTACCGCGGTCAAGTCACTCCCTTCGAACTTGAGCGTTACCTCCCACTGCTGTGACGATCGACGTGGTGCTCTGCGTACCCTCGTGTGAAGGGCCCGTGCGAAAGGCCTTCGAGGTAACGGGCGTGACGCCAGTGATCTCGGCGACCGGTCGACTCAACGAGATCGCCGCCCTCGAGCCGGCCGACGGATTTGCGAGCGCGGTCATCAACGCCGCCGCCTTCCCCTTTACTGAGGCGATGAACCTCTGTCGCCAATTGCGCTCGCGCGAGCGCGGGGTCGGTCCAATCATCTTGTTGCTCGATCACTATCAACTCGACGAACTGACGTTTCGCGAGAATCTCTTCGACGACTTTGTCGTGGGCCCCTATGACGTCAGCGAACTCGCGACACGCCTCCGCCACCGATTACGACGGGCGGGCAACGAAAACGTGGCGTCGCGCATCGAACACGGTGGCCTCTCAATGAACCTCGAAACGTATCAGGCCTCCATCGCGGGACGCGTCATGGATCTCACCTACATGGAGTACGAACTCTTGCGATTTCTGGCGACGAACCCAAACCGGGTCTTCACTCGTGAGACCCTGCTCAGTCGGGTCTGGGGCTACGAGTACTACGGCGGCGCGCGTACCGTCGACGTGCACGTACGTCGACTACGAGCAAAATTGGGCGAGGAGTACGCCCACCTCATTCAGACGGTGCGCTCGGTTGGCTACAAGTTCGGCTCATCACCCAACGAGTACACCACTTAGTCGAGCGGCGCGTAGGCCCACAGTTCCACTTCGGCCAGTGCGCCCATGGGCAGCTGGTGCACGGCCACGGCCGAACGCGTCGGGCGAGGAACTTCGAAACTCTCGCTCCACACTTCATTACACGGGGAGAAATCACTCATGTCAGTAAGGAACAGTGTTGCCTTCACAACTTGGGCGAACGTCGCGTCGGCCTCGGCGAGAACCTCTCGAGCGTTATTGAGCGCTTGGCGCAGCTGTTCGGCGGCACCCCCGGACACCATCGTCGGACCGTCCTCACCCGGGACGACGCCGAGTTGACCCGAGATAACTACCAAATCGCCCGCACGGCGCCAGTGTGAATATGGACCAACAGCTGCTCTCATGTTGTAACGACGACTAACTGAATGAGTTGCCGCAACCGCAGGTACGCGTCGCGTTGGGGTTAGTGATGTGAAAGCCGGCGCCCTGGAGTCCATCGGCGAAGTCGAGGGTCGATCCACTAAGGAGTTCGGCACTCGCGGCATCAACCACGACCTTTACTCCCGAGTAGTCGCGCACCGTGTCGTCATCGGCGAACTCCGAGTCAAAGAACATGTCGTAATTAAAACCCGAGCAGCCACCAGGCTTCACCGAAACACGCAACGCGAGCACCTCGTCGACGCCCTCAGCAGCGATCAGTTCGCCGACCTTCTCAATGGCGGCGGCCGTGAGGGTAATGGGATCACCCGTCTTCTTGGTCAAGTTCACGTTCGTGGTGGTCATGTTGGACATGGCGCTCCTTAGGGGTATCTGTCATCCATAGTAGTGACCGAATTGACTCTTGAACACCCCCGATAGTTCGCCGATAGCGTTATTACGTGTCCGCTACCGAAGAGTTACGAGATCGTCTGGCCCAAGTACTCGACCCCGAACTCGGCGCGTCCATCGTTGATCTGGGGATGGTCGGAGAGATTACGGTCGATTCGTCCGGCCACGCCGTGGTCCACGTCGCTCTCACGACAGTGGGTTGCCCCCTGCGGAGCCAGATTGAACGCGACGTCAAAGAGGCGG
>JBBQGY010000020.1:0-16277 GCA_038323435.1 Acidimicrobiales bacterium
ATTCGTTACGTTGACCAAGTGGTGACGAAGGACGAGATACTCGACCACGTCTGGGGAAATGAATTCGAAGGCAATCCCAACATCGTCGAGGTCTACGTTGGCTATTTGCGCCGAAAGATCGACCGGCCCTTTGGCGTCAAGAGCATCGTCACAGTGCCCGGAGGGTATCGCCTCTGTTCGGTCGCGTCCGACCCCTCGTGACCTCGTTGTCGTGGTCCCGGTGGTCCGTTCGTACCCGCACGGTTGCAGCCGCCGTCACGCTGCTCGCCGTCACGCTCGCAGCGACCGGCTTCGTCTTGCGCGCACAGGTTCGAAGCGCCCAAGTTGGTGCCGTTGACCGGGCCCTCTCTCTCGAGACAGCGTCGGTGACGGCACTAGCCCGCGGCGCTCACTTGCCCGCCGTCCTTAACCTCACGTCACAAGACACGTCGTTCGTCCAAGTTCTCAACGCGAGCCAACGAGTGATCGCTGCGAGTGCTAGCGTGGTCGGTGAGGCCCCCATCATGCCCTCCACTCGGACCTGGGTTACGGGAGCTGCGATGGACGTGGCGAACCTTCCCATCGGATCAGGCGCCGTATTTCGCGTCAGAGTCGACCGGATTTCCACATCAGCGGGCATCGTCACCGTGATCACCGGCGAGTCACTCGGTGCCGTGAATCGGGTCGTCGCAACCCTCACCACCGGTCTCCTCGTCATTGATCCCCTCGTGCTGCTCCTCGCTGGAGTGATCATCTGGTTGATGGTGAAGCGCGCCTTCGCGCCAATCGAAGCCATCCGCAAGGAGGTCGACACCATTTCAACTTCCGTGCGGGGCCGACGAGTACCAGTGCCGCCGACGGTCGACGAAATCGGACGACTCGCCACGACGATGAATACCATGCTCGCCAGGCTGGAAGAATCCGAAGCACGGCAACGTCGGTTCGTGTCAGATGCATCGCACGAATTGAAAAGCCCTCTTACTGCGGCGCAGACCGAACTCGAGGTCGCCCTCGCTAATCGTAACGACGCCAACTGGCCCAGTTCAGCCCGGGCGGTACTTGGTGACCTCGAACGGGTCCGACGAATCATCGATGATCTGCTCATTCTCACCAGAATCGACGAGGGAAACAGTGCTCCTCCTTTCATAGTCATCGACCTTGACGACATCGTCTTAGAGTCCTGTGAGCGTCTTCGACGTCTCGAGACCTGCCAGGTGGACACCCGAGGAGTCTCGGGTGGCCGAGTGTTGGGTGACCCCGAGCAACTGGCGCGCGTTGTGCGCAACCTGCTCGACAACGCGGTAACGCACGCCACTTCAGTGGTGACCGTGACGCTGACTCGCTCACTCGATATGGTCGAACTTCGCGTCGCGGACGACGGCGGCGGCATCAAGGCCGAAGACCATCATCTTGTCTTTGAGCGTTTTGCTCGGCTCGATTCATCACGATCTCGAAACGATGGTGGCAGCGGACTCGGGCTGGCCATCGTGGCGGAGGCGGTGGCCCAGCACGGAGGGACGGTCGCAATTGAAGATGGTGTGCCAGGTGCGACGTTACTCGTGCGACTTCAGTCAAGCGACGATGCCGAGCCGACCGCTGGTTCCTGATCGAAGTCGGATCGACGACTCGGTCGCCTTCGCCGCTCCTGGCGCTGGAGCGGCGAATCGTCAGCGATCGGATTTTCTCGGTCCCCTTCTAGTGTGAGGTAGAGCGGCAGTGTCGTAGTGAACCAGTGTGACCCATGTGCCAGAGCCGCGCGGAGCGTTGAACTTGATTCTCTTTGCTTGAACGTCGACCTCCATGAGGATCGGCACCCACATCTAAAGATGGGGTTCAAAATCCGGTGTTCACTTCATTAGTGCCACGGGAGTGTCATAACGTCACAACGAAGGTAATCTCTCTGCAATAATTACGGGGTGATCAGTGCTTTTATTCTTGAAAATGAATGAGCGCGCCTGCTTCCCAAGCTGAGGACGCGAGTTCGATTCTCGTCGCCCGCTCCATGCGTTTTCAGAGCAATTGCAGCAGCTTGAAGGCTTTGGGGGGAACTAGCAATGACCATGATGCACCACCAAAGATTCAGTGCGCTTCATCAGTAATGAATTAAGCGTGCTGTGACCAATCCTTTGGAAAAGCCCGCTATCGAAGAGATGATTCAATCCTGCCCAAAGGACACATAGACAGTTCACGAATGACCGAAACACCATGCGCAATAAGGAGCGTTGTCATTTTAACTCGGTGACCGAGACGTCCTGACTTCGAAGCTGGCATGCGGGTTCGATCCCCGTCACCCTTTCCACGGATTTGCATGTGAGTCCTGACACGCGAATCCATTTTCGTTGCAGCACGGTTGACCGCGAGACTCCACCGTTATCCCGCGCTAGGCGCCCGTTAGTGCGCGCTGATCTCAGCGAGAGGAAGTAGGCGATCTTCGCCGTACGGATCGAAGTCCGCGCTCGCGGGCTAGTTGCAGGCTGCGGCGGATCGTTCGCGCAGTGCACCGAGTCGATTGTCGGTGCCGATCGCCCAAACCCATGATCCGTCGCGCAGCCTTGGCAAGAGTCCAATGGTTTCTTGCATCATCTCCTCACTGCACGTAGAGGCGAAGTGTGGAACTACGACCACCACGACTGGGCGCCACCTCAGTATCGCCGCGCGGATGGTTCGTTGCTCGGCGACGCTGAGACGCCGGGGGTGCTCGGACATTGTGCGCAGGTCCGCGATGGCACCGCGCAGTGGACTCATGATCTCGTCATTGACGCCGTTCGCGCCGGGGACGAACGCCCAGCCGCCGATGAGGTTGAAACTCATATTGGTCTCGGCCTGCCACGCCATGGGGCGCGACTGGACGCCATAGGCGAAGGGCATCGCCAACACCGCCGTCGATGACGGCAACGTCGCAGCGTCCTGCCTGAACCACAACGGGACCACGGGTCGGACGACTTTGAGTGGCACCGTGTAGGTCACAACGAGGGGCACAAAGGCCAACACAACTAGGGCCACGACACCAACGCGCGCGAACAATCCGCCGACGCCCGATGCGCGGGCTCGTGACGAGTGAACGATTGCACTCCACCAGCCGTCAATTGACGCACACATCAACAGGGCCGCACAGAGCGACACGGGAAGTGCGAATCGGGCCAGCCCAATGCTCGACACAATCGGAACAGCCGCCCACCAATTGTGGTCGACGAACTCTAAGAGCCAGCAGACGACGGCGACGCCCGCGACGATGAGCAGGGCTCGGCGTCGCCACCAGAACCACGCCGAGACGACGATGAACAGGACTATTCCGACACCCAGGAACATGGTGTTGGGACCACGTGCGCCGAGGTAACCCACAGCGCGCAACGCCCCGTTGCCGGTGAAGATGTCGCGGCCGGCGTTGATGATCATCCACGGTCGGCCTGAGGTGACTTTCCAATACGGCCCAGCGACGTGGCGCGGTCCGTCGACATAGAACCAGAGTTCGTAGGCCAGCACAACCACGCTGAGCGCCACGGCACTCGAGGCGCCGATGAGGACGTGGCGCCACGCTGCGACGATGACGTCGCGGCGCACCAGCACGACGCCCAGAGCAAAGAGAGCAACCGCCAGCGCCGTGAGCGCAATGACCTCGAAGCCGAGGAAGAACTGACCGATGGTCAGCAGCCCCAGGAGGAGGCCCGTCCGCACCGGACGGTTCTGGGATTCGAGGAGTCGAAGCACGAGGATGATCGTGAGGGGCAGGTAAGCGGTGAGGGTCAGATTGATGTGGCCGAGCATCGTATTCTTCAACACGTAGGGCGAGAACGCAAAGAGAGCGCCGGCGACCAGTCGCGAACCGGTGCGACGTGAGAAGCGTCCGGCGAGACCGAAGGCCGCCCAACCCGAGAGGATCGGAGCCAGCAGATTCGCAACGTTGTATGAAGCGACCGGACCGAAGAGCAGGGTGATCGGCGAGAGCAATAATGCCGGCGTAAACCAACTGGTGTTGGACATCGCGTTAACGCCACCGAGGCGGGCGAAGATCGCGTTTGTCAAGAGGGGGTTGTGGCCATGCACCAGCGCCCACGGGAGCCACTCGAGCCACCACACTTGCTCGACCGTGTCGCCGCAGTTGCAGGTTATCGCGTGACTCACGTTACCCGTCAACCACACGTTCGCCCACAGGAGGAGCGCGAGCGCCAGGTAGACGCTAATGGCAATAACGTACTGCGATCGTTTCGTTCGAGGTGGGCGATTGAGAGGACTCGGCTCGCAATGTGAAGATCCGCGCGATTTCGCTCGTTGAGTCAGCGATCGGCCCATGACTCTACCTTGTCATCAAAGTGGCACCACACGCGCTGACCGGCGAGGACGACGTGAACTCTCCATGGTTCATCGGCGCTCCTGTCGAGTCAGTTGACAGTTGTCAATCGAAACGACAGTGGCGTCATCCGGACATTTTCAAATGCGAAGTTCATCTTTACTTACCACTACAGTTAAAGCAGTAAGTAATTATGAATTGCGATGAGGTTCATAACTTACCGATATGATGTAAGCAGTAAGTTAACCGAGGAAGGTCGGATGAAGCGCGGGGAAGCTGGACGCCACGTCGACATCGTATGGAACGGGAGGAGAGTGCGCGCCTTCGTTCCGACGCTGCTCGCCGAACGTGATCTCACACTAAGCCCGGTGACCGTGGCTCGGACTGCAACCGCCGCCGCCGAAGTCGGGCATGCTGCCGAGGGTTTGAAGGGGGACTTCGAAGCGCTCGCGCGCCTCCTCTTGCGTTCGGAGGGCGTCGCTTCCTCCTATGTCGAAGGCATTACGGCTCCGATCGTGGACATCGTTTTGGCGGAAGAAAACCTCGCCCCGAGTGGCACTAGTGCTGCGTGGGTGGCAACCAACCTCGCAGCCGTTACAAACGCAGTGGCAACGGCCGCGACGGCGGCGCTGTCGGTGGAAGCTCTGTGCCAATGGCATCGAACCATCATGACTGGCAGTCCGACACCCGAACGTTACGTCGGCACAATTCGTAATGAACAGGGCTGGATTGGGGGCAACGATCCAACCGACGCGCACCTCGTAACCGCGCCGCCAGAGGAACTTGACGCTCTACTAGACGACCTCATTCACTACATCAATCGTGATGACACCGATCCGGTCGCCCAGGCTGGCATCGCACACGCACAGTTCGAGATTATTCACCCTTTCACCGATGGCAATGGTCGCGTAGGAAGAGTTCTCGTCTCATGGATTCTGACACGACGTCTGTCACTCATTACTCCTCCCCCGGTTAGCGTCGCAATCGCCGCTGACGTTAGTGGCTATTCTTCTGGACTCGCTCTATACAGGCTCGGACAGCTCGATCAGTGGGTGCAGTGGTTCGCCGACGCCGTACGCGGCGGCGGACAGGCTCAACGTCAACTAGTTGCGGCGGTAGCGACGTTGAAAGCGATTTGGCAAGAGCGACTACGCAGTGGGGATCGCGTTCTGCGCAGCGACGCCACCGCCTGGGCGGTTCTTGACCTACTGCCTCGTCATCTCGTACTCACGACTGACGTGCTCATTGGGGAACTCGGCGTGACCAACAAAGGCGCGCTCGACGCGCTGCGACAACTGACAGAAAGAAACGTACTGCTGAGTTACGGTACGGTGACTCGTGGCAGAGGTCAGCCATCAAAGTTGTTCGTGAGTCGAGAACTTCTGGCCCTCGCCGGATCGAATCCGCTGCGTTGATCGATAAAAGGCGCTGCTAATGATTTGGTTTATGACTTGCTGAGACTAATTGGACATCAAAGTGCCGTGGATAATTGACGCACCTTCTCACTAGTGCCACTAGAGTGCCCAACTCAACGTATGGGTGATTTTTACTTATCTCAAATTGCTCGTTACCAGGAGTTGTGAGAAACGGCTTTACCGCAAGCCCACTGCTTCCCAAGCTGAGAACGCGAGTTCGATTCTCGTCGCCCGCTCCATTTAGCCTGAGTCCGCTTTAGTGGACCATTTATTGTGACGCAGTGGTCTGTTTGGGTTGATAGGTCAATTCGAACTGTTGGTCCAGCGAACTACAAAGTGGCAATCGCTTGTGAGGAGAAGAAAACAGCGAATAGGTCCGTTCAACGAAGAAGTGGGAATGTCAAGTCAATTTGGCTCCACCGTGCGCATTTAGAGTGGCCCCACCCAAGGAGAAATGGCATCTCGTAATCTGACGGGGTGAGTGAGTGGGATCCCTATGGGCCGCCAAAAGCCAACGTGCTCCAGCTCCGCGTGAGCCTGACGGATTTCGAACCGGTCGTTTGGCGTCGAGTGCTGGTCCCCGAAACCATTGCGTTGCCCAAATTGCATCGAGTGATCCAGCAGCTGATGCTGTGGTGGAACTACCACATGCACACCTTCGAGATTGGTGACGAGGAGTTCGGCCAACCCGAACTTGATGAGGATGACGACTTCAACTGGCGCAACGAGCGAGGCGTCAAGATCGCCCAAGTCATCCCGGTCGGTAGTGCACTGAAGTACTCCTATGACTTCGGCGACAACTGGGAGCTGCTGATCGAAGTTGAAGCTGCCTTCGCGGTGCAGTTCGCCCTTAAACACCCCGTGTGCATTGACGGCGCGTTCGCGGCACCCCCCGAAGACGTCGGCGGCACTGGCGGTTTTCGCCAGTTCCTCGATGCACTCGCCGACCCGAGCGATGAAGAGCACGAGAACTACGTGGAGTGGAGTGGCGGGAACTACGACTTCTCACGCTGTGATCTCGCCGAGATCAACGCCCGTCTCCAGCAGACTCCCTAACTCTTCTTTGCTCGTCGGGCCTGCGTGGACTTGAGGCGATAGCTCTCCGAGCCGGTCTCGATGATGTGCGCGTTGAAGGTCAACCGATCGATGATGGCCGCGACCAACCGGGCGACGGTGACGACCTTGCCCCACTCGGAGAAGGGCAGGTTCGACGCCGTCGCGATTGAGGATCGCTCTTCTCGCTCGGTGAGAATCTGAAAGAGCAGTTCGGCTCCGCGGGTGTCGAGCTGCACGTAACCGAGTTCGTCGAGCAACAGCAGGTCGACGCGTCCGTAGCGGGCAATGAGTTTGGAGAGCCGCTTCTCGTCGGCCGCTTCGGCCAGTTCAGTCACCAACTGCGCGCAGGTCACGTAGCGCACTGAGTGACCCTGCTCGCAGGCCGCCATGCCGAGACCAATGAGTAGGTGGCTCTTGCCGGTGCCCGAGTCCCCGAGCAGCACGACCGGTTCGCCGCGTTCGAGGTACCCGCCTCCCTCGAGGGCCGCGATCGAGGCGGGGATCACGCTCTTGGACTGGGCGAAGTCGAACGCAGCGAGCAGCTTCGTGCGCGGAAACCCCGCGGCCTTCACGCGACGCAGTCGGCGTCGTTCATCGCGGTCGTCAGTTTCGCAGAGCAGCACCGCGGCAAGAAAGTCCAGGTGCGTCTGGCGCCGGCGCGCGGCCTCCTCGGCGAGTCGTGGGCCCACGCGCTTCACCGTGGGCAGTCGCAGGGAGCGAGTCGTGAGGTCAATCGAGGCGAGCGCCGCGTCGTTGGTCACTGGACCCCCGTCAACGAGTCGTAGTGCGCAATGCTCGGCAACGCGCGATCGAAGTGCGCGAGCGAGTCGGGCACCACGAAGGGACTAGCGACGTCGTCGAGGCTGCGGCGCGCCTCAATCGCAACGATGGCCGCGTCGTAGGAGTGGATGAGACGAGCTCGGCGCATGCCCGCGGTGACGAGAGATGCGCTCATCGTGCGCTCCAAGAGCAACACGTCAATCAGCGCGCGCGTGCCGGCGCGGTCGCCCAGGTGCCGGCGCGCGCCCTCCCAGAACTCGTCGTGCACCTTCGTGAAGCGACCGCTGGCGCGAGCACCCGCTAACGCCGTTGCCCCGGCCAGCGCGCCGGGCTTGTGGGTCAGGGTTTCGAGGTAGTGGTCGAGGATTAGCACTTCGCGACTCTTGCCCGCGGACCGGTCGTCGGTGGCGAGTAACTTCGCGCCGTCGTAGAGAGCCACGGTATTGGCGCCGAGACGGACAGTCACCTTTCGCCCCATCACGGTGACTGGCACCGAGTAGAAGTTCTGGCGCACGCAGACTCGTGACTTGGTGTCGACTCTGGATATCAACACGAGTTCGCTCGCAAAGGGCTCGGGTGGCAGCGTGCGCAGGTGGGGCTCTTCGATGGCGAAGTGTTCAACGACACTCAGGTGTCGTCCCTCGACGTGACGTTCGTCGTCACACTGATCGCCCGCCATCACCAGTGCTTGGAACTCGTTGAGACTCGCCACGTTGGGCAGCGGCACGAAGTGGCGACGGCGAAAGCGCCCGATCTCACCTTCGACGCCACCCTTCTCGTGCGCACCCTCGACCCCGGGCAGACAAAAGAACGCGTCAAAGAGCTAGTGACTGCGTAGCTGCGTGAAGCGCTCGGACTCGACGCGACTGCGACCCTTGAGGACGCGCACCACGGCGGTCTTTAGGTTGTCGTAGCGCACGCGAGACGGCACGCCGCCGAAGTGCTCGAAGGCGCGCACGTGACCTTCGATGAAGACCTCCTAGGCCTGGTTGTAAGAGACGAAGTGGAAGGCTCGAGCACTGGCCGAGAGGCGCATCACGAACATCCAGGCTTCGACCATGACACCGTCGAGCACGAAGGAGAACTGGCCGAAGTCGACTTCGGCCTCTTCGCCCAGGGGATGCGACTGGGGCACCATGACTTGACTCACGCCGTAGGCGCGCTTCTTCTTCGCCTCGCCGACGTAGCGACGAACGGTCGACTCCGAAATCTCAGCATCGTGTTCTTCCACGAGTCGCTGAAAGACTCGTCGCGCCGTGTGGCGTTGCTTCTTCGGTGCCAACTTGTCGGCCTCGAGCCACCCGTTAATGACGGAGATCCAGCGTCCGAGCACGGGCGCCGTGCGCTCGGTCGATGTCCTCGCCGGCGGCACCGCGCTCACCAATGCTTGACGCACCGTTCTCCGATGGACCCCATGTCTCTCGGCCAGCGCTCGGATTGAGACTTCATCGGGGCCGAAGTGGGCTTTGCGTATTTCTTCGAACATCACTGATGTGGACCTTGTCGTCATGGCCCTAGATTTCCAGCCCGCGATGTCAGTCGCGTACTCCACCAATGCTGGTCACCAGGTGGGGCCAAATTGAATGCTTAAGGTGGGGCCAAATCAGGTAATCACACCCAAAGAAGTCGTCGTGACTACTCCAAGTGACACAATCGCTGGTGTGGTGAGGTCCACCGTCGACGCGCCGTATTCGTTGATCCACTCAAAGAGGAATTGGTCAAACGTGGTGATCGTCACCAACGAGTCCTTTGCCAAGAATCTCTCTGCTCTCCCGTACGGCTAACTGCCTCGGCGGAAAGTTAAGAACATTCTCACGCCCATCTCATGGCGACGTCACGAATGGTCTGCAGACTTGGGACATGGAAAATCTCACTAACTTCAGCGTTGATCCAACCACTAGGGCGCTTGGAGGGCGCTCATGAGAATGGGTGGTTTGCGATGGGTGACGACGCTCGCGTCGGTTGGTGCGGTGGTCGGTGGCGTCTTCACGCTCACCCATCTGCCCTCTCCGAGCGGCGCGAGTTCGACGACATCCACCATTGCGCTCAGCGACCCCGCCATCACCTACCAAAGGAAAATCGCCGAACAGGCTGCGTTAGTCCAGCAGCAGTTGTCGAGCGAAGTATCTAAGTTCGCGGTCGAGTCAGCCCAACTCGCAAAAGAGAAGGCCGCCCTCGGCCACGAGAGGCTGACGCTCCAACGTGATGCGGCCGCCCTAGCTCGATCATCGAGTCAGTCGCGAACCACGACCGCCCTGGTAACAACCCCAGCACGAACGTCCGCGCCGACGACGCACTCGACCACTGGCGCCAGTTCGACCAGTACCGACGGGTCCGATGGGTCCGATAATGGCAATTGAGCGACCGTACAATCACCAATACATTGCGTCGGAGGTTCCTGAGTTCGGCGCGGTGTCAATCCGTCGTGCCGAGAACCGTCGACGCACGTCACAGTCCATGAGTCGTGCCACGAGTCGCCGACGGTTGCTCTCGGGGGCGGCCATTGGTGTTTTCGCGCTGCTCGGCACCGGCTTCGCTTTCGCCGGGATCCAGCGGACCTTTTCTGCGACTCCCGTATTGTCGAGCCCGACAACGACAACTCCCTCCACACTCGTCAGCGCGTACGACGCACTGCGCTCCGTTTCCCTGGCTCTCAACGCCGACCAACGCACCATCGCGAAGATGCTCGCCGAGACGAGTGCCGCATTGCGATCGAGTAGCGACGGCGCACTCTACGTGCCCAGTCCCGTCACCACCTATGTGAGCTCGGCCCCCCCCGTCCGCCGCCGCGACGCCCCCTGCTGCTCCGGTGACGCACGCTTCTACTGGTGCTTCGGGACTTGGTTGAGATGACGCTCACTCCAGAGAGGATCACATCAGACATCAGTGAGGTGACCACCCAGACCACGGCGATGGCGAGCGTCGTCACGATGCGCGTGACTCGACGTGACGCCACGTCCGACGAGCAGTTCGATCGAGCTCTACAAAGCGCCCTCAACGTGTTCCACGACGTGGAACGGATCTGTACTCGATTCGTCGCGAACAGTGAACTTATGCTGCTCAATGCGGCGCCGAATCAGTGGCACGTGGTGCCGCCGATTCTCTATCAAGCTGTCGAAGAGGCATTCGCGGCCTACGCACGTACTGACGGTCGCTTCGACCCGCGAGTGATCGACACCCTCGTAGCCCTTGGCTACGATCACTCGTTGCAATTCGAAGACGACACTAACGCGCCATTTTGTGTCCTCCCCGAAGCCACGTCACGCACACCCTGGCGACTCGGCCAACGGCCCCTCCTTGGCGCACTTCATCTCGGTGGTTGCGCCATTGACCTCGGGGGCATTGGCAAGGGACTGGCCGTGCGCTGGTCGAGCGAAGTACTGCGAGACGTCGCTGACGACTTTCTCATCGAAGCGGGTGGCGATTGCTACTGCTCGGGTGGTGGTCCCGAGGGCGAAAAATGGCGAATCAGCATCGAAGACCCTCTGGGCGGATCGCAACCGGTGGGTGTGCTCGAAGTACAAGACCGAGCAGTCGCGACGTCGTCAATTCGCCTGCGCCGTTGGCACGCCGGTGGGGTGTCCGTGCACCACCTCATTGATCCTCGCACGTCGCGGCCTGGGGGCGAGGGCCTCGTCGCCGTGACCGTCGTCGATATCGACCCGGCGACCGCCGAAGTGTGGAGCAAGTCCCTGTTCCTCGAAGGAGCCTCAGGCATACAAGCAGCGGCAACCAAAAGACGAGTCGCCGCACTTTGGATCTGCGACGACGGCTCACTCGACATCAGCGATCTGATGTCCCCGTACCTTCTTTGGAGGGCCCCATGAGATCGACCACCCTTGAGCGTCTGCGCGCTAGCGCGTCACTCTCGTTCACCTCCATCGTGATTATTGTCCTTTCCTTCGCCGCGAGCGTTATCGCCGTGCGATTGATCGGACCCTCAGTGCACAGTAAGTATTTTCTTTGGATCTCGGGACGTGCCCTAGGACTCGCCGCCTACACCACGTTGTGGCTGCTCGTACTGGTGGGCACCTGGATGCGTCATCCGTGGCGAACGCGCCTTCGCCTTGGCCACCCCGAAACTCGTCTTCGCGTCCACGCGGCACTCGCCGTGGCGACCATTTTGTTGGTGGCGTGTCACGTCACCGTGCTGGCGCTGGACTCCTACGCGGGCGTCGGTTGGAAGGGTGTCGTAATCCCAGGTGCCGCCACGTACCGGCCCGTCGCCGTCGCTCTCGGAACGGTGGCGCTCGCCACCCTTCTCTTGTTGACGGCATCGGCGTCACTCGCGGGTCGACGCGGCACTCGCCACTGGCTCCTCGTACACCGCCTAGGGGCGACGAACTTCGCAATTGTCTGGTTTCACGGAGTATTGGCGGGCACCGACGGTGCCGCCCTACGACTGTTTTACGCGGCGTCGGGTCTCGTGTGGCTGTTGTTAGTCACAACCCGACTCGGTGGCGCACGCGACACGGTGGGCGTTGAGCCCGCCACAACCGTCAATAACCTTCGTCCCCTCGTGGCATCATCATCGAGGGATCCGCGAGTGACTCAATGAGCGCGGTTGACTTCGACCTGCGAACGAGTTGGGACCTTGACGGCTTCGCCCGAGTAGGCGACGAGACGGCACGCCTGCTCGCGGGACCAACGAGTAGAGACGCCGAATCGCTCGCGTCGCATCTCGACCGACTCGGGCCGCTCGACCGTGAATCTCGCTCTCCCCAGGAAGTCCGCGACTTGGTGCACGAGGCGGGCCTCGTCGGACGCGGCGGCGGCGAGTTCCCCCTAGCGAGCAAACTCGAGATGGCCGTGCGCTCACCAAGCGTCCCGCTCGTCGTTGTCAACGCGAGCGAAGGCGAACCGGCGAGTCGCAAGGACGCCACGTTACTCAGTAGTCGACCGCACCTGGTGCTCGACGGCGCCCAGGTAGTCGCCGTCGCGGTGGGTGCCGAGCACGTTGTGGTGTACCTACACAGGGGTGACGGTTTCACGCGTGCCGTGCGCCACGCGGTGACGGAGCGTCACGGTCAACCGGGGCCAACGTTTCACCTCGTGTCAGCACCAGACCGGTACGTGGCCGGTGAAACAAGTGCGATCGTCTCATTCTTAGAATCGGGGGTGGCCCTACCTCGCCGGCGCTCGATTGCCGCTGCCGCGCACGGCGTGTCGGGTCGGCCCACGATCGTCAGCAACACCGAAACGTACGCACACGTCGCGTTGATCGCTCGCCACGGGGCTCAGTGGTTTCGCCAATGTGGATCTTCCACGATCCCCGGATCCACTCTGGTGACCATGGCTGGTGCAGTGAGCGAACCGGGACTCGTGCTCGAAGTTCTCGGCGGGGCCACCATCGGCGACGTCCTCAGAGAATGTGGTGGGACTTTGGAAGTTACCCGGGCGGTGCTCGTGGGCGGGTACGCCGGAACCTGGGTCGATGGCCAAACTGCTTGGCACGCCACGCTCGATCGGCAGTGGCTTCGTCACGCGGGTGCGCCGCTCGGCTGCGGACTCATCGCGGTGCTTGGTCACCAGCAGTGTGGTCTCGCCGAGAGTGCACGGTTGCTCGCGTGGATGGCCGACCAGAGCTCGGGCCAGTGTGGGCCCTGCTTCTCGGGACTGCCGGCGATTGCGCTACTGGTCCGTGACCTTGCAACCGGAAACGCGACGCGCCGCGACGTGACTCGCCTTCGTCAGTTGGCGGTTTCAGTACGCGGACGCGGAGCGTGTGGCCACCCCACGGGCACCGCGCAACTCCTCGAGAGCACCCTCGACGTCTTCGCCGAGGAGACACGAAGGCACGTGAAGGGCGACTCGTGCGTTGCGCGCGGGACCGGATTGGCGCTAGTGAAGTCGGGAGTTGTCGCGTGAAACGTCCGAACTCCATAAACGTTCCACTACGCCTCGTGCTCGACGAAACCAAGTGTGACGGACACGGCATCTGCACGCTGCGGTGTCCTGAGCGCATTTCGATCGACGAATGGGGCTACGCCGTTGTGAGTAGCGAACCGATTGTTCGACGAGGGACGCTGACGCACGCGACGCGGGCGATGAGGGCCTGCCCCGAAAGTGCGCTCACCCTGCTCGCCGTGGAAGTAGCGCCCGAGCGCGTAACAACACCAATGGTAGGTTGACCTCATGGGAGATCCCCGCAGTTCGGGTCGCCATTCGAGCAAACCGGGTCGTCGCGGC
This sequence comes from Acidimicrobiales bacterium, assembly GCA_038323435.1. Taxonomy (GTDB): domain Bacteria; phylum Actinomycetota; class Acidimicrobiia; order Acidimicrobiales; family RAAP-2; genus RAAP-2. Next base: position 13,708 of record JBBQGY010000020.1, read on the forward strand.
CAGTTGCAATGGATGGTGGGCCTCGCCACGACGGTGGCGGCTCTGGCGGCTCTGGTGGCAGCGTTAGTAGTGCACGCAACCCCCGCAGTGAGCTTGCCTTCGTCGCTCCAGATCGGTCCGACTACGAACTCGACTCATGTTGTAACGACCGCGGTGTCGTCGACAGTTCCTCGTACAACGACACCAACGACCCCAACGACACCAACGACACCAACGACGATTGTCATCGTCACCCCGCAAGCGCCGGTGACCGACAGCGACGACCAGACCGATTTGTCCTCGAAGGATGGTGAGTCGTCAACGACTCTCGCCGGCAAGAACTGAGCGACGTCAAATCATCTCGCGACGTCGATACGTCGCCGACGCGGCGCTCGTCGCACAGTGCCATTCGACTCGCGGTTCTGCAGGGATCAATCCTCGCTGTCGTCTTGGGTGTGGTCGCCGTGACCCTCGTCGCGACCTTCGCCACGACGTACCAGTCGGTCGCCGCACGCAGTTTGGTGAGTGAGGTACGCAACTTCGCTACGGCCACGACGACGCGACCGGCTAATGAGTCGCTCGAGGCATTCTCGATCCAGTACCTGAAGACCCACGCGCTCGCGTCGGGCGGCAGCGTTCTCGTCGTGTTTCCGAGCGGACGCGTGCAAACCGCCGGCAGCCAGGCACTCGAGAAGTCCCCGGTCGTGGCGGCGCTGCTCAGAAACCCCCCTCACCACTCGGTCGTGATTTCCACCACCATTGGTACGACGCCCGTCGAGTTAGTGGCGACTCCACTCGCCATTGGTTCACGGATCGTTGGAACGATCATCGTCACGGCCGATCTCTCGTCATTCGCGGCCGAAAAATCGCGAGTCCTCGAACTTTCGCTCGCTGAAGCGGCACTCGCGCTGTTGGCGGGCACGGCTGGCGGGTATCTCCTGTTGCGCCAACTGCTTCGCACCGTTGGACGCATCACCACCACGGCCGACGCGCTCGGCCGATCAAGCCTCGATCACCGACTTGGCGACCAGGGTCGAGACGATGAAGTCGGGGCGCTCGCGCGAACCTTCGACGAGATGCTCGACCGAATCCAAGCAATGGTGGGAGGTCAACGCCGGCTCCTGGCTGACGTCTCGCACCAGCTTCGAACTCCGCTCACGGTGGCGCGCGGGCACTTGGAGGTCCTTGGGCGAACTGGCCCGGACGACCCGGTTGCGGTGCGCGAGACCATTGACCTGGTGGTTGACGAACTGGCGCACATGGGCGTCATGGTCGAACGTTTACTGATGCTCGGTCACGCCATGGATCCCGAATTCCTCGAGCCCCACCCAGTCGACCTTCGCACACTCATGGCCGACTGTGACGCCTCCGCACAAGTTCTCGCGCCAAGAGAATTTGTTCTTGGCGCCGTACCCGACATTGTGCTGGTTGTCGATGAAGCCAAAGTGCGAGGGGCCATCCTTAACCTCGTGGCTAACGCGATCAGTGCGACCGTCGAAGGTGACACGATTCGTCTGAGTGCGTTGCTCGACGCTCACACGCACGAAATCGCACTCGTCGTTGACGACAGCGGACCGGGGATTCTACCGGCCCAACGCGCGCGTTCCCTCGAACGCTTCGCACGTCTCGGTCACGGTGGTCCGGGCGGCAGCGGCCTCGGGCTCGCCATCGTCAAGGCGGTGAGCGAAGCCCATGGCGGTCACGTAAAGATAGGTGACTCGAACCTCGGCGGAGCACGAGTGGCCATTGTGTTGCCTGGACCGCGAACACGCGAATGAAGATCTTGATCGTCGAAGACGACGAGCGCATTGCCTCATTCGTCGTAAAGGGACTGCGCGCTGAGGGATACGCCACCGTCGTCGCCGTCGACGGCGACACCGCCTTGCGGTTCCTTCACGATGGAGATCCCTTTGACATCGTTCTCTTGGACTTAGGTCTGCCCGGAACACCCGGCGAGGAGGTTCTCGTTCGCGCACGCCGCTCGGGGCTGACGACTCCATTCATCATCCTCACCGCTCGTACTGGAATCGGTGACAAAGTCCGTGGTCTGGACCTTGGGGCGAATGACTACGTGACCAAGCCCTTCGCCTTCGAAGAACTCTTGGCTCGCATTCGCGCCATAAAGCGCTCGGCCACCCAGAGCAGTGCGAGTGAATTAGTTGTAGACGATCTGCGTCTCGATCTCCTTTCTAAGATGGCTTAACGCGGTGGGCGCAATATTGAACTGTCCCAGCGCGAATGGGCTCTTCTAGAACTTTTCATGCGCCATCCGACCCACGTGTTGTCAAGGAGTCGGATCCTCGCTGAAGTGTGGCAGTACGACTTCGACCCCGGGAGTAACGTTGTTGACGTCTACGTGGGCTACTTGCGACGCAAGATCAACCTTCCCGGTCTCGAGCCGATGTTGAGGACTGTCCGCGGTGCGGGCTACCGACTCACCTAAGTCGACCAGTAGCACTTGGTCATTCTTGAACCAATGGGGCGGCGCCGAACACGACGTGCCTAGTAGTTAGCTCAGTAACTACGTGACGATCCGGACTCTTCGCGACACACACCGGTTCGTGTAATACCAGCATCTTCTGCAAAGAACT
>JBBQGY010000021.1:0-15964 GCA_038323435.1 Acidimicrobiales bacterium
TCTCTTGAAAGAGTTGCGGCGGTGATCCCTTTTCGATGACGTACACCTGGTGGGTCCCCGACCCCGTAAGCCAAAACGACGCGCCGAGCGAGGTGCGCACAATCGTGTCGGGCTTCACGACGCCTTCGAGTCGGATCACTGAGGTGCCAATGGAAGTGCGGCTCGCGAACACCTGGTCGACGGTCTCGAAGTAGTTGAGCGAATGCAGCAGTCCTTGGCTGAGGAGGGCTCCGACGGCCAACGCGAGGACCACGAGGACGCCCACGGTGCGCCGACGGCTACTGGTCGACGTCCTGGGCGGTGCAACGGGGGAGAGATCGAACTGCGCGTCAGGCGTCACGACGTCCTCGCCACCAGATCGACAGCGCGTAGAGCGCCAGCCCCCCAAAGGCAAAGGAATATCCCGCACTCACGTAACCCACTAGCGAACGCCCTCCGCGCGACGAAGCTTTAGTGCGTTAAGGAGTGTCTCGTCACTCGTTGTCGAGCGCCGCACGTCGAGGCGGTAGCGCGCTCGCACGAGCCACACGTAGGCGAGAGTAAACGCGACAAAACTAAGTGACAGGGTCCAGGCCATACTGCCGTGAATCTTCAATGAGCGCGACGAGTTAAAGACGGTCGCCCCCTGGTGGAGGGTCTTCCACCACTGCACCGAGAAGTGAATGATGGGCACGTTGATAGCGGCGAGTATCGCGAAGACCGCACTACGCCGAGCGCGCAACTCGAGGTCGTCGTTCGCCCGACGCAGGGCCAGGTAACCGAGCGCGAAGACCCCGAGGATCGCCGTTGACGTGAGCCTCGCGTCCCACGCCCACCACACCCCCCAGGTCGGTCGGCCCCAGATCGAACCGGTGATCAGTGTCAGCACAATAAAGACGAGACTCACCTCCATTGCGCAGTGCGCAATTCGGTCGACCGTGATCGACCTGGTACGGCGCCACAGGTAGAGCACGCTCGCGATCGTCGCGGTCCCGAACGAGAGGTAGAGGGCCACCCAGGCCACGGCCGGGTGGACGTAGACGAGACGCGCGAGGTCGCCCTGGATCCGGTCGGGCGGCGTGACCCAAATCCCGAGCCACATCGTGAGTGCCAGGGTCACGAGCGTTACCGGTCCTAGTAGTCGTTGGGAGAGCTGTTTCATCACGATTCCTCGAGAACACCGTAAAGGAGAATGCCGAGGGCCAGGTAACCAGCCAGCGCCACCAGCGAGATCACCCACCATTGCCAGACCGCTCCGCCGTAGAGCGCGGCGCTAAAGGACCGTTCCCCGGCGATCAGTAGCGGCGCGAAGGCCGGTAAACAGAGGACCGGTAACAGCGTCGCGGGGCCACTACCGCCGGTCGTTAACGCCCCGTACAGCGTCCCCGCCCCGGCGAGCGCCGCCAGGGTGACCACGATGCTCGGCAACGCCAGCAACGTGCCGTGCAGCGCCGTGTGCAGAAATACGACGCTCCCCACGAGGAGTACCGCGCCCGCGAGCCAGAGCTCGACGCAGAGTGCGAGGGCCTTGCCGAGAAAGACTCCCGCCGGGTCGAGCCCGAGCGTCGCGATCGAGGCTCGGGTCCCCGGCGTTGACTCAACGGCGTAACTGCGGTTGATCATCAGTAGCGTCACGAGCAAGACCACGATATAGAAAAGGCCCGGCGCGGCCGATGATCGTCCGGCGCGTTGGGGACCGAGTGCGAGCCCACAGAGCAGCAACGCCATCACCCCAAAGGGCACCACCTGCCACAACAAGACGCGACTTCGTCGTTCGATGCGCAGGTCCTTGGCGGCCACGAGGCGCGCCGTACGAATCACGATCGCTCCTCGACGATTCGTCCGCCGGCCATCAACAACGTGCGTGGCGACAACGACGAACTGCGCAGCGGATCGTGCGCACTAAGGACGACCGTCGCGCCGTGGGTGACGAGGTCACCGAGGAGCTCGTCGAAGAAGCTGCGTCCCTCGTCGTCGAGCGAGGCGTACGGTTCGTCGAGCAACCACAACTCGGGACGACGCAGCAACAGCCACGCCAGGGCGAGACGACGTCGCTGTCCGGCCGATAGTTGCTTGGTCGTCGTGTCGCCACGACCTTCGAGCCCAGTTCGCGCGAGCACTGCAGCGAGGTCGTCGACGGGCCGCTCGAGTGCTTTGGCGGCGAAGAGAAGATTCTCGCGCACCGTGAGATCGTCGTAGAAAGAACCCTCGTGACCTAGCCAGCCCACGCGTCGACGCAACGGTCGTCGCTCACTCGACGAGAGATCAATTCCGAGCACCGTCGCGGTACCACTGCTCAGACCAACGAGTCCACCAAGGAGACGCAAGAGGCTCGTCTTACCGGCGCCGTTCGCGCCCACGAGCACGGTCAGAGTGGACGATTCGACGACGAGGTCAACACCGCTCAACAGTGGGAAACCACTCGCGAGCACCACGGCGTCGTGTAACTGGGCGACGGGGAGCGTGGTGTCGTTCATTGAAGCGATTAACGCGCCAGTGCGTCGATGTCCGCGCCGACCATCATCTCGACGAGGCCATAGAAGTCGACTTCACACTTCCAGCCGAGCTGTTCGTGCGCCTTCGTGGCGTCACCAACTAAGAGGTCAACTTCGGCCGGTCGGATGAATGCCGGATCGACCACGACGTGGTCCTCGTAGTTGAGTCCGGCCGCCTTGAAGGCCACGTCACAGAGTTCACGAACCGAGTGCGTCTCGCCGGTCGCAATAACAAAGTCGTCGGGCGCGTCGCGCTGGAGCATGGCCCACATTGCGCGCACGTAGTCCGCCGCGTAGCCCCAGTCGCGCTGGGCGTCGAGGTTACCGAGTCGAAGTTCCGTCGCGAGACCGGCTTTAATCCGCGCCGCGCCGTGGGTGACTTTGCGGGTCACGAACTCGAGTCCACGCCGTGGTGACTCGTGATTGAACAAGATGCCCGACGACGCGTGCAGGTTGTAACTCTCGCGGTAGTTGACGGTAATCCAGTGGCCGTAGACCTTGGCGACGCCGTAGGGACTTCGGGGATAGAAGGACGTGAGTTCGTCCTGGGGGACGCTGCGCACGCGACCGAACATCTCGGACGAACTCGCCTGGTAGAACCGGATCTCGGGATCGACAATGCGAATAGCGTCGAGCATGCGAGTTACCCCGAGCGCGGTCACTTCCCCGGTCAGCACTGGCTGGGTCCACGACGTCTGGACAAAACTCTGGGCCGCGAGGTTATAGACCTCACTGGGGCGCCAATCGCGCAGCACGTTGATCAACGAGACCTCGTCGACGAGGTCACCCGAGACCAGAGTGAGCCGGTCCTGGATGTGGCTGATGCGCTCGATGGTCAGCGTTGAACTACGGCGAATGAGGCCAATGACCTCGTAACCCTCGGCGAGCAGTAGTTCGGCGAGATAGGAACCGTCCTGGCCGGTGATACCGGTAATCAGCGCCCGTTTCGTCACCGCACATCCTCCAGAAAATACCGCCGACTTGGCGTCAGCAATAGTGACAATCCTACTACTGGACCTCAAATTGTCCTGGTGGTCACCTCGTCCTAGTCGACAGATTCCCTTTACCTCTCCGGCCGTCGATCTCGCTCGGTCATGTGCGCATCGCGATGGTCGTCGGCGAACTCACGGCCCGGGGTTCCTTCTGTCACGCAGAACGAATTTTGAGGTGGGGACTTCTAAGACGCGCCTCGCGCTGTCACTCACCTCGTGCGAAGCACTGAGTCCGAACGATTACGAACGAGTTCGGCAACCCCGGTGGCTCCGTCCAATTGGTCAGCCGCTTCGCGCGCCGCCTCGATCGTCTCAATGACCGCCCGCTCCGCGTCGCGCTCGGTCATGTGCCATTCAACACCTTCGGCGATGAGGTTGCCCACTCCTATCTTGTGCACGTTTCCCACACCATCAACTGACATGGCCATGTCGGCGCGAAGGTTCTCCCACATGACAGTTGGTACGACGTCGTAGAGTGGCGCGAGTTCGACCTCGGTCATCGTCGGGTGAAGCAGCGCGAGATTCTTGCCGTGAGCGTCCGCGTTACCGACGACGACATTGAGTGTGGCCACCCGAAGTAATCGGTCTCGCTGCGCCTTCGAGTCGATTGACCACTGGTCGAGTAAGCCGGCGATCTCCGCGAGCGAAGGACCTCCGGCGCGCTGGTACTTGCCGCGACCCTGATTGGCGTCGGGGTCACGGTTGAGAGCCTGACAGGAGTCCTCTTGATGCGCTCGTTCAAGGTGGCCGTCATCGTACGTCCGCCGGTCGAATCGTTTGACGATGAGACACGTCGTTCCGCCGAGTTCAATGATCTCTGGCTCGATCGACGTGAGCCCGAGATCACGAGCGATGCGCAGGCAGTCCGCTTCTGCGGCGACCAAACCGGGACGGCGGGGATCGTCGACTTTGAGTATGTGCGTCGATGGCTCACCGTGCACGGGCCGTGCCCAACCCCCGTCGGGGAGTTGGATCAGTAGAAACTTGTTCTGGAGACCGGGTAGTGACAGTTCAGAGTCATCGTAGAGGCCGAGCGGCCGCTCCGCGAGACCGAACACCTCGTCGTTAAGAGTTTGGTCGGTGTAGGGCAGCGCTGACCCGAGGTGCCGACTCGGAGGCTCGTAGCCAATGACGAGTGCGCCTGCGACGTCGCGACCAAATTGAGTGAGTAGTCCGAACGTGTCGCGAGCAGGAATTCCCGCAATGCTCGCCATCGCCGTGCGGTGTCCACCTTCTGGTAACAAACCTGCGGCGAAGTTCGTGGCGTCGAGACGTCCACTTCGCAGCGGCAGGGAACACGACAACACCGGCGCTCTAAGTGCGACGTCGGGGAGGTTCTCGAACAGGTAGCGGCATCGAATGGTTGAATTACGTTCGCTGAACTCCGCGACCTTGGTGTCGTTCAGCCATACGCCGAGGGGCTCACGATTCGCCATCGTCCTCCCCAACGTCGAAGACGATGTAGACGCGTGCGTTCAACACGCGAAGAATCCGTAACATCATGTCTAAGAGACGGGTGGTACGACCGGTCTCTACGTGCGAAAGGTACGAACGTGTTACGCCGGATTGCTCGGCGAGTTCAGTTTGGGTGAGTCCTCTCGCACTTCGGATGTCGGCGATGACCTGGCCGAAGGCTTGACCGGATCGAATGTCTGCGGTACGTTTCGCCATACGTTGATTCTACGACATAGTGCGACACTATTGTCGCAAGTGTCCAGAAATTGAGATTGCGACAATATTGTCGCATCATCGAGCCGACTGAGCTGGCTCTGAAATCGCAGGAACCACCGGAGAGGGTGCGTTGCGCCGCTTAGCCTTTGTCCATGGCCCACCTCGCCGTTGTGAGCTACCGACTTGGTGGCACCGACGGCGTCGCAATTGAAGCAGCGAAGTGGTCGAACGCGCTGACGACCCTCGGTCACCGCGTCACCACCGTGGCGGGCGAGGGAATCGCTGACGTCTTAATTAACGAGCTAGCGATCGACGCGACGTCACCACCCTCGCTCGAGCAACTGCGCGAGGTGCTCGAACCTTGCGACGTCGTCATCGTCGAAAATATCGTGTCGTTGCCACTCAACGTTGTTGCCGGTGACGTCATTTACGCGGTACTCGACGGACGAAGGGCAATCTTTCACCACCACGACCTCGCCTCGCAACGCGAGCACCTCGCCCACCTCGAAGGACCACGCACGCAACGCCAATGGCAACACGTCACCATCAATGAACTGTCGCGTCGCGAACTAGTGGGCCGCGGTATCGATGCGCACACCATTATGAATAGCTTCGACTGTGACCCACCGCTCGGCCAGCGCGACGCAACTCGTCGAGCCCTCGACATTGCCAACGAGACGCTCGTGCTCTTCCCGTCGCGAGTCATTGCGCGAAAGAACATCGCGGCGGCGATACAACTGTGCGCGTCGCTCGACGCGGTGTTGTGGATCCTCGGCCCGGCCGAGGACGGTTACGGTCCGATCCTCGAGCAACTGATCAGCGACTCCACTGTTGCGGTACGTCGAGGCATGCCACCGGGACTTCGCATTCACGACGCGTACGCGGCCAGTGACCTCGTCGTGATGTCCTCGACGTGGGAGGGATTTGGTAATCCAGTTCTCGAATCGGTGACGCACCGCCGTCCGCTCGCGCTCCACCGCTACCGGGTCGCCGAGGAGATTGTGGCCTACGGCTTTACGTTCTTCGGTCTCGATGACGTAGGTGGCATCGGTGAATTCTTGAAAAACGGCGGCGAGGCACTGCTCGACGCGAACGTGGATATCGCACGACGGCACTTCAATAGTGCCGATCTTCCGAGTCGCCTGGCAACCCTCTTGGCGCCTATGGATATTACGAACTGAGGGATAGTCTGTGGAACTGTGGTGATCAACGACGTCCAACCTCGACACGCGGAACGGCGCGAGCAGTTGCTGCTCGTCGCCACGAGGATGTTCGCCGAGCGCGGCTTTCAGGCGGCGACGATGGATGACATTGCGCGTGAAGCGGGGTTCACCAAGCCAATCCTTTACCAGTACTTCGACTCAAAGACCGACCTCTACCGAGAGATCGTCAATAACACCGCCGAGCAACTACTGGCGAACCTCGAATCCGCGGTCGCGAACGTCGAATCACCTCGCGCGAAGATCGAAGTCGCCTTTCGCGTGTACTTCGAGATGGTCGTCGGCGAGTCCGACGCATTCCGTATCCTCTTCATTCACACCCACGCAGGTGAACCCTCCCGCGAACTGCGGGCCCTCGAACTCGGACTGGTCTCGCTCATTGGACCCCATATCAAAGTTCCCATTAGCGACAATCATCGCGTCCAACTGGCGGCGAGTGTGGTGGGAATCGCCGAAGGCACGGCCATTGTCTGGCTCGAACAGCAGGAGCGCCAGGGTTGGCCGGTGCCCGAACCCGGCGCCGCCGAACGGCTCGCGGCACGAAGTGCGACCCTGGCGTGGGGCGGACTACGAGCGGTCCACGAAGACGAGGACTAGCGAAGTTCGTCGTCAGTTCGCGCGAGGAGCGCAAAGCCCTGGGCGAGTCCCCAGAGTTGCTGCGCGCACTGCTGATAGACAGCCTGATCGCCGCCGGCCGGATCAACCACGTCGAATCGTGGCGAGGGATCGTGGCCAGCGAAGGGCGCGAGCCGGTCGGCGATCGAGCCGTGGCGCGATGCCCGCGACACGAACATTTCGAGCTGTACGCACGTGACCGCGGTGGTGGCGAAGTGTGCCCGCACAAAGTTGACGTTGGCGACTTCACTGGCGAGGATGACGTCGGCCCACTGCACGTCGAGTTCGCTCAGTTGGTGACTGCGGTGTTGGTTGAAGTGGTGACCACGAAGTTCCTCAATTGACATCAGTGCGTCACGAGTTCGTGAACTCATCGCCGAGCCTTCGATCACGTGCGTACCGGCGGTGCGAATATGCCAGCTTTCGCCGTTGACCTCGGCGACGGTCGTCAACATGTAGCCGAGCATCACCGATCGAGCAACGTTGCCCGTGCAGAGTGTGACGATGTTCAACGAATGTGCACGCCCGAAATTGCGCGCGAAATGATCAATCGCTGAATCTCACTCGTGCCCTCAAAGATCGTGTAGATCTTCGAGTCGCGGTGCCAACGCTCAACCGGGTGTTCGCGGATATAGCCGTAACCGCCCATAATCTGGATCGCCTCTTCGGTGACGTGCACGGCCGTCTCACCGGCGTACAGCTTGGACATCGAACCCTCACCGTTGAGGAACGGTTTGCGCTGGGCGGCCATCCACGCCGCGCGCCACACGAGTAGTCGCGACGCGTCGATCCGGGTTTTCATGTCGGCGAGTTTGAAGGCGATCGCCTGGTTTTCGATGATCTTGCGGCCGAACTGCGTGCGTTCTTTGGCGTAGTCGAGCGAGTATTCGTAGGCCGCTCGCGCAATACCGAGAGCCTGGGCTCCGACGGCCGGGCGTGACGCTTCGAAGGTCGCCATCGCGGCCTGACTCGACGATCGCTTGCCCTCTTTGGCGCGCACCAACTTCTCGTCGAGCTTCTCCTTGCCCCCGAGAAGACAGGCGCCAGGAATGCGACAGTCCTCCATGATCACTTCCGCGGTGTGGCTCGCGCGAATGCCCATCTTCTTGAACTTCTGTCCCATGCGAATACCCTTGGTCGCGTCGGGGATCACGAACGACGCCTGACCACGACTGCCGAGCTCGGGGTCGACCGAAGCGACGATGACGTGCACGTTGGCAATACCGCCGTTACTGATCCAGGTCTTGGTGCCGTTGAGCACCCATTCGTCGGTCGCCTCGTCGTAGATCGCGCGAGTGCGCAGTGACGAGACGTCACTACCGGCGTCGGGTTCCGAAACCCCGAAGGCCGCGATCTTGATGTCGTCGGGGGTCCCGAAGCACTGCGGGATCCACTCCATCTGTTGGGCCGGGGTGCCGTTAGCCATAATTGCGGCGACCCCGAGAGTCGTGCCCATGAGCGCCATGCAGATCCCGGCGTCACCCCAAGCGAGCTCTTCGAGCGTCAGCATGATCGACAGACCGGTCGTGTCGGTCATGGCGTTGGCGAAGTAGTCGACGCTGTAGAGACCAATATTCGCCGCTTCTTGAATGATGGGCCACGGCGTCTCTTCGCGCTCGTCCCACTCGTGCGCGGCGGGGCGGATCACGTTCTCCGCGAAGCCGTGCAGCCACTTTTGCAGCGTCAGTTGGTCTTCGTTCAGTTCCATTGAGAAATCTGACATATGCGTCCTTACCACCGTAGGGGTTACCCGTCAGTAACGAAACTTACCGTAGAGCTCGGCGAACGACAAACAACGCCCGCCACCCGAAGGTGACGGCCGTCAACTGCTAGATGATGGGGTTAGTTCAAGACCACGCGCTTGGCCAGCGGGCCACGGTCTCCTGGCTCAATATCAAACTCAACGGTCTGACCTTCGACGAGGGTCTTGCGACCTTCTCCTTGAATCTCCGAGTAGTGCACAAAGACGTCGGGCTGGCCGTCAACGGCAACGAAGCCCCAACCCTTCTCGTCGTTGAACCACTTAACGGTTCCTACAGCCACTGTGGGCCTCCCTGTTGCTTGGGCGCCAATGTGCGCCGGTTTCAGAGGAACCACCACGGCAACCTCAAAAAAAGATGCTACCTGGATTTCGTTGTCTCGCCAAATATTTTGCGCTGATTTCCTAGCCGCGACGAATGACCGTACCCGAGGTTGCGTCTTCGACGATCCATCCCATGGCCACCAATTCGTCGCGCAACCGGTCCGCTTCGGCCCAGTCCTTCGAGAGTCGCGCGGCGTCACGTTGCACAACCAGTGCCGCACTCGAGGGATCGACGTCGTCGTCACTCGCGTGCAGTGAAAGCCCCATCGCGGCGAACAGTACGTTGACCGCACTGGCGAGCGCCGCCGCGTCGGTCATCTCGCCACGGTCGGCCATGGTGTTGCAAAACCCGACCGCGTCAAAGAGTTGCGCGACCGCGAGCGGAGTATTCAAATCCTCGTCGAGATTCGTGGCGACCCGGTCGTAGAGGTCTAGCGCCTCACCCTCCCAGGCGAAGTTCGACGCGACGTTGAGCGTCTCTCCCGCGAGGGGCGCCAGCGCGAAACGGCGCGCGAAACTGTCGAGTCGCGCGAGCGCCCGCTCGGCGTCGGCGATCGTCGAGGGAGTCACTTCAATCGGCGAGCGGTAGTGCGAACGAAGTACGAGCAACCGGTAGGCGCGCGCGTCGGTCTTGGCTAACAGGTCAGTGAGCGACGTGAAGTTGCCGAGCGACTTACTCATCTTCTCCTCACCCACCATCACCCACCCGTGGTGAGCCCAGTGGCGGGCGAACGTGCGACCGGCCGCGACCGCCTGCGCTCGTTCGTTCTCGTGATGGGGAAAACGCAGATCGAATCCGCCACAGTGCAGATCGAAGTCCTCGCCGAGCAGGCCGAGGGCCATCACCACGCACTCGGTGTGCCAGCCCGGTCGACCGTCACCAAAGGGGGCGGGCCAGCTCGGCTCACCGGGTTTGGCGTTCTTCCATAGCGCAAAGTCGAGCGGCGAACGTTTTTCGTCGCTCGCCTCGATGCGCGCGCCCGCTCGCAGGCTCTCGAGGGGCTGGCCGGCGAGCAGGCCGTAGTCCTGCACGGTCGAGACGTCAAAGTACAGCCCGTCGCTCGTCGCGTAGGCCACGTCGTGACGCAGGAACCAACCGATCAGTTCGACCATCCGGTCGACGAACTGCGTGGCGTGGGGAGCGTCGTCGGGCAACGTGACGCCCAGAGCCGTCAGGGCACTCCACCACTCGGCTTCGTACTGTGCCGCGACTTCGGTTTCGCTGAGCCCGTCGCGCAACGCGCGATTGATGATGTTGTCGTCAATGTCGGTGATGTTGGAGACGAAGTGGACGTCGAGTCCGCGAAACGTATACCAGCGCCGCGCCACGTCCCAGACCAGCACGTGTCGGCCGTGTCCGAGGTGGGGCAGGTCGTAGACCGTCGGGCCGCAGACGTAGATCGAGAGTTGTCCGGGCGTGCGCGTGACGAGCTCGCGAACCTCACCGTGGGCCGAATCAAAGAGGCGAATCACTGTTCTAAACTACGCCAACCATGTCCGATGCTCTCCACCCTCGCCCGCGCCGCGTGCCCGATAAGCCAACGGTCGATGGACTCGAAGCGACCTGGCTGGTCCGCTGGGACGAGAACGCCACCTACCAGTTCAACCGGGCCGCGACGCGCGACACGGTCTATTCGATCGATACCCCGCCACCGACGGTCTCGGGCGAACTCCACATTGGTCACATCTTCAGCTACACCCACCCCGACGTCATTGCCCGTTTCTGGCGCATGCGCGGCGAGGACGTCTTTTATCCCATGGGCTGGGACGACAACGGCCTGCCCACCGAGCGTCGCGTCGAGAACTACTTCGGCGTGCGCTGTGACCCTTCGCTCCCCTACGAAGAGGGATTTACCGCGCCCGACAAAGCGGCCGCACAGAAGATCTCGGTTTCGCGCAAGAACTTCGTGGAGTTGTGTCATTTCCTGACGATCGAAGACGAAAAGATCTTCAAAAATCTGTGGCGTCACCTCGGCATCAGTATCGACTGGAGCCTCGAATATTCGACCATTTCGAAACTGGCCCAGAGTATTTCGCAGCGCGCCTTCCTCGAAATGCTGGAACGTTCCGAGGTGTACTCCACGGTCGCGCCGACGCTCTGGGACATTGACTTTCGTACCGCCGTCTCCCAGGCCGAACTCGAAGACCGCGAGCGGCCCGGGAACTATCACCGCGTCGCCTTCGCGCGCGCCGACGCCGAGGGTGTCATTGAGATTGAAACAACGCGGCCCGAACTGTTGGCGAGCTGCGTAGCGCTCGTCGCCCACCCCGACGACGAGCGCTACCGAGCGCTGTTCGGGACCAACGTTGTGACGCCGCTCTTTGGCGTCGACGTACCCATCCTCGCCCACGAACTCGCCGACCCCGAGAAGGGTTCGGGCATTGCGATGATCTGTACGTTCGGTGACACCACCGACGTCGTGTGGTGGCGCGAACTGTCATTGCCCACGCGCGCGCTGATCGGTCGCGACGGCCGCTTCTTGCCGGTCGACTTCGGATCGGCGAACTGGCCGTCGCGCGACGTCGAGGTCGCTACGAAGTTCTACGCGCAGCTCGAGGGACGCACCATCAACCAGGTTCGCGCGACCGTCGTGGACGCCCTGCGCGAATCGGGCGCGCTGATCGGCGACCTTCGCCCGATCACCCACCCCGTCAAGTTCTACGAGAAGGGTGAGCGACCGCTCGAAATCGTGACCTCGCGCCAGTGGTTCGTCAAGACCCTCGAGCACCGCGACGAACTACTGGCGCGCGGTGACGAGATTGCGTGGCACCCCAGCTTCATGAAACACCGCTACCGCTCGTGGGTCGAAGGACTCAACGTTGACTGGAATATTTCACGCCAGCGTTTCTTCGGCGTTCCCTTCCCGGTCTGGTACCCCACCGACGCCAACGGTGAAGTCAATTTCGACGCGCCCATCGTGCCCGCACTCAGTGCACTTCCCGTCGACCCCTCGAGCGAGGCGCCCCCGGGCTTCGACGAGTCCGCGCGTAACCGACCCAACGGTTTCGTGGGCGATCCCGACGTCCTCGACACCTGGGCCACGAGTTCGCTCTCGCCCCAGATTGCGGGCCGCTGGGGCACCGAACTATTCGACGCAGTCTTTCCAATGGACCTTCGCCCCCAGGCCCACGAAATCATCCGCACGTGGCTCTTTTCGACGGTCGTGCGTAGCCACTTTCAGTTCCACGCAGTTCCCTTCACCAACGCCCTCATTTCGGGCTGGGTCCTCGACCCCGACCGCAAGAAGATGAGCAAGTCCGTCGGTAACGTCGTGACGCCACTACCGCTGCTCGAGCAGCACGGCGCCGACGCGCTGCGCTACTGGGCCGCCAGTGGTCGCCCCGGCACCGATACGGCCATTGACGAGGCGCAGATGAAGATTGGTCGGCGCCTCGCGATCAAGATGCTGAACGCGTCAAAGTTCGTGCTCGGTCGTCTCGAGGGTTCGCCCATCCCGGGACCGAGCGAGATCACCACCGCACTCGACCTCGACCTCACGTCGCTGCTCGCTCAACTCATCACCGAGTCAACGGCCCTCTTCGAGCAGTACGACTACGCCCGCTCGCTCGAGCGCACCGAGGCGTTCTTCTGGTCATTCTGTGACAACTACGTCGAACTAGTAAAGATCCGCGCGTACGGCGAGAGCGACGATCTGTCGACCAGGTCGGCGCGCGCCACCCTCGCGGTCGCCCTTTCGGTACTGCAACGACTCCTGGCCCCGATCCTGCCGTTCGTGACCGCCGAGGTATGGGACTGGTGGCACGAGGACTCGGTGCACGTGGCACCCTGGCCCACGATTGACGAACTGCCCACCCGCGACGTTCCAGAACCCGGTGCCGTCTACGGACCGATCTGTGACGTACTCGAAGCGATCCGAAGGGAGAAGAGCACGCAGAAGGTCTCACAACGGGCCGCGGTGTCGATCTGTGCGGTTAGTGCACCCAAAGAGTTCATCGCGGCGATTCGCTCGGGCGAAGTCGACCTCAAAGCGGCCGGGGGCGTCGTGGAACTGACGACCACCGAAGCCGGCGACGTCACCGTCGTCGTGACGCTCGACGCGAGTTAGTCCAACACCTCGCCGGTGAGGGCACTGCGCACCAGTACGTCGTCTTCGGTGACGTCGTAGATCGCGTGCTGATCCCACGCTCTCGCCACCTGCAGAGCAAAGTCGACACTCTGGTCCAGGAGCGCGAAGCCCTCCTCCCCGGGCCACTCGCCCGTGGGGTCGCGACCTATGGCGTGGCGCACTCGAACACCGCGACGCTCGAGATCGGCGAGCAGATCGCTGCGCCGTGTTTCGTTCACTTCGTCGTCGAGCCGCTGGCTAAATGGATTGTCCGAGGTCAGTACCGTGAACGGCCCGAGCTCGCGCGCCGCGTCCATTGCACCCAGCCAGTCACCCGACGAGACCTTCACCGTGAGACTGGTGGGAGGGACTTGGTAACTGTGGGCGAGCGATCGCGTCATTTGAGTTCTCGGCGTCACGACGGAGTTGGCGAACGCGAGTGCCGCGCGCGTCGTCGCCGACGTGCGCGGGCTCGCGGTGAGGTCAAAGGCGTGTTGCGTGAACGGCAGTTCGACGTAGTAGATCGGGGCTGGTGCGATGCGGCGAAACTTTTCCACGAATCCGCGCGCGACGTTCACGTCCACCAGCGTGTCGTTCACACCGTGAAAGACCAGAAACGGCGGCGCGCTCGCGTGAATGCGGTCATACGGTGACATGGCACGGTAGAGCTCTTCGTTGTCGGCGAACGACGCCTGCACCACGCGGTGTTCGAGCAGACCAATGAGGCCCCGGCCCCGTCCGCGCCAGAGCTCTTGATCACCGGCCATCTCGAGGACCCCGTAGTAGGGGATGGCTCCTCGAACGGTCCAGTCGGTGACGCCCGTGACGTCGGGCGGGCGCCACATCGTGCCTTCGGCGTTGAGGGCCACCAGCGCGGCGAGGTGACCTCCGGCTGATCCGCCCGAGATCACGACTCGATCGGGATCGCCGCCGAAGTTCTCGATGCTCTTCTTAATCCACGCGAGGGCGCGCATCGAGTCCTCAATCTGCGCCGGCCACGGATAGCGCGGCGCCAGCCGGTAGTTAATGACGACCGCGATCCAACCCTGTTTGACAAATTCGTGCATCATGGGACGACCCTGCTGGCTCTTGTCGCCGAACGTCCACGAGCCGCCGTGGATGTAGAAGATCACCGGAGCGTTACTCGGCGTCGTGGACATCCGCCACACGTCGAGGAGGTGTCGTTTCTCGGGACCGTAGGGCACGTCGCGCACCAACTGCATGTCGCGGGGGTGGTAGGGAAATTGGAGTGCGGTGCGCCACCAGGATCCAAAGACGTCATCGCGGGGCCGAGGTATGTCGAGGGGACGAACCGGCGCGTTCGCCATTGCTCGGCGCACCGTCGTTCGCGATCGAAACGAGAACATGACGAGCAGGACGTTCTCGACGACGACGGTAACGGCCAACGTTCCCACGAGCAGGCTCAGCCAGTGAGTCGTGGGCCATCCCCACCAATCGAGCAGCCCGAGCAGCGCCAACTCAACCACGATGCCCTGCGCGGCCAGTTCACCGGCCGCCCAACCTACCGGATAGGCGAGGAACGAGAGCAGGCCCCGACGGCCTGGGCGTAACGCCGTCGCCGCCGAGAGCATCAGAAATGCGCTGAGGAGCGCTACGAAATAAGCCACGACTACATTTTGCCTTACAACAGCCCTCCGTAAATCAGTTCTCTAGGCTAAGGACCATGTCAATCTGGCCATCATCACTCGAGCGACTACGCGCCACCGTGGGTATTTGGACCATGACCCACGAATCGGTCCCGCCCGCCCAGAGCGGCGAGATCGCCCTCGAACTCGAATCCCTCGGTTACGCCGCCCTGTGGGTGCCCGAAGCGTGGGGTCGCGAAGCCTTCACGAGTGCCGGCCTGTTGCTGCAGGGAACGTCGCGAATGGTGATTGCGACCGGCATCGCCAACATCTGGGGGCGTGACGCCGTGGGCGCTTCCAACGCCGCCAAGACCCTCAACGCCGCGTACGACGACCGTTTCGTGCTCGGCCTCGGCGTCAGCCACCAACCGCTCGTCGAGCGACTGCGCGGCCACACCTACGCTTCGCCGCTCAGCGCCATGCGCGACTACCTAACGGCAATGGACACCGCACCGATGTTCGCGCCCGAGGCCGATCAGCGCTACGCGCGCGTGATCGCCGCGCTCGGACCGAAAATGCTCGAACTCGGCGCCACGCTCTGTGACGGCGTGCACCCGTACCTCGTGACGCCCGAACATACGGCCACGGCGCGCGCGGCCGTGGGCGACAAATTCGTGGGCGTCGAGCAGGCCGTCGTACTCGGCCAGAGTCGCGAGGAGTTTTTGGTGCGCGCGCATAACCACCTCGAGATCTATACCGGACTCGACAACTACAAGAACAGCTGGCGCCGATTGGGCTTCGTCGACGAGGACTTCGTTCGTGGAGGCTCCGAGCGCCTCTGTGACGCAATGGTCGTCCACGGCGATGAAACTGCGGTACTCGCTCGGATTGAAGAACACCGCGACGCGGGCGCCGATCACGTCTGTCTTCAAGTCCTCGGCGACGCGTCGAACGCACCGCCGCTCGACGAGTGGCGCCGAATCGCCTTGGTGACGACGAGTTAACGCAAGCCCCTTACTGAACCGCGAATCGCAGCCCTGTAGCACGCGCAATCGCTCAAATGGACGGGGCAAGTTCGGCGCAAAGAATGCTGCCGATCACTTAGATCTGGCGATCACCCTGCGGACCGAAAACCATGACGTCGGGTTCGGCCGGTGTGGAGGAACCACGAAGCATTCGAAACAGTGAAGCGACGAGGAACAGCCCGAGAAACTCCAGTAACGCAATACCAATCCAGCCAATCGTGATTAAGAATA
>JBBQGY010000022.1:0-15848 GCA_038323435.1 Acidimicrobiales bacterium
CAAATCAATTCGACGTCGTCCATAGTTCTCCTCGACTTCTTGAATCGCAGAAGCCCAACGTAGGTCATCAACCTTTCTCAATCGTGATTCGTCGGTGTCCGCCAGGCGACAAGTGCACAGGGCGACTAATTGTCGCGGCGCTCGACGAAGAACGCGCGAAGCAGAGCGGCCGATTCGTCAGCCAATACCCCGTACGAGAGCGACGCCTCGTGAAGCAGGCGCGGGTCGCTCAGCAGGTTGTAACGAGAACCAACGGCACCGGCCTTTTCGTCGAGTGTACCAATGACCACACGACTTACTCGCGCGTTGAGCAGCGCGCCCGCACACATCACACACGGCTCGAGCGTGACGTACGCGGTGACGCCGTCCATCCGCCACCGATCGCGCGCGGCCCCGGCGACGCGAAGCGCGACGATCTCGGCGTGCGCCGTCGCGTCCACGTCAATCTCTCGACGATTCTCACCAACGGCGATGACGACGTCGTTTTCTACTAAAACGCAACCAATTGGCACGTCACTGTGTGCGCTGGCCTGCGCTGCGGCCTCGAGCGCCAAACGCATGAACTGTTCGTCGTTGCGAGTTGCATCCATGACGTCGAACTGTAGAAGAGATGGAGACGACCACCGTTTGTACCCGAAACTCGCACTCTGGTGAGTTGTAGACTTCTCGACGGAGGGGTGCGAGAGCGGCCGAATCGGGCAGTCTCGAAAACTGCTGTGTCTACGGGCACCGTGGGTTCAAATCCCACCTCCTCCGCCAACGCGACACGGGTGACTTCGGTCACCCGTTTCGTGCGTCTAGCGACACCTCTGCGAGGTGGAAGTACTCTTAACTTGTCTGACCTTGTCACACATTGACCTAGGAGAACGCATGGTTTCGTCACTTGAATCGTCAGTGGGCACCGCCCGCAAATTGGTAACCGAGCTCCCCGGCCCGAAGTCGCGGGCCCTGCACGATCGACGTAAGGCCGTCGTCAGCGCCGGTCTATCCAACGGCTTCCCGATTTACATCGAACGGGCCGAAGGTGCGATATTGCGTGACGTCGACGGCAATCAAATTCTCGACCTCGGTTCGGGCATTGCGGTCGTGAGCATTGGCCACGCCGTACCCGCACTCATCGACGCCGTGAGTGCGCAGGTCGCGGCGTTTACCCACACGTGTTTCATGGTGACGCCCTACGAGAGCTACGTGGAGGTCTGCGAAGAACTCGCGGCGGTCACCCCGGGCGACTTCGCCAAAACCAGCGCGCTGCTGAACTCGGGTTCCGAGGCGGTCGAGAACGCGGTCAAGATCGCACGACTCGCCACCGGTCGTCAAGCGATCGTTGTCTTCGACCACGCGTATCACGGTCGCACCAACCTGACCATGGCCCTCACCTCAAAGAACATGCCGTACAAGGATCGCTTCGGACCGTTCGCTCCCGAGATCTACCGCTTTCCAATGAGTTACCCCTACCGCGACGGACTGAGCGGCGCCGAAGCGGCCGCGAGGGCCATCAAGTTGATCGAAACCCAGGTCGGTGCCGAAAACGTCGCTGCGTTACTCATCGAGCCAATTCAGGGGGAGGGCGGATTCGTCGTGCCCGCCGAAGGTTTCTTGCCAGCACTTTCGCAGTGGACCACCAAGAACGGCGTGGTCTTCATCGCCGACGAGATCCAGAGCGGATTCTGTCGCACCGGCGACTGGTTCGCGGTCGACTTTGAAGGCGTCGTACCCGACATGGTGACGACGGCGAAGGGCCTCGCGGGTGGCATGCCACTCGCCGCGGTCACTGGTCGCGCCGAACTGATGAACGCGGTCCATGAAGGCGGACTCGGTGGCACGTACGGGGGGAACCCGGTCGCCGCGGTGGCAGCACTCGCCACCATCAAGACAATGCGCGAGCGTAATCTGGCCGGACGTGCGCGAGAAATCGGTGACATCGTCCTCGCGAATTTACGATCGCTGCAGCAAGACGTCGCCATTATTGGTGACATCCGTGGCCGTGGGGCCATGATCGCCATGGAGTTCGTCAACCCCGCGACGAAGGAACCGAACGCCGGCGCCGCCAAGGCCATCGTGAATTACTGCAACCAACAGGGAGTCATCGCCTTGGTGTGTGGCACCTTTGGCAACGTCGTTCGCTTACTGCCGCCCCTCGTAATCACCGACGAACAGTTGGCCGACGGTCTCGACGTACTCGCGAGTGCCGTTCGTTCTGCGAGTTAGTACACGCAGGACTGGGTTGAAACGGTGCCCTTCGCGGGCACCGCGATGAGGTCGTGGCGGACGATCGACGCCGGTACGGCGTAGGCCGTGAGTTGCTGACCGTACGACTTAGCGAATATGACCCCCACGACGCGCGCGCCCACGAACACGGGACTCCCGGAACTGCCCGGTGCAATTTGTGCGTTCACCACGAGCACGGTGCGCGAGAAGGAAGTGGTGCTGTATATATCTCGACTCGTAGCCGTAATTTCACCCCGGACAATCGCGGGCGATCCGGTACGCGTATGGCCGCCGGGATAGCCAACGACCTCGGCGGACCTCCCACTGGATGGGGTCGTGGCGTCGAGAATGGTTGACGATTCGCTGAGCGACGGCACTCGCAACACCGCAATGTCGTTTCGAGGATCAAACAGGGCCACGTAGGCAACCTCACCCGCGACCGTTATGTTCGTTGATCCAGCGACCACGTGCGCGTTCGTTACTGCCGTGTGAGCGTCCACGAAGAATGCGGTACCTTGACGATCGTTGGCGCAACCGCCACGCGCGATCACCTTCACCACATTTGCCGGCCCGCCCAGTGAAGTAACGACCTTGCTCAAGCGTGCGGTAGGAAGAGGTCCGGCCAACGTCGGCGCAACGATATTAGCGAAGACACTCAGAAAATCGCCGTAGCGGAACAGTGCCTGAACGCGAGCTTCGAGTGACGCCGGTGATGGCATGAAAGTGTCCATCGCGGCAACGATCTCAGACTGTTGAATTCCTCGATCGAGCCCGTTCCACGAGGTCGCGCCTACGAGGCCGGCAAACAGCCAGCAGACGACCAGCGTGGCGGCGCCCCCGATAACGATGCCCGCCACCGAGTCGATGACTCCTATTTTCAAAAATTGCAGTGCTCGGCGCACGTACGCGCCGAGCATGGCGCCAAAATGGCTGAGCAACAGTGAGGCGAGGATCACGATTGCGAGCGCCAGAATCGGTCGCCACCTCGCGTGTGTCACGGCCGACGAAATCGAGGGCGCGATAATGACGCCGAGGAGGTATCCCACAATCATCCCGGCGATGCTTCCGATTTGGACCAGGGCGTCGCGCGAGCGACCCCGTATGGCTTGGATGACGACCAACACGACGATGACCTCGTCCACCCAGTTCATTGGCGAAGGCTAGACCGCAAAATGCAGTTCTCATTGGTCGACACACCCAACGGAGTAACAATAATCAGTGTCGAATCGTTACAGCCACGGTAAATACCCCAGCGATCCTGTACCAGATACGTTGTCGAAAAGTAATATCGGTCAGGCGGCACACGTCGACATGATGGCAAGGACTTTATGAGCCGAGTACCACCTAGTGCGCGCTCGATCGCTCGAATCGCTCTCGGGATTTCCCTCGCTGCCGTGCTCCTCGCGGCCTGCGGAACGGCCACGGTCGTCACGCCCCGCGTCGTGGGCTTACCTTCGATCAGTATTTCGGTGCCGCTCGCGACCGTCGCGTGCACAACGTCAAATTCGTGTGTCGCGGTCGGAACGTCCAACGCCACCGTCGGTCCCGTATCCGTTGGCCAGTACCGCCGACCAAATGGCCGATGGTCGCCGATCGCGGTGCCGTCCGTTCCCTCTTCGTCTATTGCGTTGGCGTCGTGCTGGTACTCGCAATGTCTCGTGGGTGGTTCGTCGCTCAGTGGCGATGTGCTCTGGCGCTACGACGCCATCACTCACAGTGTTGTACCGCTCGCCGCGCCCTCCGGTGGATCTGACGTGCACGCCCTCTCGTGTTATGCGGCGCTGTCGTGCGCGTTAGTCGACGCCAGCGTGGTGGGTCCACCACGCTTCGCGACCACCGCCGATGGCGGCACGTCGTGGACCACTCCAATTTCGATTGCTCCGGCGAGCCACGACACCGTGACGGGACTGGCGTGCGCGAGCGAACTGCACTGCATTGTCGCCGGCGAAACTTCGTCTGATCTACTCAGCCTCAACGTGACGATCGACGGTGGCGCAACGTGGACGTCTCTCGCCATACCGGCGTCGTGGACGGCACTCTCATCAATCGAGTGCCGCGCAGTTCACTGTGTCGCGCTGGTCACGACGTCCAACGGATCACGATTCGTCCGATCATCAACGTTTGGCGTCCGCTGGACGGGGACCGCGTTATCGGGAACAGCCATTGCGCTCGCCTGCACGACACTCAGTCATTGCGTCATCGTTGGCAACATTGGACCAAGCGCGCCGTGGCTCGCTACCGTGCACAACAACACCGTCCGCGTCACCTCACTGCAATACGTACCCACGCCGCTGTTGAGTGTGGCGTGCGGGGCCAGAATCTGTGCGGCTATTGGCGTGACGACGGTGCTCACACTAACCCCGTAGGACTGATCACGACCCGGCGAACGTATGGAAGGCTAAAGCGGTGAATTCAACAGTGTTCGGTTCGACTCCTCCGGGCTGGTATCCCGATCCGGCGAGCGAGCGCCAGTGGCGAGTCTGGACCGGTGATCGGTGGTCAGAGTTGACGCGTCCCTACGGACCGGTGATCTCGCCCTCCAACGTAAGCGGCGACCTCGAACTGATCAAGGCGCTCAATCGTCTCGTTCGCTACGGCATTGCTGCAGTATTCACGGGTCTCGGCGTTGTCGTGAGCGTGCTCGCCCACTGGCCCGGCACGGCCCACCCCGTTACCCCTACCTTCGCCGCGATTGGCTTAGACGCCGGTCTCTCGCTTCTCATTCTCGGTACGGCCAGGTTCGCACTGAGCGCGAAAGAGCTCGAGGGCCACTGGACGGTGTGGGCCATTATTCCAGGCGTCAATATCGTCGTCGTGAACACTCTCGTTACGCGACGACTCGGCCGCCGTCCACTCCAGCGAGTAGCGGCCGAAGCCGTCTTGCTGATCCTCTTCGTGGCCCGCTTCCACGTCCAGCCGTGGCTCTGTATAGCGCCGGCCATCGCGGCCGTTGGCCAACTCGCTTGGACGTCGTCGTTGATCGACCAACTCAGCGGTTCCGCGTCGTTGGCGCCACCGGTCGCCCCGTAGAATGGACTCTGGGCGAGTTGAGCGCTGCCAACCGAGAGGAACACCGGGAATGTCGTGCGAACTCTGGGGGCCGCTCGCCGGTTTGATTGGAACCTGGGAGTCGGGCTACGACGGACTCGACGTCTCGTTCCATAACGACGAGGGGAAAATCGGCGAAACCCCGTTTCGCGAGGAGACGACGTTCAAACCTTTCGGGCCCGTTCTCAGTGGCGATCAGTCCCTCTACGGACTGGATTACCGCACCGCCGCGTACCTCGAAGGCGAGGATCTTCCCTTCCACACCGAAGTTGGCTACTGGATGTGGGACGCGCTCAATCAGCAGGTCACGAGAAATTTTGTAATGCCTCACGCTCAAGCAATAATTGCGGGCAACACGGTGGCCCACGACGCGACAACCTTCACACTCGGATCGGTCATCGGATCGAACACGTACGGAATATTGTCGAATAAATACCTCGACGAGGTGGCGCACACTACGCGGTACGACGTCACAATTTCCATCACCGACGACAGCTTCACCTACGACGAAACTACCGTCGTGGAGCACACCCGCCACCCTTCGGTCATCATGCATTCCGACCGCAACACCTTAAAGCTCGTGAGTCGAGGGGAGTAGGTCCATGTACGACTGGTCCGACGAACACCAAGCCATTATTGCGGTAGTACGACGATTTGTGGATGAGGAGATTCGCCCTCACCTCGATGACCTGGAGCACAACGATGTTCCGCCGTACGAGATCCTTCGAAAAATGTACGGCGTTTTTGGTCTGAAGGAAATTGCGAAAGAAAACTTTCAACGACAACTAGATCGAAAGATTTCCGGCAACGACGTTTCATCCACGCGTGCCACCACGGACCCCGCGCCCCAACTCATCTCAACGATTGAACTCTGTCGAGTAAGCCCGGGTATGTTGACGTCGCTGGGCGTCTCCACCGGCCTCGCCGCTGGCACGATCAACAAACTCGGCACGCCCGAACAAATGCAGCGGTGGGCGCTCGACTTAATGACCCTCGACAAGATTGGTGCTTGGGCGATTACCGAACCGGACTCGGGTTCCGACGCTCTGGGCGGCATGCGAACCACCGCAACGCGCGACGGTGACGACTACATCTTGAACGGACAAAAGACGTGGATCACCAACGGTCCCTACGCCGACACCATTGTGCTCTACGCCAAACTCGACGACGGCAGTGGCGCAGAAATTCGTAATCGCAAGGTACTTACTTTCGTCCTTGATCGCGGAATGAAGGGTTTGGAACAGGCCAAGCGAATGCGCAAGATGGGCCAACACGCGTCGCCCACCGGCGAGATATTCCTTAGTGACGTTCGCGTCGCACGCGACCGTCTACTGGGTGAATCCGAAGATCCCGTGGGCGGGGGACGACAGAGTGCACGTGACAACTTCGTGTCCGAGCGCGCCGGTGTTGCGGCGATGTCCCTGGGGATCATCGAAGAGTGTTTGAAACTATCCATCGACTACGCGAGGCACCGCACCCTCTGGCAGACGCCCATCGGTGATTTTCAACTAATCCAGTTGAAACTGGCCCAAATGGAGGTCGCACGCATCAACGTTCGCAACATGGTCTTTTCTCATATCGAACGATCGGGCGCGGGCGTCGTACCGACGTTCGCCGAAGCGTCCGCCATGAAGTTGTATTCGGCCCAGGTCGCGTGCCAAGTCGCCGACGACGCCATCCAAATTTTCGGAGGTAACGGCTACATCGCTGAATACCGTGTCGAGCAACTCAGTCGCGACGCACGAGTACTGCGCATTTACGCCGGTACCGACGAGATGCAGGTCATCGCGATCGCCAAGGACCTGATTCGCTCGAAATAGCGGCGGTCGTTGTCCGCATTAAATACTGCGATGCGAACGAAGACGATCGGCCAGCCCACGCCAAACCTTGTAGTCCTGCATTTCGAGCGGCGCGGTACACGGGGCGTTCAGCAACAACGCCGCAAAGTCGTCGGGGCCGTCGCACATTGACCCCGCCGACGCGACGTACGTGCGGATCGTAAACACAATCGCACCCGTGACGGGAAGTCGACGAATGGTCTGGCGTTCGACGCGAAAATACCACTCCGACAAATTGCTCGTGTCGCTCGAGTTCGTGGCGCCGGCCGTGAGATGCAGTGCGGGATTGTCAACGAGCGTCCAATTGAGCCGCCAGAAGGAACGACTGGACTTCATACGATCAAACACGGCGTTGGTCGGTTCCGCTAGCTGTTCGTCGTAGCGGTGCACGGGGCGATGAATCTCGTCGATCGTGGTACCGATTTTGGACGCGAGGCTCCACCGGGAAGGAAAGCAGACGCACGCCGCCTGAAGCCGCCACGCGTCACTGCGCACGAGCACACCCAGATCTTCCTGGGCCAGTCGACTCGCCGCGACAATGGGATGCTCACCTGAGTAGTCGTGACTCGAGAGCCCGGGATGAAATTGGTCGAGGTTGCTACGTACGGTCGCGAGAAGTTCCTCGCTACCTTCGAGCCCTTCGGGTGTGGTGGCCACCACTGCGTCGTAGGCATCTCGAAGGAGTTGATCTTTCAGTTCGAGTCCCGCGGGTCGATTTTCGTCGACTTCGGGCCACTTCGCTTCGTCGAGTGGTCGCAGTCCGATCGCCCGTCACCAACCCTTGGGATCGATGCGCGTGTACGGGACGGCGTAGTCGGCCGTACTCAGCCCTGGCGACGGCGAAGAACGAACCAGTACAGAGTGAAGAGGACTACGGGAACGAGAATGACGATGACCCGTGCTTCGGGCAACACGACGCCGCGGTGACGATTGAGCGACAACGTCGTCGTGGTTAAGACTTCACTGATGGTGGTCACGTCACAGCCTTTCTCGCCCCAACAATCTCTCACGAATCTGTCGCAGGTAAGAAATCGTTACGGCATTAGTTCCCTACCGCGGTCCCGATCAATGTTCACTTGATCCGTCGTGAGAAACCCTCGCCATTACGAACGCCGGTGATTTCGCGGATGCCATGAATTGCTACACCTCGCGCACGTTCATTCATCGGCGACCTGCAACTGCGAGCGGGCTGTCCGGACCTACTGGTTGGACTTGCGCTCCTTCTCCATCAATATCTTCAACTGCTCAACAATGCTGCCAATCGCTTCGTCCTGGGCCATCAGGTGTTTTTGAATCTCTTCGGCCTCTTTTAATACCGCTTCGGCGTCCTTGTAGGTGTCCTCCGAGCGCCTGTCGGCAGCGGCCGCTTGAATGTTCTGTCCCACGATGATGATCGGCAACAGGACCAACTGCAGGAAGCTACTCGAGAGCCACACAATAACGAAGTACGTCCCCTGCTTGATGGCGTCCGGTAACGCAAACAGAGCGAGGACCGTAAAGACGTACGCGGCCCACATGGTGCCGATCACCAGTGTGATCTTTAAACCAAATTTGGCATTGAATCGAACAATGGCGTTCTGGTGATGTATCTTTCGCAACTCCGCGGTCTTTACCGGGTGGCTCAGTTCCAACTCAGCCCCGCGCGGATGACGAACGTATTCGTAGGTTTTGCTCATGTGCCGAGTCTCACACGTGGTGATACTGCTCGGTGGAACATTCCATCCCCCGTAGTGGTGCCAGCGAAAAGAAGTTAACTCTTCATTAAATCGGCCGAGGTCTCCATGCCCTGGCGCCACACCGAGCGCGCGATGATCTTGGTGGTGTCGGCCCGGTCGCGGTAGCGCTCGGCGATGTCGCGCACCTCTTCCATTAAGCCCTCGGAAAGACACACGGGGTCGAGACCCAGCGCCAGAAAGCGGTCGCGGCTCACATTGAGTTCGTTTTCGGCTGCCTCACGGCGGGGGTTCGGGAGGTTCGCAATTTCAACGCCGGTCATTTTCGAGAGTAGTTCGGCGAGGTCGCGAATGCGGTACGTCTCGGTGACTTGATTGAACACCGATGGCTTGTCGCCTCGCTCTGGCGGATTCTCGAGGGCTATCTGCACGCAACGTACGGTGTCGCGAATGTGGATGAAGGCGCGCGTCTGACCACCGGTGCCGTGCACCGTGAGTGGGTGACCGATCGCCGCCTGCATCAAGAATCGATTTAGAACAGTCCCGTAGTCACCGTCATAGTCAAATCGATTTATGAGGCGCTCGTCGCGTGCGGTTTGAGGAGTTTGCGTTCCCCACACGATTCCCTGGTGCAGATCGGTAATTCTCAGTTGGTCATTCGCGCAGTAAAAGGCGAAGAGCAGCTGATCGAGCGTCTTGGTGAGGTGATAGATCGATCCGGGGTTGGCCGGGTGCAGAATCTCGCGTTCGATTTCGCCGTCGGGGGTGGGCACCTTCACCGTGAGGTAGCCCTCGGGGATCGGTGCCGAACCGGACCATCCGTAGCCGTAGACACCCATCGTGCCCAAGTGCACGAGGGCTATATCGAGGCCCGACGACACGATCGCCGCTAAGACGTTGTGGGTACCGCGCACGTTGTTGTCAATGGTGTAGCGCTTCGCAATGGAACTGCGCATCGAGTACGGCGCGGCGCGCTGTTCACCGAAGTGGACTATCGCGTCGGGGCGTATCTCACGAAGCAGCGCCTCGAAGCGGTCAAACTCCTCGGCGAGGTCGAGGTGCACGAATCCAATGTCATTCCCGGTGAGTTCCTTCCACACGCGGATGCGTTCGCCCATAGGTCGAATTGGGGTGAGTGACTCAACCTCGAGTTCCAGGTCAATCTCGCGCCGACTGAGGTTGTCGACAATGGTGACGTCGTGTCCGAGATCAGAGAGATGCAGCGAAGTCGGCCATCCACAAAATCCGTCACCACCGAGCACTAATACCTTCATCACAGCTCCTCTGGCGAAACCGCGTTTTCAGTCTCTAGTAGGCGGCCGATCCTCCTCACGAGGCTCCGCAACTCAACGACCTTACCAGCGCTCGAATTATGGCTCAGGCAACACCGACATCAACACAGGTTTTGCACGTGACTACGAGCCGAAGATCGGAACAATCTGCGCTCTGGCCAGAGTATGGAAGCGAAGATTGAATCCGGCAATCGCGGGTGTGACGTTCTCGTCAATGTCGAGACGCTCGACGTCGACGGCATGAACGGTCGTCACGTAGCGGTGTGGTGCATCGCCGCTCGGCGGCGCGGCACCAATGAAACCGAGCAGACCAACGTCGTTCCTAATTTGCACGACACCACTCGGTAAACCTTGTGATCCTTCGGCGCCGGCGTTCGTACTCAGTTCGTGCACGTTGATGGAAATGTTGGCGACCACCCAGTGCCAAAACCCACTGCCGGTGGGCGCGTCGGGGTCGTGAATCGTAATCGCAAAGCTCTTGGTCGCACTGGGAAATCCACTCCATGAGAGTTGCGGCGATTGATTACTGCCTCTGTCACCCATGGAATCGGCCACCTGTGCTTGGGGCAACGTCACCCCGTCGGCCACGTCAGTGCTGGTGACTAGAAATTGCGGCACCTCGGGAAAGAACGAGAACGTGAGAGGTGGACGATTTATATCGGACATGATTTTCTCCAAATTCGATGTTGGCATTTACGAAAAGACTGTAGCGACCAATCGCTGCGCACGAACCAGAACCCGTTGGCCTCCCGACGTGACGAAGTGATCACCGGGTAACGAACTTCGAACCGGGCACCGCCGTCATTAACTCTTCGCGATGGAAGCACCGTTCAATGCGGGAATAATTGTCTCCCCGTAGGCCTCGAGAGTGGCGGACTTGTTGTCGTGTTGCAGATAGAGGGCGAACTGATCAACGCCAATACTACGGAGCTCTTCGAGACGCGCGATGTGCTGATCAGATGTGCCGAGAATGCAGAATCGGTCAATAATGTCGTCGGGCACAAAGTCTGCGTGCGTATTACCTGCTCGACCGTGCTCGTTGTAGTCATAGCCCTGGCGCGTCTTTATGTAGTCAGTAAGAGCCGCAGGAATAGTTGACGAAGGGTCGTCGCCGTAGCGCTCGACGATGTCGGCAACGTGATTGCCCACCATGCCGCCAAACCAACGACACTGGTCACGCTGATGAGCAACGTCGTCTCCGACGTAGGCCGGACTCGCCACGCAAAAAGTCAGCGCAGCGGGGTCGCGTCCTGCCTTCTCGGCGGCGTCGCGCACCGCGGTGATCATCCAGCGAGCGATATCGGGGTCAGCGAGCTGGAGAATAAATCCGTCACCGACTTCGCCCGCCAACTGCAGAGCTTTGGGTCCGTAGGCCGCTACCCACACCTCAAGTGCACTCTTCTCGCCCCACGGGAATTTCAACGTGGAGCCGTGGTAGTCCACGGATCGACCATTCGCGAGTTCACGAATGACGGTGATGGCTTCGCGCAACGTCGCCAGCGTGGTCGGTTTTCCGTTGGTCACGCGAACCGCCGAGTCGCCGCGGCCAATGCCACAGACCGTGCGATTGCCAAACATTTCATTGAGAGTGGCGAACAGACTCGCGGTCACCGTCCAGTCGCGCGTGGCCGGATTGGTGACCATTGGTCCAACGATGACCTTGCGCGTCGACGCGAGAATCTGGCTGTAGATAACGAAGGGCTCTTCCCACAAGATGTGCGAATCAAAGGTCCAGACGTAGTCGAATCCCAACTGTTCTGCGCGCGTCGCGAGTTCCACCACGCGCGAAGCGGGTGGATTCGTCTGTAGGACAACTCCGAACTCCATATGGTTTCCTTCCACTGCGGTCACGTTGAGGTGAAGAGTCCTTAAATGAGGTACTGGCTCAGTCCACGGCGCAGGTACCGGCCGTGGCCCACCGCACCAGTAAACACACTGTTCTCCACGATCACGCGGCCTCGCGAGAGCACCGTCTCGACCCGTCCGTCGACGTGAATACCCTCGTACGCCGAGTGATCCATATTCATGTGGTGGGTCTTCACGCTGATGTCGGTCGTCCCTCGGGGGTCGTAGATCACAATGTCGGCGTCCGATCCCGGTGCAATGGTTCCCTTCTTAGGGAAGAGACCGAACATGCGAGCGGGCGTGGTCGACGCCACCTCCACCCATCGAGCGAGGCCAATCTCTCCGGTTACGACACCCTGGTAGAGCAGGTCCATGCGGTGCTCCACCGAACCAATGCCGTTGGGGATCTTTGAAAAGTTGCCGAGGCCCAATTCCTTTTGGTCCTTCATACAAAACGGGCAGTGATCAGTACTCACGATCGAGAGTTCATTCGTGCGCAACGCGCGCCAGAGTGCGTCGTGATGTCCCTCTTCGCGCGATCGCAGCGGCGTTGAGCAGACGTAGGCCGCACCCTCGAATCCGGCCTTCGAGAGATGCTCCTCAAGGCTGAGATAGAGATACTGCGGACAGGTTTCGCCAAAGACGTTGGCACCTAAGTGGCGGGCCCGCGCCACTGCTTCAACGGCTTCCTTGGCACTCATGTGCACGATATAGAGAGGAGCTTTGGCGACCTTCGCGAGCATGATGGCACGGTGCGTGGCCTCTTCTTCCATCTCGACGGGCCGAGTCAGTGAGTGGTAGCGCGGATCGGTTTCACCGCGCTCGAGTGCCTGAGCGACGAGCACGTCAATCGCCGGACCATTTTCCGCGTGCATCATGATGGTCGCGCCAAGGTCGGCGGCCCTTTGCATGGCGCGCAGGATTTGACCATCGTCAGAGTAAAAGACCCCGGGGTACGCCATAAACAGTTTGAAACTAGTGACACCCTCGTTCAGAGTCAGGTCGCTCATGGCCTTAAGCGATGCGTCGTCGACGCCACCAATTATTTGGTGGAATCCGTAGTCAATGGCGCAATTGCCGTCGGCCTTTTGGTGCCAGGCGGCGAGGCCGTCGTGAACGTCTTCCCCCATTCGCTGCACTGCGAAATCAATAATGGTCGTGGTACCGCCGAAAGCCGCGGCAATCGTGCCGGTCTCGAAAGTGTCCGATGCGGCCGTACCCCCGAACGGAAGTTCCATGTGCGTGTGTACGTCAACGCCACCAGGTAGGACGTACTTGTCCTTCGCGTCGAGCACCCGATCACACGTCGCGGCGACGTTGTCGAAGAAGCCCGGCGAACCAACCGCAGCGATCTCGTCACCGTCGATGAACACGTCGGCGGCTTGGGCTCCGGTCGACGAGATCACGTCACCACCGGTAATGAGCAGGCGCGCCATGGTTTTCTCCCTACGCCTGGGTCAGCGGACCGTACATGTCGGGGCGTCGATCGCGATAGAACGCCCACTGTTCGCGGACTTCCTTCAGTAAATCCATATCGAGGTCGCGGACCACTAATTCGTCACTGTCGGTACTCGCCACCTCGCCCACGAACTGGCCACGGGGACCCACAAAGTACGACTGACCATAGAAATCATTGGTGCCGAGGTCCTCGACGCCAACGCGATTAATTGCGCCAATGAAGTATTCGTTGGCAACGGCCGACGCGGGCTGTTCGAGCTGCCACAGGTAGGCGGACAGTCCCCTGCTCGTCGCGGAAGGATTGAAGACGATCTTGGCCCCGGCGAGGCCGAGTGCGCGCCAGCCCTCGGGGAAGTGACGGTCGTAACAGATGTACACGCCAATTCGCCCCACTGCGGTGTCGAAGATCGGATAGCCCATATTGCCGGGACGGAAATAAAACTTCTCCCAAAAGCCAGTGACTTGGGGAATGTGCGTCTTTCGGTACTTGCCGAGATACGAGCCGTCGGCGTCGATGACGGCGGCCGTGTTGTAGAGCACACCCTCTTGTTCAGCTTCGTAGACCGGCAGGATCATGACCATGTTGAGCTCTTTGGCGAGCTTCATAAATCGCTGGACGGTCGGTCCTTCGGGCACTGCTTCGGCGTAGTCGTAGAAACTGGCGTCTTGCACTTGACAGAAGTACGGACCGTAGAAGAGTTCCTGGAAACAGATCACTTGAGCGCCTTGGGATGCGGCGTCGCGGGCGTGACGTTCGTGAAGCTCAATCATGGACGCCTTATCCCCCGTCCACGCGGCCTGCACGAGCGCTGCCCTCACCAGATCGGTCATCGTCACTCCCCTCGCGGTCCACGTGACCACTCAACAGTTTTGAATACGTTGAACCATAGACTCCGTTGCGCGAGATTGACGAAATTATTCGTCGACGAGCGGTTGCGCTGCGAAGTTCGTGGGCGCCGTGTGCTTCGTCAGTGCACGACCCGGTTCGAGAAACGCAATAACGTCGGCGGCACCGTACTCACTTCGCCCTTCAAGCAATATTGCGAGTTCATTCGTACAGTCACCCGTCGTGACGATTGGCAGTTCACGTTCACCTTTCGCGCGAATCTGACCGAGACCGGCCGTCGCCATCAGCGCGTTGCAGAGACAGACGCGATTAGTCGTGTCGGCGACGTTGCCGCCTTTCGCCACGTACATCTCCACGGGTTCGGAAGGACAGCGATATCCGACGGTGCCGTCGTCTTTCATATACGCCTCGCGCAGGTAGCCGAGATCACAAATTCGTGTCCGCGCCTCGTAGGCGTCATCGTCGGACAGCGTTCCCACAATCGAGGCAACTTTGAAGGGATAGCCAGTCGACGACGCGGTCGTCGACGTTGACACGAGGACCGACGCGCTGCGGACGGCTTCGATGACCGCGTCCTTCAGCCCCGCTTCCAATCCAGATTCGCGACAGTACGCGAA
This sequence comes from Acidimicrobiales bacterium, assembly GCA_038323435.1. Lineage (GTDB taxonomy): Bacteria > Actinomycetota > Acidimicrobiia > Acidimicrobiales > RAAP-2 > RAAP-2. The sequence goes on from JBBQGY010000022.1 coordinate 14,827, forward strand.
CAGGGTGCCGACCTGCACACCGGTCGCACCAAGTTCAATCGCCTCGTGGAGTCGTTCGGGGGTCGTGACGCCCCCGGCGATCCAGAACGGCACACCAAGTTCGCGCAACACTTCGAAATCGACTCGGTCACGATCGCCGTAGATGGGATTACCCTTCGCGTCCACAGTGAGCGGACCCCGCGGTGGTGCATTGTGACCTCCCGCAATTGGCGCTTCGACGACGAGGCCGCCCACGACGCCACTGCTTCGTTTGATTAACGCACTCGCCAACACGTGTGAGGAGACGATGCCCAAGAACGTCGGACGACGTACCTCAATCGTCGGATTGAATCGACCGGGATCGAACCGTAGCGTCGGAGGCTCCCCGGCGGACACGTCGCCAACCATGTCGAGCGAGGTCTCCACCACCACCCCGTTGGCGAGTTGATCGAGGATCCCGGGGATGTGGACAGGGATGCCCGCCCCCATGACGACGTAGTCGACACCCGCGAGCATCGCGCCAAAGAGCGTGGCCACGGTCGGAACCTGCACCTTCGTCAGAAGATTGATACCCACGATGCCGTCGTGACCCTCTTTGGCGAGCGCGACCTCCACGTACGCCGCCAACGCGAGGAGATCCTGGGCGCTCTGTACGTTGCGATGCGTGGACATGGGCGACGTGCGATAGGGCGACGATGTCGTCGGTCGTCGATGATCGAATTTTCGAAGAACGTCCTCGACAACTGTAGGCAGCGGAAATCGCTCAAGCACGGTACGCAGTCGCTCGTCGACACCATCGTCTTGAAGTCGTCGAATGAAGACCGCTTCAATGCCGGTACCCGACACCACGCCAAGTTGTCCCGCCATTGAAACTTCGCGTGCCAGCGTCCAGTTCGAAATTGCGATACCCAGCCCACCCTGGATGAGCCACGGCGAAGGCGCGACAGCGATCGATTCGGTCATCGGTCGCCCCGGCGCTCGTTGATGAGGTCTGTGGCCAGACTTAGAAGTTGCTTCATTTTGTGGTGACCCACCGCCAATCC
>JBBQGY010000023.1:0-15527 GCA_038323435.1 Acidimicrobiales bacterium
ACTCCACCGGGCCGTCGATCAGGTCGAGTCGTTTCACGCGACCACTATTGATCTTGGCGCGTTACCCCAAGAGGACGCCGTCTACGACTTGCTCTGCGAAGCGGACACCGTGGGCGTCTTTCAGGTGGAGTCACGCGCGCAGATGGCGACGTTGCCGCGCGTGCAGCCGCGATGCTTCTACGACCTCGTCATCGAAGTAGCGCTCATCCGTCCGGGACCGATTCAGGGCAACGCCGTCAATCCCTACATTCGACGACGTCGCGGTGACGAGCCCGTCACGTACCTGCACCCCCGACTCGAGCCGATTCTTCGTCGCACGCTCGGCGTACCGCTCTTCCAAGAGCAGCTAATGGAAATGGCGGTCGCGATTGCGGGCTTCTCACCGGCCGAGGCCGACGAACTGCGCCAGGCCATGGCGGCGAAGCGCTCGGAGCTGCGCATGATGAAGTTGAAGAGTCGCTTCTACGCCGGTATGGCCGCGAACGGCGTCACGGGCGCAGCGGCCGATCAACTCTTTGACGCCCTCTCGGCGTTCGCGAACTTCGGCTTTCCCGAATCGCACTCGGTCTCCTTCGCCCACCTCGTCTACTGCTCGGCGTGGTTGAAACACCACTACCCCGCGGCTTTTCTCGTCTCGCTGTTGAACGCCCAACCCATGGGTTTCTGGTCCCCGCAGAGTCTGGTCGCCGACGCGCAGCGTCACGGCGTGGTGGTGCGCCGTCCCGACGTGAACCGCTCGTCGGTGGGCGCCGTGCTCGAGGGTTCGCCGCAACGTCCAGTAGCGCGACTCGGCCTTGGGGCGCTGCACTCCGTGGGGAGCGAACTGGCCTCGCGCATTGTCGAGGGTGCGCCGTGGCGCGACGCGCAGGACCTCGTACGTCGCGCCGGTGTCCAGCAGCATCACCTCGAGGTACTCGCGGCGGCGGGAGCTCTCGACTCGTTCGGGGCCAGTCGTCGCGCACAGGCCTGGTCGGCCGGCGCCGCGGCACAGGCAACGCCCGACCGGTTACCCGGTGTGGTCACCGGTCTCGTCGCGCCCGAACTACCGGCGACGAGTGAGATGGAGCGAGTGGCGGACGACCTATGGGCGATGGGTCTCACCCCCGAAGCGACCGCGATCGCACTCGTACGTGATGAGCTGAATCTGCGAGGGGTGACGCGCGCGGACGCCCTCTTTGCGGTGGAGAGTTCGCGGGTGGTCGTGGCGGGCGTCGTGACGCACCGCCAGCACCCCGAGACGGCCAACGGTGCGGTGTTCGTGAACCTCGAGGACGAGACCGGGCACGTCAACGTGATCTTTTCCAAGGGTGCGTGGGCGCGCTGGTCGGTGGTGGCCCGAAGTTCGCCGGCCCTCCTCATTCGAGGATCGTTGCAGCGTGGTCAGGGCGTCGTGTCGTTATCGGCGGAGTTCGTCGAGCCGCTTGGTTTGGGTGCCACCGCACCGTCGCGCGACTGGCGCTAACGCCAACGAATTAGGCGAACGCGTACTCGGGACGGTGCTCGGATTCGATCTCCAAGCGCACGAGCAACTGCGCCACCGGCAGGTCCTTGGCGTGCGTGATGCCAATACAACGCGACCGCGTCGGCAGCACGTCAAAGTGAATATCGCTCGTACCGAGGATTTGGCCGACGAAGGTCGACAACTGAATCTCGGAATCTTCGGAGAAGTCGTGACGCGCCAATGCTTCATGCATGAGCGGCACGATCGAAGGTTGGAAGCCCCAAAGATTCATGGAGACCGTCGCCAACGGCGAGAGCGATACCGGATCGAGACCGTCGTCGGCGTCGTAGCCTTCGAGCGTGGAGTGCACGTTACGACGCTCGACGATGCCCGTCAGCGTGCCGTCGTCAACCATGCACGTGCCCCGCGACACCGGTAGGTCACCGACGAGCGCGCGGTCGAGTTCGAAGCCCACGAGGCAATGGTTGGGGCTCTTCGCGAGGTGCTCGCCTAGCAGCATGAACGCGGCGCGACCGTAGAGGTCATCGGCGTTCGAGACCCCGAAGGGCTTGGTGAGGTCGAGCACGCTTTCGGCGACCAGTACCGCATCGACCGTGCCACGAAGTCGGTCCTGGACCGCGAACGTAACTTTTCGTCCCTTCGGCCAGTGGTACGCCACCTGCTGTTCAATTTTCGGTCCGGTGTCAGAGTTGACGACGATAACGATGTCGTCGAATCCCGACGCGTAGGCGTCGGAGGCCAGGAGATCGATGACCGCTTCGCCGTGCTTACCAATTGGTGCGAGTTGCTTCACCCCGCCGTAGCGGCGCGCGCGACCAGCGGCGAGAATAACGAGCGACGGTCCGCTCACTTCGACCACTTCACAACCGCCGAGGCCCACGTCATACCGGCACCGAAGCCGGTCATCAGTGCGTACTCACCCGCTTTGATTCGTCCGTTTTCGCGCGCATCGTAAAAGGCGAGCGGAATCGATGAGCTCGAGGTATTGCCGTAGCGGTCGAGGGTAATGACCGCGCGGTCCATGCCAATGCCGAGTCGTTGGGTCGCCGCTTGAATGATTCGAATGTTGGCTTGGTGGGGGATGACCAGACTGAGTTCATCGGCGGTAATGCCCGCACTCTTCAGTGCTTGCTCGGCCGAGTCAACGACGACGCGTACCGCGCGGCGAAAGACTTCTTTGCCGTTCATTTCGAAAAAGCCACCGTGCTCGCAGGTGAGAAGGTCGGCCGCGGAACCGTCGGCCCCGAGGCAAAAGGACAAGAGATCGGTGCCGTCGGCGTCGTACTCGAGTACCGCCGCGCCCGCGCCGTCACCAAGTAACACCGCCATATTTCGATCGCTCCAGTCGACCCATCGCGAGAGGTGTTCTGAACCAATCACGAGGATTTTCCTGTTGCCCGTCTCGAGTAACCCTTGAGCGGTTCGCACCGCGTACATGAATCCGCTGCAGGCGGCGTTCACGTCCATTGCCGGACAGTCGAGACCCATTGCGTTAGCGATCATTGGGGCTGTGGCGGGACAGAGTCGGTCGGGGGTCGTCGTAGCGACCACGAGAAAGTCGATGTCGCCCAGCTGCAGACCGGAGTCCTCGAGTGCGCGAGTGCCCGCAATGACGCCGAGCGTCATGGCCGAACCGCCCACGCGACGTTCGCGGATGCCGGTTCGCTCCATGATCCATTCGTCAGAAGTGTCGAGGGTCTTTGAAAGCTCCTTGTTCGTCACTATGCGATCCGGTAGACCAATTCCCCAGCCCGTGAAACGAACGCCCATTGGATAGCTCCTTCGTTGGCTAGTTACCCGACGAGTCTACGTCGCGGCTTTGTAACGACGAAGGTGCCTTCAGAACTTGCAGAGTGCAGCGGGCCACACAGATGAGGCGATCCCTGTCATCAGTGAGTTCAATACCCCAGACGTGCACGGAGCGACCCTTTCGAATCGGCGTCGCGGTCGCGGTCAACACGCCACTCGTCATTGAACGAAGGTGCGAGCAGTTGAGTTCCGCGCCAACCACAATTTGATCGGCTTCAACGCTGAGCGCGCCACCGAGCGAAGCGGCGCCTTCGGCGAGTAGGGCCGAGACGCCACCGTGCAATATGCCGTAGGGCTGGTGAACCTTCGGTCCGACTTCGACCTGTAGCACGACCTTCTCAGGCGTCATGAGGACGACTTCAATCCCCAGTACTTTGTTGACGTCGTTGTAGTCGGGGATTTTGAATTCAGTATGACCGCTCATCGAGTCAGTCTAGAAGTGCCCTAGCCTTTCACTTATGACGCGACGTGTGAATTTGATTAGCGACACCGTGACCCAGCCAACGCGTGCGATGCGCGACGCCATTGCCGGCGCGGTGGTGGGCGACGACGGATTTGGTGAGGACCCGACGATCAACGCGCTCGAAGAACGGTTCGCACAGATTGTGGGTAAGCCGTCCGCGGTGTTCGTTCCATCGGGCGTGATGGCCAACCAGATCGCTGTTCGCATCCTCACCAGTCCCGGGGACGTTATCGTGGCCGGTCGCGGCCACCACGTGGTCAGTTTCGAAATGGGAGCGGCGGCGAGGAATTCGTCAGTGCAGTTCGCGACTGTCGACGACACGAACGGACCGATGAATTTGTCGCAGATTGTCGACATCATTGACGCCGAAAAAAGTCACCAGCCCCACGTCGCGATGGTCTCGGCGGAAAATACCCACATGCCGTCAGGTGGCACGCCGATTGACGTCGATGATCTCGTTTCGATAGCGGGCGCGATCGATGGTCGACCCTTGCATTTGGACGGTGCCCGACTATTCAATGCGGTTGTCGCGACCGGCACGAGCGCCGAGCAGTTCGCGGCGCCGGCGACGACGGTCACCTGTTGTCTCAGCAAGGGTCTCTGTGCTCCAGTCGGTTCATTGCTCGCGGGGCCAACGGAGTTAATGCAACGTGCCCGAGTCGAACGCAAACGTCTTGGCGGGGCGATGCGTCAAGCAGGCTTCCTCGCGGCGGCCGGTCTCGTCGCGCTCGACACGATGGTCGATCGCCTCGCCGACGACCACGTGCGAGCACGCCAGCTCGCCAACTTGTTTGCCGAAACGTTTCCCGAGTCGCAGTACGACCCCGACTCTTGCCGTACAAATATCGTTGCGTTTACCCACCCCCAGGCCCGCCAGATTGCGTTCGAGCTCGCGGCCCTCGGCGTCCACGGTGACGCGATCGGGCCGCGACGGCTACGGTTCGTCACGCACGCCGACGTCAGTGACGAGGACGTGGCGTTCGTCGCTGACGTGCTCGCACACTTCAAGCCAGCGGTGGGCTGAGATAACTCTGGCGTTCGCGATTCGTTCGCGCAGAGTTCATTGGTGGCCATTGATCAGTCGCAAGCGCGAAGGGCTAGCCTTAGGCGAGCAATAAGGCTTCGTATGACTGAGATTCTCCACCTCTCCACTTTCCTGCACCGCCCGATCTTCGATTCGTCCGGTGACCGGATTGGCCGCGTCCAGGACCTGGTCGCGCGCCTCGGCGACGATCCACATCCGCCGATCGTCGGCGTCGTGCTGCGTATTGAGGGCCGGAATCTTTTCGTGCCCATCAGGAAAATTGGTGGACTCGCGGAAGGCCGAATGACGCTGCAAGGTTCGCGCGTCGATCTTCGTAGATTCGAACGGCGGCCTGGTGAACTGTTACTGGCCGAAGATTTACTCGCACGCCACATCATCAACTTGGTTCGCGGCCGTTTAATAATCGCCAACGAAATTGAAATTGCCCAGATCGACGGCCGCTGGGAAGTTGTGGGCGTTGACCCGGGACGCCGACCGTTCCTGCGCCGCGTCCTCGGCCAGAAGGTCGGCCAACGAGTGAAGGCCGAAGCGATCGTGGACTTTGCCTCCATCGAGCCGTTCGTGTCGCACGTGCCAACGGCCCGTCTACGTATTCCCTATCGCAAGCTCGCCAAGTTGCACCCCGCTCAGATTGCCGACCTCGTCGAACAGGCCAGCCACGAAGAGGGTGAAGAGATTATTGAAGCGGTTGGTCTCGACCGCGAACTGGAAGCCGACGTGTTCGAAGAGCTTGACGTCACGCACCAGTTGGAATTCTTGGAGTCGCGCAGCGACGCCGAAGCGGCCCGTCTCTTGTCACGCATGGAGCCCGACAATGCGGCGGACTTGATCAATGAGATTGACCAGGACCGACGACTACCGATTCTCGAAAGCCTCCCCGAAGCGCAGATGCTGAAGGTTCGCCAACTGCTGTCGTACAGTTCGGACACCGCGGGCGGACTGATGAACACCGACTTCATTTCCGTGTCGTCGGTGGCGACCGTCGCCGAAACGCTCGACGCAATTCGTACCTCGCACGTTCCCGCGGAAGCCCTGCACATGGTGTTTATTCTCGATGAGAACAGTCAGCCAATTGGTGAAGCGTCGATTGCGTCACTCGTGCGAGCGCGCGGTACCGATACCGCTCTCAGCATTGCGCGTACGCACCTGGCGCACGTTCACCCACACTGGGACGTCCACCAGACAGCGCGCAAGATGAGCGACTTCAATTTGATTGTCTTGCCCGTGCTCGACGAAGGGCACCAGACAATGGTCGGGGTAGTGACGGTCGACGACCTACTCGAAGAGATGCTGCCTCACGGTTGGCGACACGATTTTGGCATGACGGCGGTGGAAGAGTGAACTGGCGTTGCGTCGTGGGTCACGTTCTAAGGGGGCCTTTCTGAAACCCCCCAGTACCTGTTCAATCAGGCATCGCCGATTCGGCCGCCTTCGACGTCACTGATTTCTAACGTCGCGCGGGGCGGTTGCGTTGGCTTTCGTTTAGAAATGATCGCGGCACTTCTGCATCGATCAGTCGCACCACTTGGTGCAAGCCATCCCACGAAGGAGCACTCCGATGTTTTTAATCAACTACACATACGTACGGGGCATTGACCACGTGCTCGACGGCGTCGAGTTGTCTCGACGTCGCCCCCAGCAGTGTCGCGAACTGTGCGCACACGTCGTGACGTGCAGGTGTCGCCGATGAACCACGACGACGTAACTCGCAACGACGAAACCGCGGTGCTCGATAGCGCCCACACCGGGGCTATTCGAGGCGCTCTGGGTACCATCGATCGCGGCGACGTCGCACCGCGCAAGGGCATGTCGGCCAAACTGAAGACGCTGCTTGCGATCGTGGGACCGGGTCTCATCGTCATGGTGGGCGACAACGACGCGGGCGCCTTCAGCACCTACACCCAGGCGGGGCAGAACTACGGACTCCACTTAATGTGGACGCTTATTCTGCTCGTTCCGGTCCTCTACGTGAATCAAGACATGGTGTTGCGTCTCGGCGCGGTATCGGGCGTGGGCCACGCTCGACTGATCATGGAGCGCTTCGGGAAGTTTTGGGGGGCGTTCAGCGTGATCGACCTCTTTATTTTGAACGCGTTAACTATCGTGACCGAATTCATTGGTGTCTCGCTCGCCGTTGGGTACCTGGGACTGCCCAAGGTTCCCTCGGTGTTACTGGCGGGCGTCGTCATTATCGCGACTGCCAGTACCGGGAGCTTTCGACGATTCGAACGCATATCGCTGACCCTCGTGGCCGGATCGCTGGTGCTGATTCCGGTCTACGTCATGGTGCACCCACCAGCCGGAGAAATGGCGCGTAGCCTCTTCGTCCCGGGATTGGCGCACGGCTCGTCGTTGTCGACCGTCATGTTGCTGATTATCGCGATCGTCGGTACGACGGTGGCACCGTGGCAACTGTTCTTCCAACAGTCGTACATCATTGACAAGCGCATTACTCCGCGGTTCATCAACTACGAGCGAGTTGATCTATTAATTGGCATCGTTATCGTCATTGTGGGGGCCGCCTTGATGTTTGGATTCGCCGCCGCCACGTTCGGCGGACACCCTGAGTTCGGGCACTTCACGAGCGCGCAGGGAATGGCGAACGGTCTGAAAAAGTACGTGTCGCCCTTCGCGGGTGATCTCTTCGCCATCGCGCTGCTCGATGCGAGCATCATCGGGGCGTCCGCCGTCGGGCTGGCGACGTCCTACGCGCTGTCCGACGTGCTCGGATTCAATCACTCCCTTCATCGCTCAGTGAGTAAGGCGAAGGCGTTCTACTTCAGCTACGCCGGCGTTATGGCGCTCGCCGCGGCACTCGTGTTGATCCCCGGCGTGCCGCTCGGACTCTTGACTGAGGGCGTCCAGACCCTCGCCGGCGTGCTGTTACCGAGCGCCACGGTCTTTCTACTCTTGCTCTGCAACGACAAGGGCGTGCTCGGGCCCTGGGTGAATTCGACGAAACTCAACATCTTTACGTCGGCCGTGGTGTGGATTCTGGTGCTGCTCTCCATCATTCTCACCGCGAGCGTCATGTTTCCCGGCATCACGAGTGCCGTCATCCTGAGCATTCTCGTTGGCGGGGCGGGGCTCGGACTCCTCGTGGGACTGTTCTTGCTGTGGCAATCCAGGAAGTCGGCAAAGGACCGAATCCACGAGTCCGAACCTGAACTCAATCGCGCGACGTGGCGCATGCCACCGATCAATCGATTGACTCGCCCGGTCATGTCGAGCCAGCGCAAAGTTGGCATGATTACGATGCGGATCTATTTGCTCGTTGCGTTTGGCTTGGTCGTTGTCAAGATCATTCAAGTCGCTACCAAGTGAGAGTCGACCGGGCGAACGATCGTCGGACCTACTCGTCGATCTCGGTTGAGCACTCTCCGGTGGTGGTCACCGTGAACCTTTCGTAGCGGTTGTGAATCTCGAATCTCCTCGTAGTCTCTCTTGATGGTCGACGCCCCCACCCTCGTCTGCGTGCACGCACACCCCGACGACGAAGCCCTTTTCACCGCGGGCGTGTCGCTGCACTACGCGAAAATGGGCTACCGGGTGGTCCTGGTGACGTGCACGAACGGACAACTCGGATTCGACGACCAGGCCCTGCCCGGCTCGGACCCGACGCATCACGATGAACTCACGAGAAGCGTGCGGGCCGGTGAATTACAGCGTGCGGCGTCAATGCTCGGCTTCTCTCGGGTGATAACGCTCGGGTTCGATGACTCGGGCATGAAGGGGTGGGCGCAGAACGAGAGCCCCAACGCCTTCATGAACATTGATGTCGACGCCACCGCTCGAACACTGGCCGCACTCTTTGACGAAGTGGGTGCGTCGGTGATCGTTACGTACGACGAAAATGGCTTCTACGGTCACCCTGATCACATAATGGCCAACGTCGTGACGCGCCGGGCGATTGAGTTTGCGACGAGTCCACTGCGCCTCTACTACCCGGTGGTGCCCACGAAGGTCCTTACCGAGTTTGTCGACGAGGCGAAGGCGAAGGACGTGTTGTTGCCCGCGTGGGTGACGGACGCGGGCCTCAATGTTCCCGACGAGTTGGTCGACACTACAATTGACGTACGTAACTACACCAAGGTGAAACAGCTCGCAATCGCCGCTCACGCGTCTCAGATTGACAATCAGGATCTGGTGAACGTGAGTGAAGAGATGTTCGAATTTCTGTTCGGCACCGAGTACTACCAGCGAGCGTGGAGTCGGGTGCCGACGACCGATGACGAAACCGATTTATTTGGAGGATTGTGATGGAACAGTTGACCTTTCTCGCGGTGCACGCACACCCCGACGATGAGGCGAGTTCGTCGGGCGGTCTCTACCGATTGCTCGCCGACGAGGGAGTGCGCACGGTTCTCGTGACGTGCACCAATGGGGAGTGTGGCGATGCGCTTGACGGGGCGAAGCCCGACGCCGACCACCATGACGGAGACGAAGTGGCGAAAATCCGTGCGATCGAACTCGACAACGCCGTGAAGATCCTCGGCATCAGCCGTCTCGTGCGACTCGGGTATCGCGACTCGGGAATGAAGGGCTGGCCACAAAATGATGATCCCGATTCCTTCTGGGCGACGCCGGTGGAGGTTGCCGCCGCGCGTCTCGCCGACATTTTGATGGAAGAACGACCGCAAGTGATTATGACGTACAACGCCTACGGCTTCTACGGTCACCCCGATCACATTCAGGCGCACCGCATCACACTCGCCGCTCTACAAATGATCGACTACGAACCGACGTTGTACTTCAACGCGATTCCCAACTCGGTGATGGTGCTGTGGCGACAACGTTGGGAGCAAGAGGAGCGCGAGAAGATCGAATCCGACGCCGCCAAGGGCATCGTACGCGAACCTGACGTCCCCGACCCTGACGAAGAGCAAGTGGAGATGGGGACGCCCGACGAGAACATCGACGCGCGAATCGACATCAGTGACGTGACGGGGGCGAAGTTTGACGCTCTCGAAGCGCACCTCTCACAGGTTGCGGACTCGTTCTGGATGAAGATGGGTCGAGAACAGTTTATGAAAACCATGATCACCGAGTGGTTCGTGCGGGTGACGAATCCGAAGAATCTTGATGGCTGCGCGGACGACATCTTTGCGGGTTACCGCTAGGCGACCGTGGACGTCAACAACGTTGCCCTCGTTACCGGCGTTGGTCGAGCTCAAGGTATTGGAGCGGCGATAGCGTTAGCCCTCGCCGAGCAAGGCAGCGACGTTGCCGTGACGTGGTGGGCGTCCTACGACGAGCGCGTACATGCGACAACGGACCACTCCTTCATCGACGGCGTCGTGCGCGAAATAGAGGCCATGGGCCGTCGATGCGTCACGCTCGAAGCCGACTTGACCGACGTCAATACTCCCGCGATGCTTTTCGATTTGGTTCATGACCAACTCGGCATGGTGAGCTCGCTCATACTTAGCCACTGCGAGAGTGTGGATGCCGGCTTCGTCGACACGACCATCGACAGTTTCGATCGACACTTCGCGGTCAATGCTCGAGCTAGTTGGTTGATGATGAGAGAGTTTGCAACAAGATTTAATGGTCCGTTCGGCACCGGGCGAATCGTCAGTTTGACGAGCGATCACGTGGTCGGCAATCTCGCCTACGGCGCCAGCAAGGGTGCACTGGATCGCATCACGGTCGCCGCAGCGCGAGAGTTCGCCGAACTCGGCATCACCGCCAACGTCATCAACCCCGGACCCACGGACACCGGCTGGATGGACGACGAGTTGAAGGTGAACGTCGTGCACTCAACGCCGCTTCGTCGACTCGCCTCTCCCGCTGACTGCGCACGCCTCGTAGCGTTCCTGTGTTCGGACAAGGGCGTCTGGATCAATGGTCAGATTCTCCACAGCGACGGTGGCATCAACTCGTAGTCGACGAACCGGGCAACTTCGTCGAAGGTTCGCCGAGCCCCTGCCTAGTAGCGGTACGAGTCGGGTTTGTAGGGACCATCGACCGCGACGCCGATGTACTCGGCCTGATTCTTGGAGAGCGTCGTCAGTTTCACTCCCAGCGCGCCGAGGTGAAGTCGAGCGACTTTTTCGTCGAGATGCTTGGGCAACACGTAGACATCGTGTTGGTATTTCGCGCTGTTCTCGAATAGTTCGATCTGGGCCATAGTTTGGTTGGTGAATGAGTTGCTCATCACGAAACTGGGGTGGCCAGTTGCGTTCCCGAGGTTCAAGAGTCGTCCTTCGGAGAGAATGATGATCGCGCGACCGTTGGGCAGGATCCACTTGTCGACCTGGGGCTTAATATTTTCGCGTTTCACACCAGTGAGATTCGTCAATCCCGAAATGTCAATTTCGTTGTCGAAGTGACCGATATTGCCGAGGATTGCCTGGTGCTTCATCATCAGCATGTGATCGACCATGACAATGTCTTTATTGCCCGTCGCGGTAATGATGATGTCGGCGTAGGGGAGCGCTTCTTCGAGTGTCGTTACCTGGAAACCGTCCATCGCGGCCTGCAGGGCACAGATCGGATCGATTTCGGTAATGATGACGCGCGCACCTTGTCCGCGTAGTGACTCCGCCGAACCTTTACCGACGTCGCCGTAGCCGCAGACAATCGCAACTTTGCCACCAATCAATGTGTCGGTTGCGCGGTTAAGTCCGTCGATAAGTGAGTGACGACAGCCGTACTTGTTGTCGAACTTGGATTTGGTCACTGCGTCATTGACGTTGATCGCGGGAAAGAGCAACGATCCGTCGCGCGCCATTTCGTAGAGGCGGTGAACTCCCGTCGTCGTCTCTTCGGAGACGCCAATGATGCCACTCGACATTGGCTCAAAGATTTTCTCACCGCTCGAAATGATCCGGTCGAGCAGTCGAAGGATGACCCCATACTCTTCTGAGTCCGCGCTTTCGGGTGCGGGAACGAAACCGGCGCGCTCGAACTCGAGGCCCTTATGCACAAAGAGCGTCGCGTCGCCACCGTCGTCGAGGATCATCGTCGGTCCAGGGTGTCCCGGCCAGCGCAGCAGTTGCTCGGTGCACCACCAGTACTCGTCGAGCGTCTCGCCCTTCCACGCGAAGACGGGCACGCCTTGGGGGTTGTCAACGGTGCCATGGGGCCCGACGACAATTGCGGCGGCCGCGTGGTCCTGGGTCGAAAAGATGTTGCAACTCACCCATCGCACGTCGGCGCCGAGCGCCACGAGTGTCTCGATCAGCACGGCCGTTTGAATAGTCATGTGGAGTGATCCGGCGATGCGCGCACCGGTGAGCGGCTTGGTCGTGCCAAACTCTGCGCGCATTGCCATCAGGCCCGGCATTTCATGTTCCGCGAGGGTAATTTCGGCACGCCCGAAGTCCGCGAGTGCGATGTCGGCAATTTTGTAGTTGAAGGCGTCAGAGGTCATGGTTCTCCAAGAGATAGTCGTGTCCAGGCGCCGACCTCTGTCGCATACGCCTACTCAAATCGTAGCGGTTAGGCGTTGACTCGGAACTCCACTACATCGCCGTCGCGCATCACGTAGTCCTTGCCTTCAATTCGTGCCTTACCCGCGGCGCGAACCGCCACCATGGTGCCCGACGCCATGAGGTCGTCGAATGCAACAACCTCGGCCTTGATGAAGTGTTTTTGGAAATCGGTGTGGATTTCGCCGGCGGCCTCGGGGGCCGTGGCTCCTTGATGAATCGTCCAGGCGCGAGTCTCTTTGGGACCGGCGGTGAGGAATGTCTGGAGACCGAGTGTCGCGAAGCCCACCTTCGAAAGCTGGGCCAGACCGGACTCTTCTTGTCCGTAGCTCTGCAAGAGCTCGAGCGCCTCGGCGTCGTCGAGATCGGAGAGTTCAGCTTCCACCTTTGCGCACAAGATCACGCTCGGTGACGGGCTGACCGACGCCTGCAACTCCGCTTGGCGCTCCTTATCCGACAGAGTCGCTTCGTCCACGTTAAAGACGTAGATGAACGGTTTATCCGTGAGCAAGTGCAAGTCAGCGAGTATTGAGCGGTCAAGTTCCTTGCCCACCTTCGAGATAACGCGACCCTCGTTCAGAGCTGATTGCGCCTTCGTCATTTCGGCCAACCTCGATGCCGCGTCGGTGCCCCCTCGCTTCGCCTCTCGTTCCAAGCGCGAGATCACCTTGTCGACCGTCTGCAAGTCGGCGAGGATCAGCTCGGTCTCGATCGTGGCAACGTCACTCGACGGGTCGATACGTCCATCGACGTGAATGACGTCGTCGTCTTCAAAGACGCGAACAACTTCACAGATTGCGTCACACTCTCGAATCGCGGCGAGGAACCGGTTGCCGAGGCCCTCGCCTTCGGACGCGCCACGCACGATGCCGGCAATGTCGACAAAAGTCACGGTGGCGGGAAGAATCTTCTGCGAGTTGAAGACCTGCGCGAGCTGGCCCAATCGATCATCAGGCACCGATACGACCCCGACGTTTGGCTCGATCGTCGCGAACGGATAGTTGGCTGCCAGTACGTGGTTGTTCGTTAGCGCATTAAAGACCGTCGACTTGCCGACATTGGGCAGACCAACGATTCCAATTGAGGGGCCCATAGAACAATTGAGGTTACTCCAAGGACTCGAAAATTTTTCTTAGAGAAGCTTCAACACGTTCGTAGGGCGTCCTTAAGGCCGTGCTTGATACTGATGTGGGAATTTATTTTCAAGGAGGAACCATGCGACGCAACTTTCGTATCATCTACTCGTGGATCGCGACAGGCGTGCTCACCGTAGGGCTCGGTACAGGAGTACTTGCCGCGATGCCCAACGGACCAGTCGGTTCGTTGTCGTCGTCGACGGTCGCCGTGCACCAGAGCGCACCCGTGGTTACCCAGTCGTCCGCAGCCACCACGTCATGGGCGGAGACAACGTCGGGCGACTAACTGGCCCATTCATTTTCGCCAGCGTTGCGAGAATGAAATGCACTAGCGCGCTCAACAGGTGACGTGCAGTGGTGATGTGCGCGGCAAGGGCTGAACGTAGCATGGGAAGCACTTCATGGAGCCTTTCGCAGCAGCGGTGAGGTCTCTGATTGGAATCCTTGGTGTTTCCACACGGTGAACTTCCCACGGGTGGAGTCGAAATCACGGTTTTCTAAGCGTCCTAGCGGTTTGCAGAGTTCGTCAAGGTCATCTACTGTCAAACCATGAATTCAACAAAAGTTGTCGAAGGTGTTGCGACGTTTGGAGAATGGGAGACGTGGTACCGCGTTACCGGCGACCTCTCTTCGGACAAGACGCCCCTCGTCGTTGTCCACGGCGGACCTGGATGTACGCACGACTACGTACTTTCAATCGCCTCGATCGCCGACACCGGTCGTCCGGTCATTCACTACGACCAACTTGGCAACGGTCGCTCAACACGTTTGCCCGACATGGGAGAAGATTTCTGGACCGTTGACCTCTTCCTGGCCGAACTCGATAATTTGCTGAGCGTGCTCGGCGTCAAGGATCGCTACTTCCTACTCGGCCAGTCCTGGGGCGGGATGCTCGGTGCCGAACACGCTATTCGCCGACCCGCCGGATTGAAGGCACTCGTTATTAGTAACTCGCCCGCGTCAATGGCGCTGTGGGCGAGCGAGGCGAAAATCTTGCGCGGCGATTTGCCACCTGAAGTGGAAGAGGCACTTGATCGTCATGAAGCGGCCGGCACTACGAGTGACCCCGAGTACCTAGCCGCGCAGAAGGTGTACTACGACCTCCACGTCTGTCGAGTGGTGCCAAATCCACCCGAAGTGCAACGAACCAACGACTATATGGAACAAGACGCGCACGTCTACAACGTTATGAATGGTCCCAACGAGTTCTTCTGCATTGGCACCCTCCGCAATTGGACCGTCGTTGACCAAGTGAAAATGATTACGGCGCCCACGTTGCTCGCCTCGGGCCGCTTTGATGAAGCAACGCCCGGTACGGTGCAGCCATTTTTTGACAATATTCCTGACGTTCGATGGGAGATTTTCGAGCACTCGAGTCACATGCCATTTGTAGAAGAGCCCGAGCGCTACTTCAGCGTTGTTGAGGCGTTTTTGGCGGAGCACGAGGAATGAGTTCTTGGTAGAGAGAATGCTGTCCAGGTAGTGCCTAACAGGGAGAGTTAGATGTTGCGTAATGGAGTAATCAAACGGATCGGAGTGCCGCTCGCGGCGTTCGCGATGAGTGTGTTCGGCGTCATGGGCGTCGCACCAGGCGCACCCGCAGGTGCCAGTACCACGTACCAATCACAACACGCCGGCGGCACGCTCAAACTTCTGGCGTCGACGGCCGGGGGGACCCTCGACCCGCAGGTGAATTACACCCTGCAGTATTGGCAGCTCTACCAAGCCACGTACGACGGGTTAGTCAGTTTCCAGAAGGTGGGCGGCGCGGGGTCGTTCGTGGTGGTCCCGGACTTAGCGGTGGCACTCCCCAAAGTGACCCACGCCGGTAAGACCTACACCTTTGTCTTGCGCAAGGGAATCAAATTCTCAAACGGTAAAACCGTGACCGTCAAGGACGTCCTCGCGTCGTTCCAGCGAATCTTCAAGGTCTCGAACCCCAACGCCGGATCTTGGTACAACGTGATTGTTGGAGGTCCGGCGTGCGTCACCACACCGGGAACGTGCACGTTGAGTGGTGGCGTGGTGGTGAATGCAGCGAAGAACACCGTCACGTTCAATCTGTTGAATCCCGATTCTGAGTTCCTCGATCAACTGGCAGTGCCGTTTGGTTCGATTTTGCCCGCCACGGCACCATCAAAGGATTCGGGGGCGACGCCCATTCCCGGCACCGGTGCCT
>JBBQGY010000024.1:0-15489 GCA_038323435.1 Acidimicrobiales bacterium
CTTGTCGCCCTTTAGAGCCTCGAGGGCCACCCTCGCCTTGAAGTCCGGCTTGAATTTGTTCCTTCTTCCCTGCACTTGCACCTCCTGGATGCTGAGTGCTCACATCTTAAGAAGGTGTCCAATTTCCGGGGTCCACTTCACACGGCGGCGCCAAGCGATCAGAAATGTATCGTCAACAATGTCTTCACACACGGATGAGTCGTTAATCCTTCTCAACGCGAATCGAAGAATTGCTCCTCTACGCTCGGTTACCAATCGAGTGAAATCCTCGTTGAATTCATGCCGCGACATTTGAGTGAGCCTAAGCGTTCATTAGTGCGCAAGTTTATTCGCAAACGGCAAATGTCTCGCTGTTTTCCGCGAACCTAGAGAATCGCCGCTCACCTGGAGTGCTGAAGTCCTCGACGTCATCGAACGGTTGACTTATGAACCCGTCAAATGTCGATTTGAATCCCATCGGTATAATGCGTAGTACCAGTCCATCCCGTCACCAATTTGGACAGATGTCCTAAGCGAAGATTCAATCCTGCCCAGAACCTGCCCGAAGGACTTATATACGGTTCCCGAACGCATCGAACACCAGTCGAAGCAAAGTACATCGCGTAAACTCGACGACGATAGAGTCCTGACTTCCAAGGTGGTGGCATGTCTCGAACTTTGCTTGCAGGTCAGTGGTGTCGCCCTTCCACGGTCCAATTCCAGGTCATTGGATGTCACAAGGAACTGGCTCGCACTCCGACTTGACTAAGCATTCCCGAACATCAACGCATCCGATGCCTCAGCGGGCCATCTCACATCACATGCATCGATGCTCTAACGACCACGCACTGAGCCACCGGTCCGTTTCGCCGGGCTCTTATTGACCGAGCTTTTCGTCCCCTGTTTTGGCGCCGCACTTGCCACCTTCTGGACCGTCGTGGCGGCGTTTCTCTTCGTTACCCTACGAGCGGTACCGGCCTTGGTCACGAGTCCGCCCATGACGGTCGCTGCATCTCGGTCGCTTGCCTGAACAAAGTGAGAATACACCGAAAGGGTCGTCGAGGGATTTGCGTGGCCAAGTCGACCTGAGACCGTGCGCATCGGCACGCCGGCCGCTATGAGACGTGTCGCCGCAAAGTGACGGAGGTCGTGCAATCTGATTTTGTCGTATCCGAGTTCATCACGAAGAGCTCCGAAGCGCTTGGTGACGCGATCGGGCCGCCACGGGATGCTCCCGTCAGGCTCGATCGAGAAGACGTAAGCGTCTTCATCAACACCAAGACCGATAATTGCTGAGCGTCCCAGTGCGAGATCGCGCTGTGCTTCGAGTACCGCGAGCGTACCTTTGTCGATCGCGATGCGGCGAGAAGCGTGGGTCTTGGTGTCCTTTTCGATGATGCCGCCCTTGGTGTCAATAATCGCCCGCTCGATGAGTAATGTGTCCTGCTTCGCGTCGACGTTGTGCCAACGCAATGCGCAGAGTTCACCGCGTCGTGCTCCCGTCGTCGCTGCAAGGTGGAGAAAGTGTCCCAGTTCTGGATCTCGCTTGCTCGCCGCTTGCAAGAGTTCGCCCACTTGCTCGACATCGGGGGGCGACAGATTCGGCTTAATGAGTCGAGGAGCCGTTGCGTTGGCGGCTGGGTTGGTGACTATCCAACCCCAGAGGACTGCTTGTCGGAAGGCCCGACGGATGATTGTGTGAGTGTTGCGAACAGTGTTAGACGAGAGTCCGACGCGATTCAAAAGCACGTGGTAGAGCTGATCGAGATCAAGGGTCTGGATGTTCTTGACAGGTACGTCGCCGATGGACGGAAGGATGTAATTGTCGAGGAGGCCCCGGTAACTTCTCACGGTGGTGGGACTAAGGTCGGCCCTCGCCAACTCCAGCCATTCTTCACTGAGTTGACGGAATGTGGTATTCGTCCCAGTGAATCGACCCTTGTCTGCCTCAACGGCCATTTCATTGAGAACTCTTTGGGCGTCTCGCTTAGAGCCCTGGACGGTCCGACTGATTTGTCGACGGCGACCCGTAACCGGATCGCGACCACCGTCGATTCTGACCACCCAGACGCCAGGGTGCGGTGATGCCATGCTTCCGCTCATGCAATAAGGGTACCCCGAAAACTGAACCGTGTGATATTTCGGTGATATTGAGTCTTTCCCAACGACTCCAAAACTCTGAAAACCCTTACAATCATTGGTGCGGCTGGAGGGATTCGAACCCCCGACCCTCGGTTCCGTAGACCGATGCTCTAATCCGCTGAGCTACAGCCGCATTGTTGCAGGTCTTCCATCGTAGCCGACCCACGATCCTCATTTGCTGGAACCCCGTCGGTACCATTTCTGTATGACTCAGGAGTTCTCCGACGATCTGACCGAACTTTTCACATCGGTCGACGAACCGATGGTGGAAATTCGCCGCGACCTGCACGCCCACCCCGAACTCGCGTTCAATGAGCACTTCACCACCCGGGTAATCAACGACCGACTCGTTGCACTGGGATGGGAGTTGGCGCCCTGCCCTACGGCAACTGGTGCGGTCGCCGTACTTCGTGGCGCGAAGCCCGGCCGGCGCGTCATGGTGCGCGCCGACATTGACGCGCTCCCCGTCACCGAAGAGGTCGAACTTTCCTACGCGTCACGCAATGAGGGAGTAATGCACGCGTGCGGTCACGACGTGCACACGGCGTCGCTGCTCGGCGTCGCTGACCTCTTGGCGCGCCGACGCGACGACCTCGCCGGTGAGTTCACGCTGCTCTTCCAACCGGCCGAAGAGGCACTGGGCGGCGCCCGGGCCATGATTGACGGCGGCGTTCTCGAGACGAACCCGGTGGACGTCGTCATCGGTGCCCACGTCACCTCCTTAGCGCCAGTCGGCGTCGTCGCCACTCGCGCGGGCATCTTGATGAGCGAGGCGGCCGGTCTGACCGTGCACATTCACGGGAAGGGTGGTCACGGGGCAATGGCCAGCGAAGACGGCAACGTCGTCTTCGCGCTGTGCCACCTCGCGCCCCGCCTCGCTGAAGTGGTGTCGGGGCTCGCCTACGAAGGAACGAACTGTGCCTGTTCGGCCGGAGTGATTAACGCCGGGAGCGCGAGCAACGTCGTGCCACGCCACGCCATCCTTCGAGGAACGCTCCGAACATTCGCGTCGAATCAGCAGAGCGACGCGTTGACGCGCCTGCGCGGCGTACTCGACGAAGTGGAAGAGAAATACAACGTCACGTGCGTACTTGAAGTGAACGGTGGCACCCCTGCGGTCACCAACGACGCGCGAGTCGTCGAGCGCGTCATGACGAGCGCCGCGCGCGTCGTAGGGCCCCGGGGCGTACTCACTATTCCGCCGGTGTCACCGAGTGACGACGTGTCCGAGTTCTTACGCCGAGTGCCCGGCTGCTACATGATGATTGGCGGCGCGCTCGCAGACGGATCGAGTGGCATGCACCACAGTCCCGATTTCGCCGTGGACGACGCCGCGTGTCGAGTGGTCGCGGGCGTCCTTGCCGTGAGTGCGGTCGAACTCGCTCAGCCGTAGAAGAGTTTCGCCGCCCCGCGTAGGGACGACTGGTTGCCGTTGATGACAACTTCGACGTCCAGCTCGGAAAAAATGTCGAGCACCACTCGGCGTGCGTTGCCGCCCGCCAGGTGAACTTTGGTAGCCCCGAACTCCTCGGCGAAATTCTTCACCGCGAGCACAAGGAGTGTGTCCCAGCGGTCCTCGTCGAGTGCACGAGACCGTTCACCGACCGACTGATCGTAGGTTTTGTCGTCAAGAAATATCTCGGCGCCAACGTCCCGAACCTTCTGCATGACGCCATCAATTGACAGCGCCAGTCCGAGCCCCGTGCCGAGCGTCAACACGAGTTCGACACCGACCCCGTCACACGAACCAAATGCAGCGAGCGTCGCATCGTTCACTATTCGCACATCGCGCTTGGTCGCGTCGCGGATTGCCGATTGAAGACCGAACCCTCGCCACTGTTCGTCGAGGACTGGATCCTTCTCGGTGGTAACGCCACCGGGGCGCGAAAGATTGCCGGGTTGAATCACGTGGCCGTCACGGAACTCCCCGGGGAACCCGACGCCGACCCGCTCACCCTCACTCGCCTCGATTCGCTCGACGAGCATCTCAATAAGTCGAGCGGGAGAACACGGGTAGGGCGTGGGGCGACGCTTGGGGCCCTCGAGCAGATTTCCGTCCCGATCGACGTGGCAAAATTTGACGTTCGTGGCCCCAATATCGATCGCGAGCACTACGCCCGCGTCGCCAAACATTGATTCCCCCATGAAGGAATCGTAGTGACGTCTAACTCGTCCCCCTCGTGCGGAGCCGTCGATCGTTCCACCACGGTTGAAGTCGTACGGAATAGGCACGAGTTCGTCCCGCGACGACCGTAGCGGTCCCGGCGGGGCGCAGTCGCAACGGGACCGCCGGCCTCTCACCGTTCGGCTCTAGCAATTCGGGGAGGTACGTGCCCACCGTGGGGTCGGCCAGTCCTCCCATGACCAGACGCGTCGTGTGGTTATTAACAATCGTTGCGGCCCGTGGTCCCCATCGCGCCACCAACTGCGCGAAATCTTGCAGCACGGTGACCAGCGTCACATCCAGACCACTCACCGTCGCCGCCAGCTGATCAAGTTCATCGAGCGACGCCACCGTCGCCGCCTCGTCGAGCACGAGGAGCAGGCGGCGTTGTCGCCCACAGTCGACCAGCCGATGCTGTTCTTCGAGAATCATGCGCAGCGCACCGCGAAAGAGTGGCTCGTAGTGTCGTTGTTCGGCGCGCGGGCTGCACAGGTACAGCGTGTTCGAGCCTTCCACCACGCGGCGCACGCTGGCGAGCGGTTGGCGAAACCGCCACGGCAGCAGCATCGTCTCGGCGGTCGTGAGCACACCGTCGAGCGTCTTTAGGTCGTAGTCGACGAAACTCGCCACCACCGCACGCGCGTCACTAGGTCCCACGCTGGTCCAGCGGCCGATGTCTCGACTCTCGACCAGTGCCGCCACGTCAAAAACGTCACTCGAACGGGCCTTCGCAATGATCAACAGAGCGGCCACTAACTTCGTCGCCAGTGAGTTCCAAAACTCGGTGTCGCCACGTTCGCTCGGCCCACTCGTGAGATCGCGCGCCACGCGCAGGGCGTGACGAAACGTCGACACACCTTCGAGCGGATTCCAGGTCAGACCGTTGTCGAACCCTGGCTCGAGTACCTGAACGTCACCGAGTGACGATCGCCACTCCTTGGTGGCGGTGATCACGTCGCGCTTCACGCTCGTGACGACCAGCGCGCCATTCCAGCGAAGTAGCGAAGGGATTACCAGCGACGAGGTTTTGCCCACTTGAGTGGGACCAACGATGAGCAACGAACTACGAGGCGCCAGTGTTACTCGCGGACCCCACGCAATACCGTGCCACGTGCGTCGCCCGAGCGACGGGCGATCACTCTTCAAGACTCTGCCCTCATCGCCGCGTCGGTGTCGATCAGCGCCACATCGGCGGCGTCGGGCAGAACTCGAACGATCGAACGGTGCGCGCCGTAGCGAACGAGCGCGGTCCCCTTAGGGACGGCGGTCAAATAGCGCTCTTCGCGCTCGTGCAGGCCAAGTGCGATCGTCATCTCACGTGCCTCGTCGGGGGGCTGGCGAAACAGCCACGCCGTCTCACATTCACGCAAGAGCCCGAGGGCCCGTTCTCTCTGCGCGCTTCCCAAATTGCCGGCGGCCGCGACGTCGGTCCAGCGATGAAGGACGAGAACGTGGCTCAGACCCCTCGCGCGAGCGAGTTTCCACGAACCCTGTAACCACTGCAGCGCATACGGATCGGACATGAGCGCCCACGCCTCATCTAAGACGAGGTAGCCCAGTCGCTCGCTACCCGCCACAACTTGTTGGGCCGCCGCGACCGCACTAAAGACCGCCAACGAAAATGCACTGGACGACCACAATGCCGACAGATCGAGGACCA
This sequence comes from Acidimicrobiales bacterium, assembly GCA_038323435.1. GTDB lineage: Bacteria > Actinomycetota > Acidimicrobiia > Acidimicrobiales > RAAP-2 > RAAP-2. The sequence continues at coordinate 5,946 of JBBQGY010000024.1, forward strand.
CCACATCTCCCGAAAACACCAGCGGCTCGCCCGGTCCGTCAAAGAGTCCCGCGAAATCACCGTGAACGAATCGGTACATGACGAGCGCGAGTGATCGCTGGACCGACGCAGTGGTCGAACGTAGATGGGCCTCTAGCAACGTCAGCAACGCGTCGAAGAGTCGAAGGGGTCTCGGCGTGGGCAGTTGGCGCCATAGTTCGTCCACGGCGAAATGCTGGTCACCCGAGAGTGGCGCACTCTGGGCACTCGCGATGAGAGCGCGCAAGAGGTCGCGACTTTCGACGTCGCTCGGCGGGAACGGAGAGCACCATCCATCGCGGCCGAGCGCTACCACCGTCGCTCCATGCGCCTCGGCCAACTTTGCGTATTCACCCTTGGGATCAATCACGACCACGCGGCGACCTCGTTGCAGCGCGCGGCCCGCGATCATTTTCACCACCGTGCTCTTACCCGCGCCAATAGAACCGGCGACAATCATGTTGGGATTGGAGACGAGTCCCGCGGAGTAGGCGTCAAACGGGTCAAAGACAAATGCCGATCCGCGCAGAGATTGGCCGAGGCTTCGTCCCGCGAGTCCGGTGCCAGCGTCGTGAGCCGGCATGCGCAGGTTCAATAGATCGTGCGACGTGGCCCAATGCGTCCAGGCACGACTCACCGGTGCAGGCCACCGGGCAGTTGGTGGCGGTACCACTGCGCCTGTTGACCTATCCCGCGCTCACAGCGAAGACCCGATTCGTGGGCCGTTCGAATGAATGCGGTCACCGTCTCGTGAAGATCGTCGATACTCTGACCCCGAACGACGACGTACACACCAACTCGAAGCAGCGCGCGCCCACTCGCGACGACGACTTCGCGTTGACGAAGTCGTTCGAGCGTACGACTGCTTCGCGCCGATCGTCGAAACCCGGCGGCCTGGGACGTCGCGTCGTCGCTACCTCCTCGGTGCACGGCTCGTGCCGCGACCCGATGAGCGCGCACACTCGCCACCACGTCCACGTGCATTGCCAGATCGAGCTCCGCGTCAAAGCCCTGAATCTCTTCGAGGAGAGCCCGACCTGCTGGCGCTGCACTGAAATCGCGAATGCGCACGATCCGAGCAAGTCCTTGCGAATCACGTACGTAGCGCCACTGTTCGAACAGCGATGACGGGGCCTCAAATTCAACGAGACCAGCGAGTTCGAGGACTCCCTCGCTGCATTCGCGCCAACCTTCTGGCGCGTGCACCTCAGTTGGTAGTGCCAGAAACGTCGTCGTCGCGCAATCGCGAACCAACGCGTGTACGGAGAAGTGCTGGTTGCGATCACCGGTCGCGAGACCGTCGGCGAATCGGAGCAGGGCGTTCGCGTAGTCAACGTCGCGGCCCGACAGGTCCAATCGACCTCGGTGCTGCAATGCGAACGCGCAGAACTGTGCTTCGCCACCGGCTGAGAGTGCGACGCCGTGCTCGACGCGACGTGCTTCGACGTTGAACCAACGCGAACGAAAAAAGAATCCCACGATCACGCGTAGCCACTCCGCTCCGGTCAAGCCGTCGTAGAACGGCAGAGTCGCGACCACGAGCGCGAGCCCCACCGCGCCTTCAACGAGCACGCTCGTCGGGCGAACTAACCAGTCCCCGACCGTGACCACTCCCGCAATGGCCAACACGGCCTGATGGCGCCGGATGTTGATCCAACGACTGTCGGCGTCGGTGGCGCCGAGTCCGACGATCTCACTCATCGAAGTGCCAGCCAACGACCGGACCCATGTCGTCGAGATGGTAGGCCACGTGACCTCCTCGTGGGCGAGGTGTGCCAATCGGTGGGGGCAGCGACTCACCGTCGAAGGGAGGCACCGATACGTCGCTATCCCCTTCCCACATGTCGAGCCCCAGGTCCGCAGGACGTTCGGGGGGTCCGGGCAAGGGTATATCGGGTGCGAGGGCTCGTGCGGCGGTCGCCAGTGGCGACGAGGGGGCGTTGGTCGCCATGCGCGTGTAGCGCGAACGAATTCCTTCAAGATTATGTAGCGCCGACTGCTCGAGAAAGGGAACAATCCGTAACAGCAAGAACGGCGAACCCGTCGCCAAAATGAGCGTCACCGCGCCAGTGATGGCTTGAGTCGCCGACGAACCCATGAGTTCATTCAGCCCGAGCGACAACGTGATCACGATGAGAAATTTGCTCGCCGCGACGGCGAGAAATGACTCCGCCAGTCGCCAGCCGAGCCTGCGTCCGGCGGGAAAGGTGGCGAGCGGAATGATGACGGGGGCAAGTACCAGCAGCAGCGTTAATACCACGGTGCGAATAATCAGTTCGCACCACAACAGCCACGTGCCGATCACCACGCCAATAGCGAGCAAAAAAAGTCCGAATCCTGGCGTCGATGTGGGGAGTGCCGCCATCGACTTCGCTAGCGACGCCTCGTGAAGCACTACGGTTGACGCCGCCGCGCTCGAGAGTTGATTTACCGCTTCGAGCACCAGCATCGCCATTGGTCGAGCCAGCGCAATGGCCATCACGCAGGCGGGCGCCACACCTAAGTACACGCGCCACAACGACGCAGCATCGCCGTGGCGTAGAGCCTGGAGGGTCGCTACTAAAAGCCCGAGTAAGAGCAGACCGGGTGCGAGCACCAGCAGGACGTTGAACTCTTGCGTCGCCGAGCGCACCACCGTCGAGGGCTCACTCGCGGACGTGAGCACCGAACCGGCCGCAGTGAGAAACCACTGCACGCTACTGAGAATCCAACTCGTAATCCCGTTGAACAGGTCGCCCAACGTCGACTTGGCAATCGACGTGGCAATGCACGAGGCCGGTGCCAACAGGCAGGGAAGAGAAACCATCAGTGAACGCTGAGCCCGGTCTTAAAGAAAAAGTCGATGAGATGCGGCGCGGCGCCAATGAGAATTGCCGCGCCCAGTGACGTAATGACGGCGCGCCGACCCTGCGCCGATTGGTGCATGTTCTGCGTATGACTACCTATAGCCCACAGTGCGGCACCCACTACCAGTGCGATCAAGGACCCCACGAGGGCCCACGCGCCGATTCCGTTCGTGATTGATTGCAGCGCGGCGCTACCGGGTAGTGACGTGATGGATGGGCTTAAGTTGACGTCGGCAAAGATCATGGAAACCACACTTTCGCTAGGAACGGCCCAACGGTCGCAAACACGCCCAACGTCACTCCGTCTGCGAGAATGAATCCGTGCCGCTCGCATTGACCAAAAACCTGTTCGCCCTCTGGTCCCCCGTCGAGGTGTACGCGGCGGCCGCGGGAGTGTTGCTCTTCGGCCTTCTCTTGGGCGTACTCATTAATCGGCGACGGGGCCACCGGTCCATTGCGCAACGTCTCACCGCCCTGGCTTCTCGGCTCGGGGTTGAACCCCGCGACGAAAAGGGGAAAGTCGAGACGGCCCTCAGCTATCTCGAAGAAGCAACGGGTGCCGCCACCAACGCCGTGAGCGACGCGAGCTCCGAGGCCATTCGCCTTCGCCGATCGCTCGACGCCCTACCGCTCGGACTCGTCCTCTGCGACGAATCTGGTGGCGTGCTCTTTCGCAACAGCCAGGCCGAGACGTTGATGACCAGTCGCTACGGCGACGCCATCGCCGCTCAGGCCGTCACCGACGTGCTCGCCGAAGGTTGGTCCCAGGGAGTTGCGGAGCGCACGATCGATATCTACGGTCCGCCCCGTCGGACGCTGACAATTCGAGCCTCGGTGATTGACGACGGGCGTCGCCCACTCGGCGTGCTCGCCATCATTGAAGACGTGTCGGAACGCCGGCGACTCGAAGACATCCGCCGGGACTTCATTGCCAATGTCTCGCACGAGTTGAAGACCCCCATGGGGGCGCTCGGATTGCTCGCCGAAACCCTTCAGTTCGAGCGCGATCCGGCAGTGGCGTCGCGCCTCGCCGAACGAATTAACTCCGAGGCATTTCGCGTGAACCGAATCATCGAAGACCTACTCGACCTATCGCGCATTGAGGGCGAGGGATCGCCGACGAGAGAGCCCATACCGGTGTCGTTGATCATCGCCGACGCCATAGAGCGAATTCGCATTGCCGCGGAGCAGCGCGACGTGAAAGTTAACTTCGAAGAGCCCGAGGTGAGCCACGTCGTCATTGGCGACCGTCGCCAACTGATATCAGCCGTCCACGCTCTCTTAGAGAACGCCGTTGTCTATTCAGCGAGGGGCGCCGCGGTGCACATCACGGTCAACCGCATTGATGCGACCATTGATGCGGACGGCGAAAGCGTCGGGCCCATCGTCCGCATCGCCATTAAGGATGAGGGCGTCGGCATTCCGGCCAAGGACCTCGAAAGAATTTTTGAGCGTTTTTATCGAGTTGATCCGGGCCGCGCACGCGAAACCGGCGGGACGGGACTCGGGCTCAGTATCGTTCGACACGTGGCTCAGAACCATCACGGCAGTGTGCTCGTCGAGTCGCGCGAGGGTGAAGGCTCCACGTTCTCGCTCGAACTCCCGATGAATCGTTAATGGCCAAGAAACCGAGTCCCGAACGGCGAATCAAGGTTCTCGTTGTGGAAGACGAAGAGTCCTTTATCGATGCCCTGAGCATCGGACTCGATCGCGAAGGCTTCGACGTCGCGATCGCTCGTGACGGCCAGCAGGCCATGAGCGTCTTTGGTAAGGAGAGCGTTGACGTCGTGTTGCTCGATCTCATGCTGCCCAAAATGTCCGGACTCGACGTCTGTCGCGCAATTCGCACTAGCAGCGACGTACCAATCATCATTGTGAGCGCGAAGGGCGAGGAAGTCGACATGGTCCTGATGCTCGAAATCGGGGCCGACGACTACGTCACCAAGCCTTATCGCCTACGCGAACTCGTGGCCCGAATTCGAGCGGTGCTGCGCCGTCGTGAGAGTCACGAATTCACGTTCGACGCCGACGAAGAGATCACCCTTGGGCCAATTCGCCTGGACATCGACGCCCGCCGTTGTTTCATCAACGGTGAGGAAGTAAAGCTTCGCAAGAAGGAGTTCGCACTCTTGCGAATCCTGATGGAGAATCACGGACGCGTGCTGACCCGTGAGGTGTTGATTGATCGCGTGTGGGGCAACGACTACGTCGGAGACACCAAGACCCTCGACGTGCACATCAAACGTTTACGCACATTGATTGAAGTGCAACCGAAGCAACCCGAGCACATCACGACGGTGCGTGGCGTTGGTTACCGCTTCGAGACTACGAAGTCCTAACTCCGATCGTCGTTTGGCCGCCGAGATAGGGCGCGAGCACGTCGGGCAAGATGATTGACCCGTCGGGTTGGCGGTACGTTTCGACGAGCGTGGCCCAAATGCGCGCCCACGCGAGGGCCGACCCGTTGACGGTGTGCACGAGGGCGATCGAACCATCACTCGTGCGATAGCGCACGTTGGCGCGGCGCGCTTGAAAATCGCGGTACCAACTTACCGACGAGACCTCGAGCCACCGATCGATGCCGGGGCTGAAGACCTCCAGATCATTGGTGCGAGCAGAAGACGTTCCAAGGTCGCCGGTGCAGAGTTCGAGGACACGGTAGGCCAGTCCGAGCGCCTGGAGAAGACTCTCGGCGCGCTCGAGAATATCGGCGTAGGCGCCGTCAGCCTGCTCGGGCGTGCAGTACGCGAAGAGCTCTACCTTGTCGAACTCGTGAACGCGCAAGAGCCCGCGCGTGTCGCGTCCCGCGGCGCCCGCTTCGCGGCGAAAGCACGCGGTCTGGGCCGTGAGTCGAATCGGGAGCCTCGCCACGTCGAGGATCTCTCCGCGGTGCATTGACGTGAGCGGCACTTCGGCCGTGGGAATCGCCCACAATCCGTCGCGCTCGATGGCGTACATATCATCGGCCGATTTTGGTAAGTGGCCGGTGGACATCATCGTTTCGGTGAGCGCAAAACTTGGGGGGCGAATCTCTTCGTAGGCGTCGCGGTGACGATCGAGCGCAAAGAAACCGAGGGCACGAAGGAGTCGCGAACCGTCGCCGCGATAGAGAGGAAACATCGAGCCGGCCAGTTTTGCGCCGGCTTCGAGATCGAGGATACCGAGCTCGGTTCCAATCTCCCAGTGAGGAACTCGTTGATGTTCGGCGTACGTAGGAAATTCCAAACCTTCGTCCTTACCCACCCACCATTGGCGCAGCTCCACGTTGTCGTTCTCGTCGAGGCCGTCGGGAACGAACGGTGCGGGAACATTCGGCAATGACAACAACTGCTCTCGCAGCAACGCACCCACCCGTTCGGTCGCTTCAGTCGCACCACGCTCTTCGTCGCCCAATTGCCGACTCTTCTCGGCCAGCTGATTAGCGGTTTCGAGGTCCTTTTCTCGCCGCGCCTCCCCGACGAGGCGTGAGAGGAATTTCACTTCGGATCGGAGTCGCTCCGACTCTTGCAACAGCGCTCGGTGCTCGACGTCGAGGGCCAGTACTGCGTCCATCACGCCGGCCGACACGCCCCGACGGGCCAGGGCGGACTTTACAACGTCAGGTTCGCGGCGAAGCTGGACGAGATCAATCATGTTCGCCACTCTACCGAGACGTGACCGGCGGGTCCCCGACACCGTCTAGGTTCAAGGGTCGTGAGTCACGCCATCGAAGTCAACAATCTGGTCGTCAGATTTGGCGAACTGGCCGCGGTGAACGACGTCTCGATCAACGTGGCCTACGGTGACGTCGTCGCGCTACTCGGCCCCAACGGTGCCGGTAAAACCACTCTCGTCGAGACGTTGCTGGGATTTCGCGCTCCGACGTCGGGCGCCGTACGACTGCACGGGCTCAATCCACTGCGCGATCATCGCGAGGTCGTGGTGCGCACGGGAGCGCTCTTACAACGCGGCGGCGTCTGGTTTCCCATGTCGCCGCGCCAGGTACTCGAGCTCACCTCGTCCTACTACGAGGCACCTCGCGAGGGTGAGGAGTTGCTCGAACTCCTCGATCTCACCTACTGCGCGACGACGCCCTGGCGACGGCTGAGTGGTGGTGAGCAGCAACGAACGTTGCTCGCACTGGCGTTACTCGGTCGACCGAGGGTCCTCGTGCTCGACGAGCCCACGGCGGCGGTGGACCCCGAGGGCCGCCAGGTTGTGCGCGACATCATTGCGTCCGAACGAGCCCGTGGGTGCGCACTGTTGATTACGACCCACGAACTCGCCGAAGCCGAACGGGTAGCCGATCGAATCGTGATCATGAACGTAGGGCGCGTCGTGGCCGAAGGCACGCTCGACGAACTCGCCGGTACGCCCGAACTGATCATCGACGTCGCGGCGACGGTCAACCCCGACGAACTCGCGGCCGTCCTCGGCTGCGACGTCGTACTCGACGGTCCCCTTCGACTTCGCTGCGCCACGACGTCGTCACCCAAACTCATTGCCATTGTTTCCAATTACTTATCGAGAGTGGGAGTGACCCTCGTCGCACTTCGCACGCGCGCGTCACTCGAAGAACGGTACCTGGAACTCATCGCCGAACAGCGCGCCGGAGTGCAGCAGTGAAGGCGTGGTGGGCCCAAACTCGGGCCGAAGTCCAAATGACGATTCGCCGCGGTGAGACGCTGTTGTTGACCGTCGGCATTCCGGTACTGCTCCTCATTTTCTTCTCGCTGACGCACGTCATCGCCACGCCGACGACGCGGCGGATTGACTTCGTCGCTCCGGGCATTTTGGCGCTGTGCATTCTTTCGACGTCGCTCGTCGCGTTGTCCATCGCCACCGGCTTCGAACGCTCCTTCGGAGTCCTTCGCCGCCTGCACGTCACCCCACTCGGGACCCGCCGCCTCGTGGCGGCCAAGATCGCCGGCGTTATCGTGACCGAAGCGTTCCAGGTCGTAATTCTTGGGGCGGTGGCGATCGCGCTGCGCTGGCATCCGCGTGGCGGACTCTTCGGTGGGGTGGCGGTGGCGGGACTCTTGCTCCTCGGCTCAGCCGGTTGCGCGGGCATTGGACTCGCGCTCGCCGGACGACTGCGCGCCGAGGTGAATCTTGCGGCGAGCAACGGGCTCTATTTGGTGCTGCTGCTCGGGTCGGGCATTGTCGTTCCCCTCTCGACATTGCCCACGATTGTTCGACGCATCACCGTGGCGCTTCCGCCGGGTGCCATGGCCGAAGGTCTCCATCGCGTGTTCGCCCAAGGAGCGGGACCAACGATCACCGATTGGAGTGTCCTCGGTCTCTGGTCCGTCGCGGCACCGCTCTTCGCAGCGCGCACCTTTCGATTCGACTAGGCGCTCCTCAAGGCCCCGATGCCTTTGATTAACTGATCCTTCGGGATCGCGCCGACGTACACCTGAGTGATGATGCCCCGGGCGTTGACGAACACCGTGTCGGGTATGGCGTTGATCTGAAAATTGCCGCTGGTCACTGCGGCATGAGGGTCGAAGGCCACGGGAAATCTCACGCCCGCCGTCGTGACAAATTGCTGTCCCTTCGAACGTTCATCGGTGACGTCAATTCCTACGACGTGAACGGCTCCCTGATCATGGGTTCGTAGATAGTTCGCAACAATTGGCATTTCGGCCTTGCACGGCCCGCAGTAGCTTGCGAAAAAGATCAAGACACCGGGGTGGCCGGTCGCCCAGGGTGCCGTCACGGCGCCACCGTTCAATCCACCGAGCGTGAAAGTACTCACGGACTTTCCAACCAAGGCGTTCGTGGGCTGACCACCCGATGTAGTCACCGTGCCACCCGTCAAGATGGAGACGGAGACGATCAGCGCGACCGCGACCACGGTGCCGAGGCCGATCGACACGAACATCATTGGCGAGGGGTGACCCCGCTGGGACTCAGTGGTTTCGGACGAGGACATCGACGGCCATCAACACAAAGAAGGCGGTGAGGTACGTAATCGAAAAGTGAAAGAGCCGCATAGCCTCGCCCACGTCGGCCGTGCCCGCGCGCGCGTGGCGATAGAGACGTAGTGCGTAGAACGAAAATAGTCCCCCGAGCACCGTCGCCGAAATGGCGTAGAGCCACCCGAGGTGCGCGATCGGTCCAATCACTACCGTGAGGGCCCACAAGAGCACCGAGTACACCAGGATCTCGAGGGTGGTACGACGCAGTGACGCAACCACGGGCATCATCGGCACGTTCGCCGCTTCGTAGTCGTCGCGGTAGCGAACCGCGAGCGCCCAGAAGTGTGGTGGGGTCCAGATGAAAATCACGAGGAATAACAGCACCGGCGTCCACGTGAGCGAATTGGTCACCGCCGACCAGCCAACCAGTACGGGCACCGCCCCGGCCGCACCACCGATGACGATATTTTGCTTGCTTCGGCGCTTTAACCACAAGGTGTAAATGATCACGTAAAAAGCGGTGGCGGACATGGCGAGCCACGCCGACAGTTGATTTACCCAAATGGCCAACACGGCGAACGCGACAATCTCAAGCGCGATCGCAAAGAGCGTCGCGTCGCGCACCGACATTACGCCCGTCACGAGTGGGCGTCGCTTGGTCCGCTCCATGACGGCGTCGATGTCGCGGTCGATCACCATGTTGAACGCGTTCGCGCCGCCGGCGGCGAGGGTACCTCCGAGCAGGGTCGCCATGACGAGCCAAAATCGTGGGATGCCGCT
>JBBQGY010000025.1:0-15274 GCA_038323435.1 Acidimicrobiales bacterium
CGAAGCGTGAGCAACTCCTGCGCCACCGTGACGATCTGGTCAGTCAATTCGGTGACCTCCACCGATAAGTTCTCGGCGGCACGAAAGAGTTCGTCCATCATCGAAGCGATTCTTACGAGGTCGCCTTCGAGGCGGTGGAACTCTGCTTCGGCCTGGGCGAGTTGGGACGTGGCGCGATTGAGTCGCTGGCGTGCGGCAACGGATTGGGCTTCGGCCTTTGACGATCGTTCGCGAAGCGGCGCAATCTGAGCCGCGGCATCGACCGCTGCTCGTTGGGCCTCGTCGACCGTGGAGCGCGTGACAACGGCGCGACCAGACGCCACACGCCAACCCGAGGACGCAAATCGATCACCTTCACGCGTCACGATGACGACGCTGGGGTTGGCGAGCGCCAGTTCAATGCCCGACTCCCAGTCCTCGGCGACGAAGGCGCGCGAAAAAAGAGCGTCGAGCACGCGCGTCACGTGCTCGGGCGCGTTGCGTCGAGCGCGAACCAACGATCGAAGTGCGGTGCAGCCGTCGGGCGTCGGCGGCGCACTGACGTGGTCATCGGCGACCGCCAAGATCAGTCCGGCGCCGCCTTCACGGCGCAGGGCCTCGAGGGCCGCGCGAGCGGACTTTTTCCCGTCCACGACCATCGCGCTGACGGACGCGCCGGCGGCGGACTCGACGGCGCGCTCCCAACCAGTGTCGACCTCAATGAGTTCGAGAAATGATCCGAGCACGCCGTCGAGGTTGCCAATGATCGCTCGACCCCCGGCGCCGGAGAACTCATCGAGAGCCCGCGCCAACGCGTCGCCACGGGCCTGCGTACGCGCGGCGACGTCGGAGGCGTCGCGTAGTTCGACGTCGCGCTCGCGCCGTTCTTGCTCACCGAGTTCGGCGTCGCGCACGGCCTGTTCGAGTTCGTGACGCGCAGTGTTGAGAGCGTGTTCGGCGACCACGCGAGCGCTCGCCACTTTTTCGTGATTCGACGTCGCCGCTGCATTTTGAGCTCGGGTGTCGGCGAGGCGATTGATACCCCGACGTTCACTCTCGCGCAGCGATCCCAGTGAGCGTTCGAGTAGCGCGATGCGCTGGCGAGCGGCGCCCAACGCCGCCTCATCGTTCTGGGACGACATTCCGCCCCACGCGACGTCAAAGGCCGCTTCGGCGTCGCTCAGTTCGCGTCGCGCTAGTGCGAGGTGGGTGCGCACACTCGTGAGTGAGCGGACATCGTTGTCCAGTGCCGCCAAGTCCGTCGTGAGTTTTGCGGCGTCGGCTTCGAGTGTCGCAATGACGTTCTCGTCCGCCGATGCCACGAGCGCTTGGCGCACCGAGTGTTCGCGCTCTTTGATGACCGACGAGGTGCCCTTGGCTCGCTCGGCGAGACCGGCGAGTGTGCCCAGGGTTGAGGCCAGCATCTCTTCACGGCGACTCGCCATTTCGGCGGCCGCGGCCGACGCCTGAGCGTCCAACGTGACGAGTTCGAGTCGCAGGGCGCGTTCGCGCGCCGACGATCCGAGTAACTCAGTCTCGACCGCTGACCGACGACTCTCGAACACGGCCAGGCGCCGGGCGAAGAGTGCCTGACGGGCTCGACGTAGGTCGTGGGCGACGTCGGAGTAACTGCGCGCCGAAGCGGCTTGGCGTTCGAGGGGTCGCATCTGGCGTCGGACTTCACGAACGAGATCGCCGAGCCGCTCCAAGTTTTCCTGGGTGGCGCCGAGTCGGCGTTCGGCCCGTTCCTTGCGTCGACGATGCTTCAGAACGCCCGCGGCCTCCTCGATGACGGCGCGGCGATTCTCTGAACTGGAGTTGAGGATCGAATCGAGCTGACCCTGGCCAATGATCATGTGTTGCTGGCGACCAACGCCCGAGTCACCGAGGAGTTCTTGCACGTCGAGCAGGCGACAGGTCGTGCCGTTAATGGCGTACTCGGAGTCACCGTTTCGAAAGAGGATGCGCGAGATGGTGACTTCGGCTCCGTCAATCGGGAGCCGTCCCAACGAATTATCGAGTGTGAGCGACACCTCGGCGCGACCGAGAGCGGCGCGATGGGTGGTGCCCATAAAAATGACGTCGTCCATTTTCGAACTACGCAACGCCCTCGTACTCTGCGCCCCGAGTACCCAGGTAACCGCGTCGACCACGTTGGACTTGCCTGAACCGTTCGGACCGACCACGGCGGTCACGCCCGGTTCGAAATCAAGAATCGTGTTGTCGGCGAAGGACTTAAAGCCCTTCATGGTCAATCGCTTAAGAAACACGGGTAGACGCTAGCAACCTTCTCGGGGTAACCCCGGGGTCAGCTCTGGCATTTGGCGCAGAAGAAGTTCGAACGACCGCGCGACGTTTCGCGCAAAATTGGCTGGCGGCACCGGTAGCACGGCTGGCCCTCGCGGTTATAGACCTGATGCAATTTTTGAAAGTTGCCCGGTACGCCGTCGGGGTCCACGAACTGCTCGTCGTCCAGGGTCGAGCCGCCGTGCTTAATCGCGTCGGTCAGGATCTCGGCGATCGCGCGGTGCAGTCGGCGGATCTCGATGGTCGACAGGCTTTCGGACTCGCGATCGTAGCGAAGGCCGGCGGCGAAGAGAATCTCGTCGGCGTAGATGTTGCCAATACCCGCGATGATGTCCTGGTCGGTGAGTACGGCCTTCAGGGCCGTCGAGCGACTTCGCAGAATCGCCGCGAATCGGTCCCAGCCAATCTGGTCCTCGAAGGGATCGATGCCGAGGTGCGCCAGTTCCGGCACGGCCTTTCGTAGGGCCATGCCGTCACCGCCAATGGAGAGTCGCGCAAACTTCGACATCACCACCTCGGCACCCTCGACCAACGGAACCGAGACGTACAGCTCGCCGAAGGTTCGAGGATCGACATAACGAAGTTCGCCGCCCTGGACGAAGGTAAAGACCACGTGCGTGTGTTTGGGTTTCACATCCTTTGGGCCCTTAGCGCGCAGTAGCTGACCGCTCATGCCGAGGTGGACCACCAAATTCGTACCGTTTTCGAGTGAGAAGACGAGGTTTTTCCCCAGTCGCTGCGCGGTTTTGATGGAGTGGCCCTCCAGCATGGTGCGAAACTCCTTGGCGGTCTTGTGACGTCGTACCAAGCGACCATTGGTGACGGTGACGGCCTTGATCTTTTTTCCAATGAGGTCGCGCGCGAGTGAGGCGCGCACCGTTTCAACTTCGGGTAATTCAGGCATTGGTCCGGCCCTCGACGGCGACCTGCGCGGCGTCGGCTTCGGCGGCCTTCTTCGAGCGTCCCGAACCGGTGGCGAGTTGCTCGCCCGCGACACTGACGGTCGCCGTGAAGGTAACGTCGTGGCCCGGACCGCGCGACGTCACGACGTAGAGCGGTGTGCCTCGACCGGCCGACTCCGCCCACTGGCGCAGGCGGGTCTTTGGATCGATCTCGCCCGGTCGCAGCGCGGCGTCGGCCACGTCGTCGCCGAGCATGTCGTGCACGAACGCTTTGGCCGCTTCGTAACCCGAGTCGAGGTAGAGCGCGGCGATCACTGCTTCGAAGGCGTCGGCGAGGAGCGATGGTCGTTCGGGTCCGTTCTCCTTCATCACGCCTCGTCCAATGCGCAAGTACCTTGCGAGGTCGAGGCGCTGGGCGGCCGTCGCCAGCGCCGCCTCATTGACGACGCGCGAGCGAACGAGCGATCCCGATCCCTCGTTGAGCTGCGGGTAGGAGGTCACGATGAGATCGGCCACCGCGAGATTCACGACGGCGTCACCCAAGAATTCGAGACGCTCGTTGGACTCGACGTCGTGTTCGGACGCGTAGCTTGAATGGGTCAGGGCCACGTGCAGCAACGCGCTGGATTGACTTAGTCCCAAGCGCTCGGCCAAAGGGTCAAGGGGCGAGAGCAACAGGCTCACGCTCCTCGTTAGGCCACCTGCAGCTTGGCTGCAACGTAGTCCACCGCGTCGCGAACCGAGGTGAGACTTTCCAAGTCCTCGTCGTCGATGTGAAAACCGGCCGAATAGGTGGCGAAATGCTCTTCGAGTGCTTCGACGAGTTCAATTAACGCCAGTGAATCGGCACCGAGATCGCTAAAGGGAACATCTTCGACAATATCGTCGGGGCTCTTTTCCAGGATTTCGGCGAGTTGCTCGCGCACGAGACCCAAAATGGCGGACCTATCCAATGACGTAGGATTCGCGGCGTCAGCGCTCATATGCACTCCTTTGGGTTACTCTTCTAGATTACCGAGCGCCGAAGGATGTACCTTGAGTTATTAGCCGTGATCAGGTCGTATGATACGGCGTACGTGCTCGACCACGTTCGCTCGTTCCATCTCTGAGGCCACTCGTAGCGCGTTCATGATCGCGGTTGCGTTGGACGATCCGTGGCTAATCACGCAAATGCCGTCGAGTCCGAGCAGCATCGCGCCCCCCTGATTTTCTGGCGTAAGTTCAGCGACCGTGGGCAACAGGTACTCGAACAACACGTTCCCGGCGCCTCGCGTCGCATCGTTCGTACCAATGACTTTCAATACGGTCGAGAAGATGAAGGTGAGCGCACCCTCCAATGTTTTCAGCGCGACGTTGCCGGTGAAGCCGTCGGTCACGACCACGTCAACCGGCGAAGGAATGAGGTCGCGACCCTCCACGTTGCCCGAAAAATTCAGACCATCAAGTTCGCGTAACAGCTTGTGGGTCTCTTTGACCAGTGGTGTCCCCTTCGTCGACTCCTCACCAATAGAGAGCAGTCCGACTTTCGGGTTCGCCACGCCGTAGTAGGCGCGACAGAATTCGCTCGCCATCTGGGCGAACTGCACGAGCATTTCGGCACTGCACTCGGAGTTCGCTCCGGCGTCCACCAGCACCGTGGGGCTATGACCCGGGTTGGGGATGGGCGTAGCGATGCAGGGACGCACCACGCCCGAGAGGCGCCCCATTCGCAGCAACGCCGACGCCATCGTTGCGCCGGTATTGCCCGCCGAGACCATCGCGCTCGCCTTGCCGTCGCGCACGAGTTCGGCCGCGCGCACGAGTGACGAATCTTTCTTCTTGCGAACGCTGCTCGCGGGATCATCGTCCATCGCAATGACTTCGGTGCACGCGTAGACGTCGAGACCCAAGGGGTCGCCCATGAGTGCGGGAACACCGACGAGGATGACCGAGAGCCCGAGTTCATCAACGGCGCGCCGGGCGCCCGCGATAATTTCTCCGGGTGCGAAGTCACCTCCCATCGCGTCAAGGGCGATGGGCAGCGTCAACTTAATTGACCTCTACGGCGACTCGACCCTTGTACCAACCACAGTTGGGGCAGACCACGTGGGGCAGTTTGGACGTCGCACACTGCGGGCAGACGCTGCGCGCCGGTACGGCGAGGCGCCAGTTCGCGGCGCGGCGGCTGCGGGTCTTGGCTTTGCTGGTTTTGCGCTTCGGGACTGCCATCGATCTTCTCTTTCGCCAGAACGGGCGAACCCGTCACACTTCGTAGGATTCGCCGGGTTCTGCGCCCGTGAATCGGAGTCCGTCAAGTGTAGCCCAGCGCGCATCAACCGGTGCCTGACAGTCGCAGGCCGCCTCGTTGCGGTCGATTCCGCAGTACGGGCAGAGGCCCTGGCAGTCGTCGCGACAGAGTGGCGCGAGGGGCAGGTCCAGGAAGATGGCGTCGTGCACGAGTGGCGCCAGGTCGACAAAATCATTTTCGATCAGGTACGTCTCCTCGTCACCCGGTCCGCGTTCGTCGACGAAGCGCTCATTGACGATCACTTCACTGATGCCCAGTACCGGGGTCGAGCACCGGCGACAGACCCCGTGCCACGGCGCCTCCACGTGGCCCTTGGCGTTCAGTCCCCCGCTGAAGCTCTCGAGACGAAGACGCACGCGGACCTTCGCTTCAGCAAAGACGTCGGTCTCGGCCGGACCCTTCGGAGTGAACTCGTGGGGCTCGTCAAAGGGGGCTTCGAAGGCGACCTCGAGGGTCGAGCGCACGTCGCGCAGTAACTGGGCAACCGGCACGAGGTACGGCGAGGCCACGGGTTAAAACGCGTCCTGGTCGAAAAAGGACGTCTCCTCATGAGTACTCGGGGCCACGTAACCGTTCGGAGTCTGGTCGAGGAACGACTCTTCGGTCGCGGTGGCCTCTTGGTCAATCAGTGACGTCGACAGTCCCTGGGCGCTCAAGCGCTCGCGGCCCGACCTCGCGGTCTTTAACAGTCGCTCCAGTACAATCTCGAAACTGGCGAGCTTTCCGTCAATGAAATCCTCGGACTGGTTGATCATCTGGCGGGCCTGGGTGTGAGCCTCGGCGATGATCTGCTGGGAGACCAGCCGGGACTGGCGAACGATTTCGGTCTTGTCGACCATTCGAGCCGCCTCGGCACGCACCTGATCCATGAGTTGCTGCGCCTTTTGCAGTTCGGCCGCCATGAGCTCTTCGCGGTCGCGCAGCGCCCAACGGGCCTCGCGGATCTCTTCGGGGAGGCTGCGCAGTGCCTGCTCGAGCAGTCCGAGCACGTCGTCGCGCGGGATCAGCGCCGAGTTCGACAGCGGCATCTGTTTGGCGTTCGCAATGAGTTCGAGCAGGTCGCGCAGGTCAGTTTCAATATCGCGTCGGGCGTGACGTCCGGGCTGGTCAGCGAACTCTTCGGGGTCGTCGTAGCCGTCAAATGACGTCATCGCCACCTCCTGGGAATTTTTCATTGAGGCGGAGCGCCACGGGTTTTGGAACGAATGCCGACACGTTGCCACCGTAGCGGGCGACCTCGCGCAGTAGCCGCGACGACACGAACGAGTGGTGCGAACTCGAGGGGAGAAATAGCGTCTCGACCCCGGACAGTGAACGGTTCATCTGGGCCATCTGCAACTCAACCTCGAAGTCCGACACCGCACGAAGGCCCTTGACAATGGCGGTCGCGTGGACGTCGCGCGCGACGTCCACCAGTAGCGTCGAAATAGAAACAATCCGGACGTTGTTGAGGTGTACGAGCGATTCGGCGATCATTTCGCGGCGCTCGTCGAGGTCAAAGAGGACCTCGGACTTTTGGGGATTGCGAATCGCCGCGACGACAATATCGTCAAAGATGTGCGACGCTCGTTCAACCACTTCGAGGTGCCCGTTATGAAAGGGGTCGAACGAACCCGGAATGAGTCCCACGGTCGTCACGCGTGACCACTTTCGTTGGGTTCCAACATTGTTACGAGCGTAGTGCCGTACCTTTTCGTTTTGGTGACGATCCAGCCCTGCGGAGGGTCCATATGACGATCATTCTCGATAATCACGCGCTGGGCCGCGACCCCGTGCAACACGCTGTCGAGGTCGAGTGGACCGTACGGCGGGTCGGCCAGTAGCAGATCAATGTCCGCCGGCGCCGACCATACAGGCAGGTTGGCCCGTACGTAGACCGCTTCGGCGGACAGTTTCAACGGTTCGAGGTTAATTTTCACCGCGGCGAGGCACGCCGGGTCGCTGTCGACGAAGTAGACCTTGGACGCACCGCGCGACATCGCTTCAATACCCATGGCGCCCGATCCACAAAAGAGATCGACGACGACGAGGTCGCCGAGTCCGCCCCGGCTTTCGAGCATCGAGAAGATTGCTTCGCGAGCGTAGTCCGTCGTCGGGCGCACGGAAGGAGGAAGTTTTGCCTTGAGCGGTCGTCCTCGAGCCACTCCACCAATTACCCGCACGCCGTAAGGCTAGGCCAGTGGCGAGTCACGACTTGAACAAGTAGTCCGCTTCTTCTTGATCAACGAAGAGCCGCAGCTCGTCGATCATCTCGGGACTGGTCTGCAAACCGTCGAGCTGCACCATCGAGGTAGCAACCCGTTGGGCCGCGATCAACAGATCTTCGTCGCGGCGCAGCGACGCGAGGCGAAGGTCGCTGCGACCACGTTGACGAGCACCGAGCAACGTTCCTTCACCACGTAGGTCCAGGTCAATCTCGGCGAGCGCGAATCCGTCGGTTGAATCAACCAGGGCCTGCAGTCGAATCGCACTCTCGGCGTTGGGCGCGGGGCCCAGGACGTAGCAGTAACTCTGCGCGTCGCTACGCCCCACGCGACCGCGCAATTGATGTAACTGAGCGAGGCCGAATCGCCACGCGTCTTCAATGACAATGACGCTCGCCTCGGGTACGTCCACGCCCACCTCAATCACGACGGTGGCGACCAGCACGTCCAGTTCGCCGGCGCGAAACTGGGCCATTACTTCGTCCATTTCCGGCCCCTTCATTTGGCCGTGCAGCAATCCAACGGCGAGGCCGCGCAGTTCACCCAGCGCTAGTCGCGTTCGCTCTTCGACCGCGCTCGTCGCTTCGATGCGCTCGGAGTCCTCGACCAGTGGACAGATGACGTAGGCGCGCCGTCCGTTCGCCACTTCGTCGCGAACCCGCTGCCAACAGTCGGCGACCTCGACGTCACTCTGGGCCCACGCGGTCGCAATCGACAGTCGCCCCGCGGGCATTTCGTCGAGCACGGAGCGGTCGAGATCACCGAAGACCACCATGGCGGCGGTGCGCGGAATCGGCGTCGCGGTCATCACGAGCAGGTCGGGGTCGGCCGCTTCGACAGAGTGCTCGCGTCCCTTGTCACGCAGGGCCGCGCGCTGTTCAACTCCGAAGCGATGCTGCTCGTCAATCACGATGACGCCCAGTGCGCGAAATCGCACGTCGTCGCTCAAGAGGGAGTGTGTGCCCACGACAATGTCCACCGATCCGTCAACTAATCCGTCGAGCACGAACGCGCGGTCCTTGGCGCGCACGCGACCGGTCAGTAGCTGAATCGACAGGGGTCGCTCGCCCGCCAGCACGGCGGGGTCCGCCACCGTGAGGCCCTCGAGATCGCGGCGCAACGACGCGAGGTGCTGTTCGGCGAGTACTTCGGTCGGGGCCATCAACGTGCCCTGACGGCCCCCGTCGATGGAGGCGAGCAACGCCGTGAGCGCCACGACGGTTTTGCCCGAACCGACGTCGCCCTGGAGGAGTCGGTGCATGGGAAGCGACGACGAGAGGTCGCTCGCGATCTCTCCCAACACACGGCGCTGGGCACTCGTCAGGGCAAAGTGGTGGTTGGCGAGGAATCGGCGCACGAGCGAGGATGACGGAGTACTCAACGAACCCGGCGCGACGTCGAGGTCGTCATCGCTGATCGGATGGCGTACGCCGGCCGACGTGGCTTCGAGTCGTCGACGGCGAAGCGCCAACAACAGCTGCAGGCGAAGAAACTCGTCAAAGACGAGGCGCCGGGTCGCCGGCGCGACCTCGTCGATCTCCTGAGGGAGGTGAATGCCCCAGAACGACGCGGTGCGGTCCACGAGTGCGAGGTCGGCGCGCACGGCGTCGGGCACGGGATCGTGCAATGGCCCGGCGCGTCGAAGTGACTCTTCAATAAAACCGCCAATCTCCCAACTGGTGAGACCGGCCTTGCCCGACGCCGGATAGATCGGCACCACCCGACCAACGCGCGAGGCGTCACGTTCGTCGCCCGAGGGACCGACGATCACGTCGACGACGGGATTGGTCATTTGACGCTGTCCCTTGTAGTCGGTCACTTTGCCAAAGAAGAGGGCCTGCACGCCGACGGGGAGTTGGCGTTCGCGCCACGCCTGGTTGAAGAAGACGACCTTGAACGAACCACTGTCGTCACGTACCGTGGAGTCGACCATGGCGCGGCCCTGTTTGGTCCGCCGTCCACTGATCTTGGTGACTTCACCAAAGACCGCCGCCTCTTCACCCACCGTGAGGTCCGAAAGGTCGACGCGTTTGGTGCGGTCGATGTAACGACGAGGGTAGACCGTCAGCAGGTCAAAGACGTTCTCGATGCCGAGTGTGGCGAGCGCGGCGACGCGCTTTTCGCCCACGTTGCGTAATTTACTGACCTCAACGTCGCCCAACTGGCGTAATCCCCGAGGCGTCGAACTCACTCGATGCCGAAGAAGTAGGGGTAGAGCGGCTGTCCCCCGTGGTGCACCTCCACCGACACCCCCGGGAACTCTTCGGCGAGGAAGTCGGTAATCCGACGCGTGTTGGCGCCCGACGCGCCCTCACCTTCGATGATGGTGAGCAACTCGTGTTCGGGGTGGATCAGTTTGGCGAGCAGTTGGCTGCTCGCGCGCGCAATCGAGTCGGCGATTGATTGCACGCCGCGGTCGTCGAGTCCAATCCAGTCACCCACGTGCACGTCGCCCGCGTCGGTTGACGTGTCGCGCACGGCCCGGGTCACTTCACCGGCGATGACATTGCCCGCCGAGATTCCCATCGCCGCGGCGTTCTCGTCGGCCGACGCGTCGGGATCGTACTCGAGCAGTGCCGCGAATCCTTCGACAATGGAACGGGTCGCGACGACCGTGACGCGCTGTTCGACGAGGTCGTTGACCTGCTGAGCGACGGGAATGATGTTCTTATTGTTGGGCAGCAACACCACCTGGGACGATCCCGTTGCCTGCACCGCCGCCACGAGGTCGGCCGTCGAGGGGTTCATTGACTGACCACCCTTGACGAAGGTCCGCACTCCGAGCGAGCGAAAGATTCGCCCGACGCCCTCGCCCACGACCACCGCCACCACCGCGGTGGTGGGCGGCGCGGTCGGTTCGTCGGCGACGTCACCGCCACTGGCTTCGCGCACCCAACGCTCCTCAATCACCTGCTCGCTGAGGTCGGTGACACGGATATCGCGAGGTCGTCCGGCGTCGAGGGCCGCTTCGACCGACGCCCCGATGTCGTCGGTGTGGATGTGGCAGTTGTAAAGTCCGTCGCCGCCGACGATCACGATCGAATCACCAATGCCGGCCCAGACTTCGCGAAACGCGTGCATCTTGGCGTCGTCGGCGTCGAGCAGGTACATCACTTCGTAACGCAGGTCGGCAATGCCGCCTTGACGTGAGGGGTCCAACTCCTCGTGGGCGTGAACTTCAATGGTGTCGACCGAGGGCGCAATGGGTAGCGGATCGTCCGCGACCACGTTGCAGAGCGCGTCGTAGAGCAAGAGCAGACCGGTGCCGCCCGAGTCCACGACGCTCGCCTGCTTGAGTACCGCCAGCTGCTCGGGGGTGTGGGCCAGTGCCGTACGAGCGCGATCGCGCGCCGAGCGAACGAGTGAGGTGAGTGTCTCGCAGTGGGCCCGTGCGCCTTCGGCGGCGGCGCGCGCGATGGACAGCATCGTGCCTTCGACGATGCGCACCACCGCCTGGCGTGCCAGGACGTCTGCGTGTTCGAGCGAGTCCGCGAGCAGACCGGGTGCGACCTCGCCGTCGGCAGGAAATTTGGCAACGAGTCCGCGTAGCATTTGCGAGAGAATGACGCCGGAATTACCGCGTGCTCCCATAAGAGAACCGTGGGCGATGGCCTTACAGACCTCCGACATCGGGGCGTTCTCACTGAGGGGGTCGAGTTCGGCGGTCACCGAATCGATGGTGAGTGACATATTGGTCCCGGTATCGCCATCGGGCACCGGGTAGACATTTAGGCGGTTAATGACCTCTTTATGCGAACGCAACAGATCCGCGTACGTAGAGATCGCCGTGCGTAACTGGCGTGCCGATAGCGCGAGAGGAAGGGTCATCGCTAGCGATGCTACAATGGACATTCGCTTTACACCGCGGCACCGTTGCGTAACGGTCCCTACGAAGGAGAACGTTCACCATGGCATCAGTCTGCGAAATCTGCGGCAAGAAGCCGTCGTTCGGCATGAACGTCTCGCACTCCCACCGGCGCACCAAGCGTCGTTGGAATCCGACCATCCAGCGCGTGCGCGTGCTCGTCGGCTCGACCCCCACGCGAATGAACGTCTGCACGGGCTGTATTCGGTCGGGCAAGGTTGTCAAGCCCGCCCGTCGTAACGTCACCGCCTAAGCACGTCGCTAGAGCTGGTGCTGCCAGCCTCGCCGTTCAAATCGCTCGCCCCTTAGCGTTCTCGCTGACCGATCGGCGACCACGCGGCCAATAGTGAGCGGAGCACGAAGCCCGCGATCGAGAAAGACCAGGCGCAGCCGGGCCGCGTCGTGAGTGGCGATGATCAACTCGTAGTCCTCGCCACCACTCGACGCCTCGTCGAACGTCGCGCCGTCGGCGACGGGCACGTCGAAAAGTTCGAACCCGACTTTTGACGCGTCGGCCAAACGGTGTAAATCGAGTCCGAGTCCGTCGCTCAGGTCCATCATTGCGCTCACGCCCGCGCCTCGCGCCGCCAGGCCCTCGCTGAGTCGGGGCCACGGTCGTCGATGGGCCACTACCAACTCGTCACCCAGCGGCGCGCCCTCACGTCGCCGTCGAAGCCCCGCCGAACTGCGCCCGAGGGGACCGGTCACCAGCAGTTCGTCGCCGGGCATAGCCCCACGTCGCAGTACCGCGCCGCCGCCGGGACACTCGCCGATCACCGTCACCGCGACCGATACATCGCGGCCCACCGAAAGGTCGCCGCCGACGATGGGACAGTTCGTAATTCTCGACGCGTCCGCTATACCCCGGTGCAGCTCCTCGAGGTCGGTCCCCGGGGGGGCGACCACCGCGACCAGCGCCGCTCGGGCTCGGGCCCCCATGGCGGCGAGATCCGACAAGGCCGCCGCGACCGCGCGAAAACCTAAATCCTCGAGTGGAAAAAGTTCAGCATCGAGGTGAACGCCCAGTACGGCGACGTCCGTGCTGACGATCGCCTCGCCGACGAAGGGGGCCAGGACCGCGGCGTCGTCGCCGATGTGAACTTCACCATTGGGGCGGTTGCGTTGCCCGACGATTGTGGCGATACGCTCAATGAGGTCATCTTCGCGCCGGGGGTAATCCCTTTTGGGGGCGGTTGGGTCAACCGGCGGGAACATGATGCAGGTCTGCTGGTAAAACGTCGCGCCGATGCGACGTGCTGAGAATGGAGGAACCCAACATGACGTACCCGACGCAGAACAAGAAACTTATTGCGTGGGTGGAGGAAGTGGCAGGACTCACTACACCTGATCGTATCCAATGGTGTGACGGCTCCGCGCAAGAGTACGACGACCTCTGCCAGTTGCTCGTCGACAATGGCACCTTCACCAAGTTGTCCGACGCGAAGCGTCCCAACAGTTACTACGCGAAATCCGATCCCGCGGACGTGGCGCGCGTCGAGGATCGAACCTTCATCTGTTCGGCCAAGGAGATCGACGCCGGGCCAACGAATAATTGGCGCGACCCGGGCGAGATGCGCGCGACGTTGAACGATCTCTTTCGAGGTTCAATGAAGGGTCGCACGATGTACGTCATCCCCTTCTCGATGGGACCGCTCGGGTCGAAGATCTCGCACATCGGCGTCGAGATCACCGACTCCGCCTACGTGGCGGCCTCCATGCGCATCATGACGCGTATGGGTACCGGTGCGCTCGAAGTCCTCGGCGACGACGGCGTCTTCGTGCCCTGCCTGCATTCCGTGGGCGCACCGCTCGGTGCGGGCGACGTGGACGTGGCGTGGCCGTGTGACGCGGACAACAAGTACATTGTCCAGTTCCCCGAAACCGAAGAGATCATTTCCTACGGTTCGGGCTACGGCGGTAACGCACTGCTGGGCAAGAAGTGCTTTGCGCTGCGCATTGCGTCGGTGCTCGCCCGTGATAACGGGTGGCTGGCCGAGCACATGTTGATCTTGAAGCTCACGAATCCCGCCGGCGAATCGCGCTACGTAGCGGGCGCCTTCCCCAGCGCCTGTGGCAAAACGAACCTCGCCATGTTGGTGCCGTCACTGCCGGGGTGGAAGGTCGAGACGGTGGGCGACGACATCTGCTGGATGAAGCCCGGCCCCGACGGTCGCCTCTACGCCATCAACCCCGAAGCCGGATTCTTCGGCGTCGCGCCGGGTACCAACATGCACACCAACCCCAACGCGATGTACTCCATTGAGGCGAACACCATTTTCACCAATACCGCACTCACCGCTGACGGCGACGTCTGGTGGGAGGGTATGAGTGAACCACCCGCCGGGCTTACCGACTGGAAGGGCCAGCCCTGGACCAAGGAGTTGGGCACGCCCGCGGCGCACCCGAACTCGCGCTTCACCGCGCCGGCGAGCCAGGACCCCGCGATCGCACCCGAATGGGAAGACCCGGCCGGTGTACCGATTGACGCGATCCTCCTCGGGGGACGTCGAGCCGGTGTCGTGCCGCTGATTTTCCAGTCGCGTAACTGGGAGCACGGCGTCTTTTTGGGATCGATCATGTCGTCCGAGACCACGGCCGCCGCGTCGGGAGCCGTCGGCAATCTACGTCGTGACCCCTTCGCCATGCTGCCATTCTGCGGCTATAACATGGCCGACTACTTCGCGCACTGGCTGAAGTTCTCCGACCGCTTCGACGAATCCACGCTGCCCAAGATCTTCTACGTCAACTGGTTCCGCAAGGGTGACGACGGCCGCTGGCTGTGGCCCGGGTACGGCGAGAACAGTCGCGTGCTCGAGTGGGTCTTTGAACGTAGCGCCGGTCGCGGCGACGCCGTCGAGACCGCCATTGGCTTCGTGCCCACGTCGACGGCGATCAACGTCGAAGGACTCGACATCTCACCCGCGGACATGGATGAACTGCTCACGGTGCACAACGACGAATGGCGCGCAGAAGTTCCACTGATCCGCGAACACTTCGCTCAGTTCGCCGACCGGTTGCCCCCTCAGTTAGCCACCGCCCTCGACGACCTCGAGGCTCGACTTAACTAACGGAGTGGCGCTGCCACCACGTGGGACGTAAGTACCGTGCTAGACAAACGGCCAAGCAATTGGCTGTGACCAGACACGGGAGACGACTGTGATTCTTGACCGATTCCGAGTAGAGGGACAGGTGGCGATCGTCACCGGCGCGGGACGAGGGATTGGCGCGGGCAGCGCAATCGCACTCGCCCAGTGCGGGGCCAACGTGGTCATCGCGTCGCGTACCCAGTCCGACCTGGACGTCGTGGCGAACGCCGTGTCCCACGCCGGACAACGGGCCGTCACGGTCGTCTGTGATCTGATGGACCTCGACGCCGTTGGTGCGCTCGCGCAGGTGGCGAAGGACGAATTCGGACGCATTGACATTGTCGTCAACAACGTGGGCGGGACCATTCCGCTGCCGTTTCTCGACACCACGACGCAGTACCTCGAAGAGGCATTCCACTTCAACGTCGCGACAGCTCACGCCCTCAACCTCGCCGCGGTGCCGATCATGCTCGACACCGGCGGCGGCTCGATTATCAACATCACGTCGGTCATGGGACACGTGGCGGGCCGGGGCTTCGCGGCGTACGGAGCGACGAAGGCGGCGCTCGCCCACTACACCCGTCTCGTGGCGAAGGATCTCGCGCCGCGAATTCGGGTGAACGCCATCGCGGCCGGATCGACCG
>JBBQGY010000026.1:0-14987 GCA_038323435.1 Acidimicrobiales bacterium
GGCCGAATCGGCGATGGAGGAGAGAGACGAACCAGGGTTCTGGACCGCGGTCGGCGAGAACATGGTCCTGGCGTGGACGTCGGGTCGTCCGAACGATAGTTGGGCCATTATCAAACTGTTGCTCGACGTATGGGCCGACCCTCGAGCGAAGCAGAAATTCCTCGCCGACCTGGATCGACAGTTCGATCGGTGGATCAAGCTCATTGATTCTGCCCGCGTACTCGGTTGGATTGATCAAAATGTCGACGCCGAGACGCTGATTGCGTCCTTCTGGCCCGCGACCATTGGTCAGGTCATTATTACTGGCTCAACGCGAATCAATCCCTCGCCCGAACGAGTTCGAGATTTCTTCCTCAACGCAATTGGCGGAAAGGCCGGAGCGGAGAAGGGCGCATCGTAGTCAACGCGGCGAAGATTTTCTCAACTTCGCGGGACATCCTTCCACGCCACGTCTTTATCGTTGCGAGGTTCACCCGGTAACCCGAGAACTCGTTCGCCAATGATGTTTCTCATGACTTCACTGGTACCGCCCTCAATGGAGTTCGCCCGCATGCGAATGAATGCCTTGCGCATATCGCCTCCGGTCATGGC
The DNA here is from genome assembly GCA_038323435.1 of Acidimicrobiales bacterium. Lineage (GTDB taxonomy): Bacteria > Actinomycetota > Acidimicrobiia > Acidimicrobiales > RAAP-2 > RAAP-2. Next base: position 592 of record JBBQGY010000026.1, read on the forward strand.
CGATTCGGTGGGACGAATTGGTGGGTAGTTCGATCCATAGAGCATTCCTTAGGCTCCCATGAGATTGACGCAAAGTTCGCTCGTCTTTTGATTCTCTTCGGCGAACGCGAGTTTCGCGACGGAACCCTCGGGTCCGGGCGTACCGGCCTTTCGAAGATCGCTCGCGCGCCAGTTGGTGAGGCGAGCCACTTCGTTTCGGACCCAGGACTGCAGGAGTTCGCTACGTACGGCAGTGGCGTAGCGGTCATTGCGCCCGGCCCACTTCTTTTGCCAGATTTTGACCGCTTCGCCAATGAGTCCCGACCCACGAGGCGGCACAGTCCCCCCAATGGAGACGCGTTCGTTCATCAACGTCGTGATCGACACCGCCCATCCTTCGCCCACATCACCCAGTCGCATGGCGTCGGGCACGCGCACGTCGGTGAAGAAACATTCGTTAAATTCAGCCTCACCCGTGGACTGATAGAGCGGACGAACATCGACGCCCGGTGCGTGCATGTCCACGAGAAATGCCGTGATCCCACGGTGCTTGGGAACATCGGGATTACTCCGTGCGATGATGAGCCCGTAGGCCGATTCGTGCGCCAGCGTCGTCCATACCTTTTGGCCGTTGAGGACCCATTCATCGCCGTCGCGTTCGACTCGGGTAGCGAGCGCCGCGACGTCCGAGCCGGCGCCCGGCTCGGAGAACAGCTGGCACCATATCTCTTCACCGGTAAAGAGCGGGCGCAGAAATCGCTCCTTCTGCCATTCGGTACCGTGCATCACGATGGTCGGCGCGACCATCCCGTAGCCGAGGACGTTGCGCAGCACTGCGGTCGGTGCGCCAACTTTGGAGAGTCGACGAAGTACGACGAGATGACCGGCCGGACTTGCTCCTAGGCCACCGTGGCCGACGGGAAAGTGAGCCCACGCGAGGCCCCGGTCGAACTGTTCACCGAGAAAGACCACTGGATCGGTGGTCGTGGGAGGGCAGTCTGCAATGAGATTATCGACGAGCGTATCGATTTCGGCTTCGCTAGTTGGCATCAGGCTCCTCACGCAAGTAGTACCGACCGAATCCTACGCGAGAGGCTGGACCTGTTTACTCGGTCAACGTGCGATAAAACTGAAGCATGAAGACACCTCGAATTCTCGCAACGTCGGGCGGGTTCGTAGCGGGACCGGTGCAACAGTCGGTGCGCCTCGGCACCATGATCCTCGACGGACTCACGATGACCGAGAAAGTTCGTCCCCGCGTCTGTCTCGTGTACACCGCGACCGGTGACCCGAGTAATTACTACGCAATGTCCTACGAAGCATTCAACGCCGCCGGTTGTGACGTGACGGAACTGAAACTCTTTCCCCAACCGTCGGCCGACCCCGAAGACCGCCTCTGCGGCAGTCACTTCGTCTGGGTAGGTGGTGGCTCGGTCGCCAACCTGTTGGCTCTGTGGCGACTACACGGCGTGGATTGGGCCATGCGAGCGGCCTGGGAACAGGGCGTGATCTTGGGCGGGGTATCGGCGGGAAGCCTCTGTTGGCATATCGGTGGCACCACCGATTCATTCGGACCGGAACTGCAGGCCGTCACCAACGGGCTGGGGTTTCTCCCCTACGCCAATGGCGTGCACTATGACTCGGAAGAACAGCGTCGCCCGCTTCTGCACGACCTCATGCAGCGCGAAGTTCTACCACCTCTCGCCTACGCCACCGACGATCATGTCGGTATCTGGTACGAGGGAATCGAGGCGACCTCGGTCGTGGCCGACGCGAAACCGGTCAGCGCAACCGGTCCGGCGGCGTACCGAATCGAACGAGTGGACGGCGAGGTCATCGAGAGGCGCGTTGCGGTGGGCCAGAACTTCGACTAAGGATCAGCGACGTCGGTGCAGTGCAACCTATCGATACAATTGAAGGGTCTAACGGTCGACGAAAGCCCCGGTCACCGCGAGTGCGAACTGAAAGAGATGCACCCCGATGATTACCGCCACCGCCACCTTCACCGCCAGTTTGGCGGTCGCGGCGCCGGTCATCACCATTTTTCAGGCGCTGGCCCAGGGTGCGCGAATTCGCTCGACCGGCGCCAACGGAGTCTCGCTCGGTACGTGGTTACTGTCGGCGTTCGTCGCCGAAATCTGGCTCTGTTACGGATTTATTTACCACGTACCCGCAGAAATATTTGCCAACGTGCCGTGTTTACTTGTTGCGTCGGTAGTGGCGTTTCTCGCCGCGAAGAACCAGAAGAAAATGTCGCGCAGCACGGTCGGCTACTTCGGGCTTCTCGTGATCACGATCGTCGCGACGTACATTGGCACGTTCCCCCAGCTCCGCTGGATCTTGGCCGCGGTCGCGGTCAGTAGTTCGGTCATCATCTATCTTCCCCAGTTGGCCCTCGTCATTCGACCCACCGACGTCAGTGGCGTCTCGGCGATCAGTTGGTTTACCGCGTGCATCACCGCGCTCTGCTGGCTCGTCTACGGGTTTCTCATTCACCAACTGCCAATGGCGATGCCGAGTTTTGTAATGTTGCCCGCGGCGATCGTCATCCTCGTTCAAGTGATGCGCCACCAAATTAAGAACGACCCCCAGCACGGGCTGCAGGCCCCGATCGTCGAGTGACGTCGCTCGATCGTGGCGTCAGTGAATTGGCTCGGGCAGTGAGGCGCGAACGGCGTCACTACGTGTCGCCAACACGTGCGATCGGTCAATTGCGTCCGCCGAGCCACAGACGCCCAGCCAGTTAGCGAGCATTCGATAGCCATCCTGGGTCAAGACCGACTCTGGGTGGAACTGGACTCCTTCGAGTGGCAGCGTGCGATGGCGAAGACCCATGATGAGACCATGGGACGTCGCGCTCACCTCCAACTCGTCGGGTAGTCCGTCCGCGTCAACAACGAGTGAGTGGTAGCGGCCCGCAATAAGTGGATTCGCCACGCCTTCGAAGAGGTGCGTACCGTCATGAGTGACCAGGCTCGACCTGCCGTGCAACAGTTCTGGTGCGGGGTTGACCGTGGCACCGAACACGACGCCGAGTGCCTGGTGTCCGAGGCAGACGCCGAACATCGGCAGCGAACTCTTCGCGCAGTAGCCGATAATCGCGAGCGAATTTCCGGCGTCGCGCGGATAACCCGGTCCGGGCGACACGAGCACCCCGTCGGGTGACATCCTTTCGACGTCGTGTGCGTCGATCACGTCATTTCGCAACACGGTCACCGACGCGCCAAGTTCTCCGAGGTACTGCACGATGTTGTAGACGAACGAGTCGTAGTTGTCGACAACCAGGATTGAGGGACCAACAGCCATTGGGAAAGACTACGGGAAGGGAATCGGTAACATTTCGCCATGGAGCCGATCGACTTAACTACGTTCTTAGAACTCATCGACGACGGCCACAACGTCGTGCCGCTCCCGGCCACCTTGCAGCTCGATCGCGAAACCCCGGTCTCGCTCTACCACCGCCTCGGTGATCGAGCAATCTTCCTGCTCGAAAGTGCCGCACTCGGTGAAGCCACTGGACGTTATTCCTTCATTGGACTCGACCGGCTGTGGCGCGTGACGACCTCGTCGGGCCGCACCGTCGTGGAGGGCACTTTTTACGGCGACGATAATCTCTCACCGCTCGAGACGATCCGCCAACTTCTGGGACGGTACCGCGCCTACACCCCACGGACTCTTCCCGACTTTTTCGCGGGCGCCGTTGGCTTCGTCTCCTACGACTACGTACGACGCCTCGAACGACTTCCTCGCGAAACCACGGGCGACGGGTGGCCCGATCTCGACTTCTCGTTCCCCGGCGCGGTACTGGTCTGTGATCACGTGCGCCATTCGACGACGGTCGTTGTCAACTCCATTGTCGACGTCGACGACGACCCTCGTGAAATCTACGCCAAGTCCTCGACTCGACTCGACGACATTGTCGCCACGCTGCTGTCGCCGGCGCCCGCTAGTGACCCCGCGGCCGAGAGAATGATTGCGACCGCGCCCACCCAGCGAACCACCATCGACGTGCGGGCGCTCGCTCGTGAACTTTCCAATTTCACCAATGAGGCGTACGGCCTCGTAGTGGAGAAGGCGAAGCAGTACATCTACGCGGGCGACGTCTTTCAAGTGGTGCCGAGCCAGCAGTTTGCGCGACCGAGCGGCGTGAACTCCCTCACGCTCTACCGGGTGTTGCGTGCACTTAACCCCTCGCCGTATATGTACCTGCTCGATTCGGGCGAGAGTCAGATCGTCGGTGCCTCGCCCGAGATGTTGCTGCGCGTGCACGACGGCATCGTGAGCACGCGGCCAATTGCCGGGACGCGCGCGCGCGGCATCAGCGAAGCCGACGACCGCGAACTGGAATCAGAACTTCTGCACGACGAGAAGGAGATCGCCGAACACGTGATGCTCGTCGATCTCGGGCGAAACGACGTGGGTCGCGTGGCGGTTCCGGGCACGGTCGAAGTCGAGCGACTGGCCCACATTGAACGATTCTCGCACCTCATGCACTTGGTCTCACAGGTAAGCGGCGAACTAAAACCGGGACTCGACGCGTTTGACGCGTTTGACGCGCTGTTTCCCGCGGGCACTTTGACTGGGGCTCCAAAAGTGCGAGCCATGGAACTGATCGACGAACTCGAGCCCGTCTTTCGAGGCCCCTACGGCGGTGCCGTGGGTTACTTCTCGCTATCGGGCAACGCGGACTTCGCCATCACGATTCGCACGGTCTCGCTGCGTAACGGCGTCGCGACGGTGCAGGCCGGTGGCGGCGTGGTCGCCGACAGTCAGCCCGACCTCGAGTACGAAGAGTGCATCAACAAAGCCTCGGCGCCACTATTAGCGCTCGAGATCGCCGACCCTTCGCGCTAAGGAGCCCTTCACTCGTCGTCAGTGCCATCACCGACATCATCGTCGACGTCATCGTCGATCTCGTCATCGATGGGCGGCCGAGGACGTCCCGTTCGCTTTCGCCGCGCAACTTTCGTTCGATCGGCGAGTCGCTCGCTCGTGAGCACACTGTCGCGAACCGCGCGCCAACTTTCGAGACGTCGCAACGGCAGTTCGCCGTCGGCGACCGCGAACTCGACGGCGCAACCTTCGTCGCCGTCGTGGCGACAGTCCGCAAATCGGCAGTCCTTCGCCAACTCAATGATGTCGGCGAATGCTTCGTCAATGCCTTCGCGACCAACCATCAGATCAAGAAGTCGGATGCCGGGGATATCTAAGAGCACTCCCCCGCTGGAGAGGCGATACAGCCGTCGGGTCGTCGTCGCGTGACGGCCCTCGCCGGTTCGACTCACCTCACGTGTCAACTCGCTCTTCTCTTCGAGCGCGTTGAGAAGCGACGTCTTGCCTGCTCCCGACGCGCCGAGCATTACTGCCGTCACGCCTACGTGGAGCAGGGAACGAAGTTGATCAATTCCGCGTCCGCTCTGTGAACTCGTCGTCAGAACCTCCACCCCCGGGACGACCTCGCTCGCTTCAGCGACCACCGAATCGACAATCTCGGCCCCGTCGGATTTGGTGAGTACGACAATCGGCAGCGCCCCACTGTCGAACGCCATTACCGCCAGGCGTTCGAGCATCAGCAGATTGAGCTCGCGGTCGATTGGTACCACGACGAGCACAATGTCGAGATTCGCCGCCAGGATTTGCACGTCACGTTGATTGGGGTGCGGCCGACGAAGCGCGGTGGTGCGAGGAGTTACCGCGGCGATGTACCCGTGACGAACGCTCACCCAGTCACCGGCGACTGGCGACAGATTTAGCACCGTCGCAAACTGGCAGGTCGACACCTCTTCATTACCCACGACGTCGCTCGAAATCACCTCGGCGGTCACGCCATGCACAATGCTCACCCGTCCAGGATGTGCGTCGGGCTCGAAGGCCAATTCTTCTGGGGCGAGCGAACCGAGGGACCTCAAGACCCGAATGACTCCTTCATTCATCGGCGCAACTGTCGACGTTTCCAACTTCCCCAATTCATCATGTACTGACCACGAACCGGCGCAGCGCGCTATTCCAGTATCGCGAGTTTCGCCCTGCGAAGATTGGGTCCATGGTACATATTGGCAGGGCTCGATGGCACGAACATCCCGGCGTTCGATCTGGGGAAAATCTCACTCGCGGGGAACGAGCGGCCGACAAGATGCGCAACATTATGGGTTCCTGGCCCTTCGTGTTCAGCTTCTTTGGCGTCATGATCATCTGGGCGACGCTCAATACGTACTTTTTGCAGCGCGTGATTCACCACAAAGCGTTCGACCCGTATCCCTACATTTTACTGAACCTTTTTTTATCGATGCTGGCCGGCGTCCAGGCGGCCGCTTTGTTGATCGCGGCCAAACGGGCCGACTCCATTTCGTCAGAGATTGCGCTGCACACCGTCAAGAACACCGACGACATAAAAGTGCTTCTGGGTGAAAATACGTCCCTGACCGAAGAGGTGAAGAAGCAGACCGACCTCCTCGAGGAGATCCACCGTCACCTGAGTGCACTCTCTCCCGGCGCGGGCAACTTTCAGCCCCCACCTCCAGGCGACGATTCTCCCGCACCTACGCCGTAGTGCCCTCGCGTAGCCCGCGAATGCCTCATGACACCCGTGACGACGAAACGTTCTCGCCGGAACCGTAGCCCCGGTGTGATCCGCGTCAATGCGTGCGATGCTAAATCCATGACTAACGAACTCGTGCGTACGGAAATGGTTGACACCACGTTCGTCGTTTCCATCAATCGCCCCGAAGTTCGCAACGCCGTCAATCGCGACTGTGCCGCGGAATTGGCAGAGGCGTTTCGCCTGTTCGAAGCCAACCCAACAGCGAAAGTAGCCGTCCTCGCGGGCGAAGGTGGCACTTTTTGTGCCGGCGCCGATCTGTCAGCGATTGGATTTGGTGCATCGAACCGCTTCGAATCTTTCGGTGACGGACCAATGGGACCGACGCGCATGGTTCTTTCGAAACCAGTCATTGCCGCCATCGACGGGTACGCCGTCGCGGGCGGACTCGAACTCGCCCTCTGGTGCGACCTACGAGTAATGGAGGTCAACGCGATCGTGGGGGTGTTCTGTCGACGGTTTGGCGTTCCGCTCGTGGACGGTGGCACGGTGCGTTTACCGAGAATTGTGGGTACCGGACGAGCCCTAGACCTCATTCTCACCGGGCGAGCGGTCGGAGCGAGCGAAGCACTCGCCATGGGTCTCGTCAACCGAGTCGTCGAACCCGGTGAGGCCCGGCGAAGCGCGATCGCGCTCGCCCACGAGATCGCCACATTTCCTCAGGTGTGCATGCGCGAGGATCGCCTTTCGTTATACGAAGGTCTTACGCTCAGCGAAGTCGACGCGTTGCACGTGGAGTACCGCCACGGCTCCGTCGCGGTTCAAGCAGGAATGGTGGATGAGGTACAGCGCTTCATTGCGGGATCGGGACGTCACGGCAGTTTTGGCTCGACGCGAAAGACCGACGGTGGTCACGATTAGTCGGTGCGGACGACGCTCGCGATAGCTAGTGAGATCTTTCGTCGCGCGACCCGCCACGAGGAAGTCGATCAACCCGCCGAGTTTACCCAACACTTCACCCCGCTGCAGGCGACCGGCGCTCTACGTCAATGTCAGCGCGGCGTCGGCGTTGGTCGGGGGTCGCGCACTACGTCCAGCGATCACCCCATTCGAATTTCGCAGCACACCTCAACCCTGAAGGTGTGCCGTCGTGGTGATATCGATCATGGGATGCAGCGATGCATGGAGGAGTCGAAGTATTTTGACCAGACTCACTTTGGCCACACTGACGCATCCGGTGGTGGGATCACCCTTGGCGACGTGGAGGAAGATACCCGATCCCCTTCCCGCCACGACCAGTGATGTGTTGTACTCAATCACCGCGAAGTAGTTGTAGGCGGGCACGTTCTGCCATAAGGCCTCTGAGTTTCCCGCGAATGAGGGCGTCGTGCCGCACGCCACGTGTACGAATCGGTTGTACGCGAACGAACGAGGATCCTCGTCCCACCAGTCGCCACAGACGAGTCGATGGTACTGGTAACGAACGCCGGGATTCGCCGACACTCCGTACATGGTCGGGCCCACGGCGAAGAGGCCCATGGGAGTCGTGCCGTCGCCCTCGACGTGATGTGATGACAATCCGTTTCTGCCCACGAACGCGCCATAGGGTCCCGCAACCGCTCGAAAACAGCCGCCACTACGGCCGAACAGTTGCACCGAAGCGGTTTGTGACGCGACCGACGGCGCGACGACCGTGATCAGTTCACTGGCCCTCTGCGCGCCAACCACCGCGTTCGCACTCCGATTGCACGCAGCGGCGGCGACGTGAGCGTGCAGAGTCGCCGCGGATGACGGTGTCGTCGCACACAACGCGGCGAGCAACGCCGTCGTGACGACAGTGCTCATCCCCCGGTGGCGGAAAAGTGCTGATAGTCCGGTGAAGCGGTCCATCGTCCTCCCCAGTACCACCCTACGGAAGCGAAGGCGTTGACGAGCACGCCACCACTCACGGCCATGCCGGGGCTAATGACGGCGCGGCTGCGATACGCGGCGCCAGAACGTGGCTGCGCGACGCCATTGACGAGATACGGGTTCTGCACGGGGTTCACGTCAATTGCTTCGCCGAAAGCGTGGACCGACCACTGGGGAGTGCCCGGTGCGACCGCGTATCGACAGTTAAAGTCCGAGGTGTTGTTCGCGTTCATTGACGCGGGATCGTGGCCACCGAAGCGCGACTCGGGAATCATGGAATGGATGGGGAATCGGTCGCGGTAGAGCGTCGCAAAAATCTTGATGACTGCCGACACGACTTTGGCGTTGACGACCATCGAACCAACGTGGGTGCGTCCATCGAAGGCGACGTAGCCCATACGCAGCATCCGAAGCTGCGATGGCGCAATAGGACAACCGACGCGCCACGTAGAACCAAGCTGCGTCGCGCTCACCGCGCTGGTGCTCGACACAAAGCGGTGAACGACACTCGAGCCGGCCGACGCGGGCACGCCACCCAACATGGGACTCACCAGTGAAAGAGCGACGATCAGTTGCGCCGATCCAGTAACTCGTGGCCGACTTCTGCGTAACGTGTGATGCACACCACGCTGACGAAAATTTCGATGAAGGAACCGCCTCATTGCAACGAGCGTACCAAGATGCAAATTCCTTTACTCTCCACGCCACGACCGTTTGTCGACCACGGAACAATTGTCGAAACGCTGAGTACACTTCGACTATCACAATTCGTTCGCACCGACGTCCTTTGGCGACAGTATCGTTGGTCGCTCTCGCACTCGTCGTCGCAGGTGTCGCGACAACAGTGACGCTGCCGGGTCCTCGTTCGTCCGCCGCGCCGAGCAACTCCTGGACCGTGTATCACGCCAACGCCGAGGGCACCGGTCGGTCGACGACGCGTGCAGTCGCCACGCAACGACCAAAGTGGACATCGCGCACTCTCGATGGTCTGCTCTACGGCGAGCCACTGGTGTGGTCGGGACGCGTCTTTGTCGCGACGGAGAATAACACGGTCTACGCGCTCTCTTCAACCAGCGGATCCGTGATGTGGGCGCGCCACGTCGGACCGGCCGTTCCTTCATCGTCGCTACCCTGTGGCAACATCTCTCCACTCGTCGGCATCACGAGCACGCCGGTTATTGATCGAGCGCGTAACGAGATCTTCGTGGTCGCTGAAGAGTCGCTCGGTGCACGGGCAGTTCACGTGCTCGTTGGTCTTAATGCCGTGACGGGATCCGTCATGCTGACCAAGCGAATTGATCCGGCGAAATCTGATTCGCCGGCCCTGCTCCAACGCTCGGGTCTCGCGCTCGATCGAGGCCGCGTCATTGTCGCGTTCGGGGGCCTCTACGGTGACTGCGGCAACTACCACGGCACCGTCGAAGCAGTTCCGGAATCGGGTGGAATCTCATCGTTCTATATCGTCGCGGCGCGTAATGGTCAAAGCCAGGGCGCGGTGTGGATGGGCGGCGCGGCGCCAATCGTTGACGCCAAAGGCGACATCTGGGTGAGCGTCGGTAACGGCTCATCCACGTCATCGACCGGTCCCTACGACTACAGCGACTCAATGTTGGATCTTTCGGCGAACTTGCATCTGCGTCAGTACTTCGCTCCCAGTTCCTGGGCACAGGACAACGCCAGTGACCTCGACATGTCAATGGCGCCGGCGCTATTAGCAAACGGTCAGGTCGTCGTGTCGGGTAAGTCGCGAATTATCTATCTACTGAATGGCGCGCACCTCGGAGGAATCGGACACGAGGAGTCGAGTCTCGCGTCGGGCTGTTCACAAGACATTGACGGTGGCCCCGCGGTCGCCGGCGCGGTTGTCTACCTGCCCTGTCTCAGTGGCACGATTGCCATACGCGTGAGTGCGTCGCCGCTAGGGCTGCGTGTGCTGTGGACGTCGTCAGCTGGCGGCGGTCCGCCCATCGTCACTGTCGGTGAAGTATGGACCATCGGATCAGATGGTGCGTTGTATGGACTCAATCAATTGACTGGTGCAGTACGCCAACGGGCCACGATAGGGGCAACGACCAATCATTTTCCGACGCCGAGCGTTGGCGGCGGCCTGCTGCTCGTCGCCACTTCAACGCACGTGGTCGCCTTCGCCTCTCGCTAATAAGTGGCTGACAATCCTGGCGCGAGCACCGACAGTCCGCATCGATTGGAGCAAGGGCCGACGGAACTCATCAAACTCTTGTTGTCAATTTGGACGCCACTGACGGCATAATTATTCGCCGAGGCGCACCGGTACGGCTCGAACCGCTCATTAGCGGATCTTGCGAAACATAAGTACGGGAAGGTGAAGCTCACAATAGGGCGAGCATCTCCCCAGGCCGAAAGGCTGCCAAGATTGACAAGTGCGCACCGGTACCTCCACCCGACTTCGGCACTCGTCACTTGTCGCTGCGGCGCTTATTGGAGTCCTCGTTTTGACACCGGTCATCGCCATTCAAGCGGTCGCGACCTCGCCGTCGCGTCATCCGTGCTCAATTGCAACGGTGCCATCGACGACCACCACTTCAACTTCAACTACATCTACAACTACAACTACAACTACAACTACAACGACGCCCACCACTACAACAAGTTCACCACCGTCCACTACGACTACCTCTACGGCACCACCGTCCACTACGACTACCTCTACGGCACCGACGACCACTACGACTACCACTACGACATCGACAACCACGACGGTGCCGGTGTCAACCACGACAACCTCGACCGTCGTAACCACCACAACCACGATCCCTAAAAGGTCGTACTTTGCCTGGCCGGCGCAAGGAAGCGGAGCCATTGCGATCCCCCAACTCTGTGTTGCTGCGTCGTCGCCCTACCAGCCAAAGAGGCCCATCGCGAGTCTCACCAAAATGATGACCACGTGGGTCGTCTTGCATCAACTGCCCCTCACCTACGCACAAGTGGGACCGTGTCTCATTGTCAACGCGCACGACGTTGCGTTGTATGACTACGACGTTCGTTCAGGCCAGTCGAACGCCCGCATTGTGCGGGGTGAACAGATCTGCGAAGGAACGCTGCTTCGCGGGTTACTCGTCCACTCGGCGGGCGACTACTCCGAACTTCTGATGCGCCTCACCGGATGGAGTCAAGCGACGTTCGTACGCGTAATGAACCTTGACGCGCGCCAACTCGGCCTGCGCAGAACGCACTACGTCGACCTCACGGGCATTGGATTGGGTGACCAGTCCACCGCGAGGAACCAGGCCACGCTCGCGGTGACGTTGATGGCGAACGAACCGATCGTCGATCAGATCGTGACGTTGCCACAGGTTATCCTCCCCGACGTCGGTGTGGTCGGGTCCTACACGCCGTTGATCGGGACCAACGGGGTCGTGGGCGTCAAATCAGGCTTCACCAACGAGGCCGGCGGATGTGATGTCATGGCCGTAAAGATGACCATTGGCAATGCCGTCGTACTGACCTACGCCGTGGTACTCGGTCAGTTTGGCGCCGATCCACTGGGTGTGGCGGGCAACTCGGCGCTGACGTTGACCCGGTCGCTGCGACACTCCATTGCCCGGGTGGCGTCACACAAGGAAGTACTGGTCAAATGGATCGGATCGTCGTCGGACCTGGTCAAATCGTCCGCCTAGGACAGCGCCCGTGTGATGTCATCGAGCAGATCGTCAACGTCTTCAATTCCCACGCTTAGTCGCACGAGATTGTCAGGCACTTCGAGGAGCGATCCGCTCGTAGACACATGGGTCATGAGGGCGGGCAACTCGATGAGACTTTCCACGCCACCCAGAGACTCCGCCAGTGTGAAGATCTCGGTCTTTTCTACGAACTGCTGAGCTCGAGCTCGCCCTCCGACGAGCTCGACGCTGACCATGCCACCAAATCCACTCATCTGTTGCGCCGCTACCAGGTGGTTCGGGTGCGACACGAGTCCGGGGTACCAGACCCGTTCAATGTCGGAGTGCGTTCCCAGAAACTCGGCAATGCGCGCCGCGTTCTGCTGATGACGGTCCATTCGCACTCCCAGAGTACGAATGCCGCGCATCACGAGGTAGCAGTCGAGCGGTCCGGGCACCGCACCCACGGCGTACTGCAAAAATTTGACGCGCGCCGCCACGTCCGCGTCATTGGTCACGACCGCGCCGCCAATGACGTCGGAGTGACCGCCGAGATATTTCGTCGTGGAATGCACGACCACGTCGGCCCCGAGGGCGAGCGGGGTCTGCAGATAGGGCGTGGCGAACGTGTTGTCGACGACCAATTTCGCGCCGTGCTGGTGCGCGATCTCAGCGACCGCCGCAATATCCACTATCCGTAAGAAGGGGTTACTCGGGGTCTCCGCCCACACCAGCGCGGTGCCGTCGACCCACGAACTACGCAGTGCGTCAACGTCGGAGAGGTCGACAATGTCGGTGTGCAGACCCCACGCGCCAAAGACCTTGGTCAACATGCGGTAGGTCCCGCCGTAGGCGTCAGTTGACATGATGACGTGGTCGCCGGGATTGAGGGTGCGCAGTACTGCGTCCACGGCCGCGAGACCCGACGAAAACGCCACCGCGAACTCGGCCCCTTCCAAACTCGCGAGCACCGTTTCGAGCGCGGCCCTCGTGGGATTATCGCCACGGGCGTAGTCGGCAAATTTGACGACGCCTACCGACTCTTGGGCGTAGGTGGAGGTAAGAAATACCGGAACGTTGACGGCTCCGGTGGTTGCTTCGGGCTCTTGTCCGGCGTGAATTGCTCGGGTGGTGAAGTGCACGGGCATCTACTCCTTGACCGGGGAAGTGGTGGAAAGAAAACGCAGCACGTCCGACGCCGTAATGACGCCGCGGGGACGTCCGTCGGCGAGCACCAACAGCGCCGGCGTCGAGGCGAGTCGGCTCGTGACCGACTCGAGCGGTTCACCGACGCCGATCGTCTCTAACACCGGCCCCATGACCGATTCAATGGGACGATCCAGAACCGTCGGATCCTTGAACCCGAGTTCCATTAGTTGCAACTCAAAGGCGGTGCCGACTACTTCTTTGGCCGCTAACGGCAGTTCGTCCGTTACGGCAACGACCACTTGGGAAACGCCGCGCTCGCGCATGAGACCGGTGACGTCGCGCACGCTCTGGTCCACCCGCGCGAGAATGAGGTCATGGGCGTCCTCGCCCTTCACGTCGAGGATGTCGCCCGCGTGCGGGCCCACGCCCGAGGACAGAAATCCGTAGCCGCGCATCCAATCGTCGTTGAAGACCTTCGAGAGATACCCGCGACCGGAATCGGGCACGAGCACGACTATGCGTGAACCCTTCGGCGCGGTCGCGGCGACGCGCAGTGCGGCCGCGACCGCCGTACCGCCCGATCCCCCGATCAACATGCCCTCTTCGTGGGTCACTCGCCGAGCCATCGCAAACGCGTCCGCGTCACTCACCGCGATAACTTCATCGACGAGTGTGGGGTCGTAGTTCTCGGGCCAGAAATCTTCACCCACACCTTCGGTGAGATACGGTCGGCCGGCGCCACCGGAGTAGACCGAACCTTCGGGGTCGGCGGCGATCACTCGTACCGCGGGGTTCTGTTCCTTCAAATATTTCGACACCCCACTGATCGTGCCGCCCGTACCGGCGCCCGCTACGAAGTGGGTGACGGTGCCGTCAGTGTCACGCCAGATCTCGGGACCGGTGGTTTGATAGTGCGCCAGTGGATTCGCGGGATTCGAATACTGGTCGGGACGAAAGGCGCGGGGCGTCTCTCTGGTCAGCCGTTCGGCGGTTGAGTAGTAGGAGTTCGGATCCTCGGGGGCGACCGCCGTGGGACAGACAATGACTTCCGCGCCGTAGGCCTGCAGGAGCGTCACCTTCTCGGGCGCCATCTTGTCGCTCATGACAAAGATGCACCGGTAGCCCCGTTGGGCCGCGACAATGGCGAGCCCTACCCCGGTGTTGCCACTCGTGGGCTCGAC
>JBBQGY010000027.1:0-14970 GCA_038323435.1 Acidimicrobiales bacterium
ATGACTGACCTACCGCAGCGAATCTCATATTTCCCCCTCGACCAAATGGACGACCAAATGCTCGAGGAGATGGCCCGGTGTGCCCGCGAAGGTACGCCTCGCCCCGAGAGTTCCGCGATTCGCGGACATTCAACGTCCGCCTTCTGGGCCTTCGCCGACTCGTGGGAGAAGCTCTATCGCGGTGGCGTGGTTGATCACCCACTCAAGGAGCTGTGCCGCGTCTACGTGTCACGTTCGGTCAAGTGCGAGTACTGCGGTAACCAACGAAGCGTAGAAGCGCAGCAGTCGGGACTGTCCGAGGGAAAATTGGAAGACCTCTTGAACTTTGAGTCGTCCACCCTCTACGACGATCGCCAGAAGGCGGCTCTCGCGTACGCCGAAGCAATTACCTGGCGACTCAATCCGGACGACGAATTCTGGGCGCGCTTACACTCCCACTTCAGCGAAGAAGAGATGGTGGAACTGGCCTGCTTTATCTCGCTCACCATGGGTCAGCAAAGTTGGATTCGACTCCTCAACATCGATCACCACCAAGTGATGGCCGGTACTGCAGCCTCCCTGGCGCCCGGCTTCGAGGACGCCGATGCCCTTCGCTCGACGAAGGACCGCGCCGACTATTGGGCTACGGCATCGTCAACCTCGGGACGCGGCAACGACGAGTCGTAGGGCCACCGTCACCACTGATGCCGTACCTTGTTCGTGGTCGCTGCGCAGATGAGAATCATCATTCGTGCCGCTCCCACGTTCTAGTTTCTCTTCTATGACACGACGTGACGTCCACTTTCCCAACACTTTTTTATGGGGAACGTCCACCTCCGCCTACCAAATCGAAGGGGGCGGCACGAACACCGACTGGTGGCGTTACGAGCGAGCCGAGGGTAGTCACGCCGTAGAGCCCTGTGGCGCCGCGTGCGACTCGTGGAACCGGTACGAAGAAGACCTCGACCTCATTGTTGAATTCGGACTCAATTCCTTCCGCTTGTCGGTGGAGTGGGCCCGAATTGAACCCGAGCACGGCGTGATCTCGATCGAGGCCCTCGATCACTATCGACGAGTCCTTGAAGCGTGTCACGCTCGCGAAATCCTGCCCGTCGTGACCCTGCACCATTTCACGTTGCCGCTCTGGGTCGCGGACGCCGGGGGATTCGAACATCCGCACATTGCGCAGTGGATGAGTGAGTACGCCCGAGTCGTGGGCGACGCACTCGGCGACCTCATTGGCATTGCGTGCACGATCAATGAGCCGAACATCGTTGCGCTGATGGGTTATCTCATGGAGCTTTTCCCGCCGCAAGTGAGCAGTTGGGAACGTTTCTCACACGTCAACGTCACCATGCGGACCTGTCATTTTGCGATGCGCGATGCTCTTCGTTCCACGCCAGGGAACTACCCCATAGGTCTTCCGTTGTCGATGCAAGAGTACGAAGCCCTGCCCGGCGCAGAAGCGTTGGTCGAGTCGCTTCGCGGCGAAATGGAGGATCAGTACCTCGCGGTGCTGGGCGACGACGACTACGTCGGCGTACAGTGTTACACCAAATTGGTCTTTGACCCCGACGGACTCGTGCTTCGACCCGAGGGCGAGTTCACCGAAATGGGCTATCTCTTTTGGCCCCAGAGCGTCGAACACACGATCCGCCGAGCGGCGTCGTTCACCACCCTCCCCATCATCATGACCGAGAACGGAATCGGCACCGACGACGACGAGCAGCGAATTCGCTACCTCACCGGCGCGCTGGAGGGCGTACGTAACGTGCTCGCCGACGGCATCGATGTGCGAGGCTATTTTCAGTGGTCGCTACTCGACAACTTCGAGTGGACCTACGGGTACCGTCCAAAGTTCGGCATCGTGAGTGTTGATCGTGACACATTCTCGCGAACCGCGAAGCCGTCGGCCCAGTGGTACGCCAACGCCGTGCGCACATTTCCGACCTCGACACGGTGAGCTCGTTCCATCAGTCAGCGACTCGAAAGATTGGCGTCATATAAAGTCGACATGACTCTTCGCTGATTCCGTGGAGAAGTTGAGTTCGCCTAGTACACCGAGAAGGAGAAGAATGGAATTACCCCGCTTTCAAGTCGTGTCGCTTGACTGCCCCGATCCAGTGAGCCTCGCGAATTTCTATTCGCAACTGACGGGACTTGCGGTTGAGCCACTCGGCGATTTTGCCCCTGAGAATGTGACGTGGATCGAACTGTTGCACGAGGGCAAACCAACTATTTCTTTCCAGAGGATTCAAAATTTTGTTGCCCCGACGTGGCCCGAAGGTTCGGTCCCCCAGCAACTCCACATTGACTTCACGGTCCTCGATCTCGACGAGGCGGAACAGCACATCCTGTCAATCGGCGGGTCAAAGTGCGAGTTCCAGCCGGGCGAAAGTTTCCGGGTCTATCTCGACCCGGTCGGCCATCCGTTCTGTCTCGTTCGGCGCAGTCACTAGGGCGGCGTCCCCGGACGGTCGGCAATCGTACGTGGGTGGTGACGTCCTCGGGTGCGGCGTAGTCCCTCCGCCCTCAAAGTCGCCTGCCGACACCGTATAGACTTACATTTCGCGTCTCGAGGTCTCGACTTTGAGAACACCGAGGACCTGTGGTGCAGCTCGGAGTGCACGCCGCCCTGTCAAGGCGGAGGTCGCGGGTTCAAATCCCGTCAGGTCCGCTCGACACCCGCAAGGGTGACGAGGAGGTCGAGTAGCTCAGTCGGTAGAGCGCGCGCCTGAAAAGCGTGAGGTCACCGGATCGACGCCGGTCTCGACCACCACCTTGGTCGCCCCACGGAATCTACGGACTCCGTGGGGCGATTCCTTTATTCGCACACCCGCGGCGCCGGAACCAACTTCATTCTTGCGAGATGATGACTGGCCGTTGGTTGCCACGATCCTGCCACGACGAGCTGGCGCCGCATCCGTTGACAGGCCAACTCCTGTTCTCCTACGAGTGTGCGCACGAGACCAATCGCTTCAATGCGCGCGACAATATTTGAATTTTGGTAGCGCTCGACGAAATAGACACTCACCCGGTGGCGGTGGCGTGGGGACGTCGTCACTGACCGGTAGAAATATCGTTCCACTTCCTGTTCTTCCTTCGCCGACATCGCGCCAACCTAACCAAGCACTGTGACGTCGTGTCACGTGTAACAATGCCTGAGGACCTGGGAGAATAATGAAGGCTTTGCCCGACGTAACACCACAGTTCGCGCCGCAACCATCCACCGTGGCCTGGCCCACCACTCAGTGGCCCCGGGGGACCTCTGACCACCACGACGAACTCGAGCGCGTTGTCGATCAGATGTTCAACGACGAGCAGCTCGCCATCACGAACGCCGTCGTTATCGTGCAGGGCGGCAAGGTGCTCGTCGAGCGCTACGGCGGGGAACAGTTCTACTTTGATCGACCCGCCGAGCCCATCGATGCGGACAGCCAGCTCCTCTCGTGGTCGATGGCCAAGTCGGTCCTGCACATGATTATGGGCACCCTCGTCGACGATCGTCGACTTAGCCCCGAACAAGTTGCACCGGTGATCGAATGGGCGAATGACGCGGATCCTCGGCACCAAATTCGTGTCGGCGATTTGCTCGCGATGCGCGACGGTCTGGCGTTTACCGAAGCGTACGAACTGGGCGGCGCACACAGCCACGTGATTGAAATGCTCTACGGCGACGGGAAAGATAACATGGCGGCCTTCACCGCTCAACTACCCCTCGGCCATACCCCCGGCACCGTGTTCAACTATTCGAGCGGCACGACCAATATTTTGAGCCGCATCGTGGCGGACAACGTCGGCTACGGCGACCAGTACCGCAACTACCTCAACGATCGACTCTTTCGGCCCATCGGTATGGCGAGTGCGACCCCAACCTTTGATACCAGCGGCGTCTTCGTCGCGTCGAGCTTCCTGCACGCCACCGCTCTCGACTTCGCGCGATTCGGACTGCTGTACCTTCGAGGAGGCGAATGGGACGGACAACAGCTGGTCTCGCGTCCCTGGGCGGCCACGGCGCAGATTCCGACCAGTCTCGATCCAGAGAGCGGTGCGTACTACTCGTGGCAGTGGTGGGTCACCGGCGACGACTACGGAACGTACTGGGCCAGCGGCTACGAGGGTCAAATGATAAGTATCGTGCCGGCCCTCGACGCTCTCGTCCTTCGATTCGGCCACTCCCGCGAAGAGCAGTTCCCGCAACGCTACGAGTGGCGTCGTCGAGTCCTCGACGTTTTGAAAAACTCCACCGTCGAGTAGTCGCCGCACGGGCACGAGCAACAACTGCCGAAGTGAGTGCTACGCGCCTTCGTAGTCGAAGCCGAGATCGGGGGCGGTGAAGAGCGCGTCAAAGGCCCATCCTTCGCCCTGCGCCATTGCCCCCGCGGTCCCGCCACGATCCACGACGGCGAGCAAGAGTACCACTTCAGCCCCGAAGTCACGCACGACGCGCGCTGCTTCCATCAAACTGGTCCCTCGCGTGACCGTATCTTCGGTAATGACGACCAGGTCACCGGATTCGAGCGCGCCGGCGATTCGCCCTCCCGCGCCGTGATCCTTCACTTCCTTGCGCACACTGAATGCCCGCATGAGTCGACCCCGTGTCGCGGCGACCCCCGCGGTAATAAACGTCGCTCCGTCGGCGCCCATGGTGAGTCCACCAAGTGCGGTAGTTCGTAGGGGGATCTTTTCGAGCATCAGGGTAGCCACGTCAACCATCACCTCGGGCGCGCAGATCGTCTGCTTCGAATCAATGAACCACGACGACGGACGCCCGGACTTCAGTACGAAGTCGCCGCGGCGTACGGAGTGCTCGAG
Organism: Acidimicrobiales bacterium; assembly: GCA_038323435.1. Taxonomy (GTDB): domain Bacteria; phylum Actinomycetota; class Acidimicrobiia; order Acidimicrobiales; family RAAP-2; genus RAAP-2. Next base: position 4,795 of record JBBQGY010000027.1, read on the forward strand.
CAGGTGGTCGAGCACCCGTTGACGCGCGTCGCTCACTTCACGACCACCTGGCCGGTACCCGAAGTGACGTCGCCGACCACCGAAGCTCCCAGCCCCTCGGCGAGCGCGAGTGCGACCGCGGCGGCGGCGCCGCTGGGATCGAGGGCAATGACCATGCCCAGCCCACAGTTGAAGACCCTCACCATTTCGTCGGCACTGACTCGTCCGCGACGTTGAATCTCGAAAAATATTTCGGGGGTGTCGAAACTCTCCATGTCAATGACCGCGTTAAGTGAGTCGGGGAGGATACGACTCACGTTGCCGACGATGCCACCGCCCGTGATGTGCGCGACCGCGTGGATCGCACTACCCAACTCTGATCGCAGCAGCGTGATTGTCGGTGCATAGATCACCGACGGCTCGAGCAGTGCGTCACCTAAGGTCGTCGTTGCGCCTTCCCAGGCCGGCTCGTCGAGCGACGTCGGGCTCGTGACGAGGACCTTGCGAGCCAACGTGTAACCATTCGAGCGAAGTCCCGGTGAACCGAGTCCGACCAGGACGTCACCAACTCGCACCCGCTCGGGGCCAAGCTCCTGCCCTCGCTCAATCACGCCCACCACGAAGCCCGCGACGTCGAGATCGTCGGGTTTCATAACGTCACCGTGTTCGGCCGTTTCACCCCCTAAGAGCGCCGTCTTGGCCTGGCGACAGCCTTCCGCGATACCGCCCACCAGTTCCTCGAGACGGATCGGATCGAGCAAGCCCACCGCTACGTAATCGAGCAGGAACAGCGGCTCGGCACCGACGCACGCCAGATCGTCCACCAGCATCGCCACGAGATCAATGCCAACGGTGTCGTAGCGACCGACTTGACGCGCAACTTCGAGCTTCGTGCCGACGCCGTCGGCCGACGCGACGAGGACCGGCGAGGTGAACTTGGTCATGTCGAGGGCGAAGAGACCTCCGAACCCCCCAATGCCACCGAGTACTTCGCGACGCGCGGTGGAGGCCACAATTGATTTGATGCGCTCGACGGCTTCGTCACCGGCTTCAATAGAAACTCCGGCTTCGGCGTAGGTCATTCCGTGGCTGAACTGGTCGAGCAATCGGCTCACCAGCGACTGCCTGCGGTTCCGAGAACGACGGGCGTGGGGGCCGGGTACGAACCAGTGAGACAGGCGTCGCAGCACTCACCATCGAGCTGGATTGCACTTCGCAAGTTCTTGAGCGAAATGAACTCGAGGGTGTCAGAGCCAATGAAGTCATTCATCTCGGGCACCGAGTTGTTCGCCGCCAACAAGTCGTCACGCGTCGGGGTGTCAATGCCGTAGTAGCAGGGCCACATGAACGGAGGCGACGAAATACGAAGATGAACCTCTTTCGCGCCGGCGTCGCGTAGCATCTTGACAATCGCGCGCGTCGTCGTGCCTCGAACAATCGAATCGTCCACCACAACGAGGCGCTGTCCTTCGATATTTTCGCGCAGCGGATTCAGTTTACGGCGCACACTTGCGGCGCGCTTGGTCTGGTCGGGCGCAATAAACGTGCGCCCGATGTAGCGGTTCTTTACGAGTCCGTAGCCAAACGGAATGCCCGACGCCTTGGCGTACCCTTCGGCGGCGGGCACTCCCGAGTCAGGCACCCCCATCACGATGTCCGCGTCGACCGCCGCCTGCCCGGCGAGTAGTTCACCCATGCGTCGCCGCGTTGTATGCACCTGGTGACCCAAGAGATAGGTATCGGGACGAGCGAAATAGACGAATTCAAAAATGCACAGTCGTTGCTTTTCTCCCGCCGGCTCAAGTAGCTGCATCGACGAGATGCCGTCTTTGGTAATCGAAACCATCTCGCCGGGTTCGATCTCTCGCACGAACGTGGCGCCCACGACATCGAGAGCCGGTGACTCCGACGCCACGATCCAACCCTCCGGTTTCTCTTCAGTGCCCAGCCGTCCAAGACAGAGCGGGCGAAATCCGTAGGGGTCGCGCACCGCGTGCACTTCGCCGGCTTCGAGGATGACCATTGAAAATGCTCCCTCCGCGCGGGCGAGCACGACGCCGAGGGCTTTGGCGAGGGTGTAACCGCCGTCGACTTCGCGCGCCAGTAGTTCAGCGACGAGATCTGAGTCCGACAACATCGACGTGAATTGGATGCCGGCTTCGTCGGCCAGGGCGGTGGTATTGGTCAGATTACCGTTGTGCGCAATGGCGAAGCCCGAAGAACCGGCCGATCGGTACACCGGCTGTGCGGCGGTCCAGTTCGCCGAACCCGACGTGGAGTAGCGCGTATGGCCAATAACGATTGATCCCGCAAGCGCACGCAACGTGGTTTCCGCAAACACGTGACTCACGAGTCCGTTGTCCTTGACGACCGTAATCTGATGATTGTCGAAAGTGGCCATGCCGGCCGACTCTTGACCGCGATGTTGCAACGCGTAGAGCGCGTCGTAGCAGAGGTGCGAAACGTCCCTGCCGGGGGCCACAATGGCGACGACGCCGCAGGCTTCTTTCATGCGCCTTCCAGCGTACGGGTGATCAATGGTGGAAGCACTGCGCCATTCTCTCACAGACAATCGGCTGGTCCGCGCCGGATCGGTACGCTACGAGGGTGATAGATCTCCACACGCACTCGACGTACTCTGACGGGTCCGAGACGCCCCAGCACCTGGCCCAAATGGCGCACGATCTAGGGCTCTCGGCAATCGCGCTCACTGATCACGACACGACCCTGAGCCACGACGCCATGGCCAAGGCCTGCGCCGAACTGGGGCTCGAGTTGATACCCGGAGTAGAGGTCTCGCTACGCGACAACGTGTTCCCTAAAGTAGGTGGGCGCCACGGATCACCACGCAACGTGCACGTGCTGGCCTACTTCTTACCCCTCGACCCCACCCACCCGTTGCAAATGAAGTTGGAATCGCTACGGCGCGACCGTGATATCCGCAACCGTGCTCTCGTTGCGGTCTTACAGGAGCAGGGCTTTGGGAGTTTGACTCTCGAGTACTTGGCGGATCTAGCGGGCAACGCCGACTCGATTGGCCGTCCTCACTTTGCTCGGGCCATGTTCGAACTCCACCCCGAGATGGTGGGCACCATGACCGACGATGCGTGGAATCGAGTCTTCGTGGAGTGGCTCGGCGACGGAGGTAAGGCCTACATCCCCAAGACGAGCATGTCCATCGAAGAGTTCGTAAGTGCCGCCCAGGGTTCGGGCACCGTCTTTTCCATCGCGCATCCACTCATCAATTACATGGACCACGGTGCGTCAATTGAGACCACGATGCCACGAATTTTCGCGTCACTTCGCGAACGAGGGGTGCAGGGCATTGAGGCCTACTACGGCGGAAGTGACGCGACGACACGAGGTCTCATGGTCAAATTGACCCGCGACGCCGGCATGATCCCCACCGGAGGATCGGACTTTCACGGCTCCTACAAAGAGTCCGTCAAACTCGGCTTCGGCGGGTCGGGCGACCTGCGAGTACCCAACGAAGTACTCGACGAATTGAAGTCGGTGCGTTACTCGTTGCCGGCGTAACGGCCCGCGGTCTCGGGGAACATCGCGCGCACGATCTTGAAGTTCGACACATCAGTTGTTCCATCGCTGTGCAGATTGATCAACGCGTCGCGCATGTACTTCTCAATGCCGACTTCGAGCATGGCGCCGTAACCCCCGTGTAGTTCCATCGCGTGCTGGCAGACCCGCACAATCTCGTGCGACGCGAAGACTTTGACCATGTTGCACAACGCGTCCGCGTCGGGCGATTTTTCGTCGACGGCGAGTGCGGCGTGACGCAGCAACGCCGCGACGGCTTCGAGACGAGTCGCCATATCGGCGAGACGGAGAGCGACCGCCTGGTGCTTAATGAGCGGCTTGCCACCCTGAACGCGCTCGTGAACGAATTTGACAGTCTCTTCGTACGCCCCGACGCCAATCCCCAGGCTCTTCGCCGCCACGAGGACCTTGCCGGGACGGAAATAGATGCCGGCCTTACCAAGTGCGTCATTGTGTACGAGTAGATGATCGGCCGGAATGCGACAGTCCTCGAAGACGATCTCACCGTTGTTCATGAACCGCCCGCCAATGGTTTCGTTGCAGTTCGTCACCTCGAGTCCCGGGGTGTCACGCGGAACAATGAAGCTCGACGTGCCTTGCTGCATTCCCACCGCGTTGTCGGTGTTCGCATAGACGACGTACAACGTCGCGTCGAATCCGTTGCTGATGAACTGTTTGCGTCCGTTGATGACCCACTCGTCGCCGTCGAGTACGGCCTTTGTATCCATATTGATCTCGGGAACGTTGTAGGGCAGCCACCGGTCGGACGCGCCGTGCGGTTCGGTGAGGCAGTGCGCCATGAGGAACTGCGGTTCGTTCATGTAGCGAGTGAACCAGTACTCCTGGAGGTGGTCCGGCGCGAACTGAGCGATGAGCACAGAGATTTTCCAGTTTTGTACCAGCTTGTCCGCGAGCCCTGAATCACCCCTCGCCAATTCCGTGGCGATAATCGCGAGCGTCTGTGACTGGGTCGCGGGATCGAGTGCGATTCCCCCAAACCGGTCGGGCACGCCGAGCGCGCGAAGACCGGCCGCTTCGGCCTGTTCGAGAATGTTGGGCGCCAGTCGAGCAGTGGGATCCATATTCCACTCTTGAAGTCGATTCTGCTGAATGAAGGGAATAACCACGTTGTCGACGTACTGACGACTGGTGTCACGCATCATTCGCTGCTCGTCGGACAAGTACCGGTCTTGGAAATACATAGAATCCCCCGCTGTTACGGCGCGTCGCGCACTCGAAGAACTCGGTGCGACGCGCCCACATGGAACCTAGACCGTTACCTCGCTCGCGGATCGTTAAAAGATTTCAAACGTCACCGCGATGAGGCGAGCCCTGTTTACACGGTGAGGTTGAGCGCCTCGACGAGTGCACCCTCGCGGCGCGACACTATTTCACTCACGTCAAGATCCACCAAACCGTCAATACAAAGGCGATCACCCGTGACGGATCCGAGCACGTCAATCGCGACATGCGCCAACGCAGCGCGCTCGCTCAGTGCCTGCACGTCGTTCGTCGCCATCACGAATCGGCCCGGAAATTCACTAAAGAGTTCGCGGTGGCCTTGTAGAGCAGCGACGTGTGCTCCGAGTCCGGTGGCCGACGCCATCTCGGCGAGCGCACCCCCCAGCCCACCACCGCCCACATCGTGCACGGCCGTGATGTCACTGACACCACCGGCACAGATGTTGGCGATCTCGCGCGCCACGAAGTCAAACGTTGACTTCAACGAACGCGGGTCGAATCCGGGCATTCGACCACCGCGCCGACCGCGCCGGGTCGCCCAACGAGTGCCGCTTAACGGGAACGGCTCGTCGCCGACGGCACTTCGTTGACCAACGAGCACGATGGCATTACCTTCCTGCCAGTCCCAACCCGGCGGCGGCGCGACGAGTGATTCGAGTACGCCGAGTAGGCCCACTACGGGCGTGGGATCGATATCGTTGCCCCCGCTCTCGTTGTAGAGCGAGACGTTGCCGCCAATCACAGGAAGCTCGAGTCCGATGCAGGCTTCGGCCATCCCGTCAATTGCCTCGGAAAGCTGCCACATCACTTCGGGGTGTTCGGGATTGCCAAAATTCAGGCAGTTCACCACAGCCTTTGCGGTAGCTCCGACACAGGCGAGGTTGGCGACACTTTCGGCGACCGTCAACGCAGTGCCGATGCGCGGATCAAGCGCGCACCAACGCGGATTCGAATCGGTTGAAATTGCGATGCCCCGTTGCGAGTACGGCAGCCCCGGTCCCGCGAGTCGCAAAAGTGCGGCGTCGCGTCCCGGTCCGACCACCGTGTTGAGGAAGAGTTGCGAGTCGTACTGGCGATAGACCCACGCGGGATCCACCAAGAGACCGAGGAGATCGTCATTGGGCGAACCGACCCGTTCGTCGTACGTCGGATCGTCGGCGCGCACGGTGTCGAAGTTGGCCGGTCGGGTGCGTCGTCGATCGTAGAGCGGCGCTTCATCGGCCAACGATTTGGCCGGCACTTCGGCCAACACCTCACCATCGAAACCGTTACGAATCCGCAACATCCCGACGGGCTGACCGTGCGCGCCCTCAACGGGATCGACGACGTGGCCCACGATGCTCGCGCGCACTTCCCACTTCGCACAGAGCGCGCCAACCGCATCCCAATTCTCGGGCGTGATGATGGCGAGCATTCGCTCCTGGCTCTCCGAGGTCATGATCTCGTAGGGTTGCATGCCCATTTCGCGCAGCGGTATGGCCGTCACGTCGACGTCCATCCCCACGCCGCCGCGCGCCGCGGTCTCGCTCGTCGCACAGACGATTCCCGCGCCACCGAGGTCTTGAATGCCGACGACGTACCCGCCGTCGAGCAGAGCCAGGCACGCTTCGATGAGACGCTTCTCTTCGTAAGGGTCGCCAACTTGTACGCTCGGACGTTTCGCGTCGTCGACGGAAGCGGCACCGTCGTTGCCGGCGAAGCCGGCCGACGCGAGGACCGAGACACCTCCAATTCCGTCGCGGCCAGTGGACGACCCGAGGAGCACCGCCAGATTGCCGACGCCCGACGCCACGCCGAGCACCAGACGCTCCGTGGGCAACGCACCAGCGCACAGCACGTTCACGAGTGGATTCGACGAGTAGCAGTCGTCGAACGTCAGTTCACCGCCGATCGTCGGTACACCAACGGAGTTGCCGTAACCAGAAATGCCGGCGACGACGCCTTCCACCAACCAACGTTGACGCGCGTCGGTCAACTCGCCGAAGAACAGAGGATCCATGACGGCGAGGGGACGTGCACCCATCGTGAACACGTCGCGCAAAATACCCCCGACCCCCGTGGCCGCTCCTTGGTAGGGCTCAATCGCCGACGGATGATTGTGGCTTTCGATACGAATCGCGACCGCGATGCCGTCACCGGCGTCGATGACGCCGGCATTCTCTCCGGGACCAACCAGTACGTGCGGGGCTTCGGTGGGTAATCGTCGCAGATGGATTCGTGAAGATTTATAGGAACAGTGCTCGCTCCACATGACGCCGTACAGCGCCAATTCCAACTGATTGGGATCACGACCGAGCACCTGTTGAATATCCCTGAATTCGTCGTCCGTCAGACCGAGCGCTCGGTGTAGGAGCTCGGGGGGGCTACTCACGCAACCAAACTACTAGTCCCCAATGGGCACTTCGCCCGAACGCGGCTCACGCCACGAGGACGTTCGACGCGACGAATCCTTCGAGCAGGATTCGCCCATCGGCGCTGCCGAGCAGGTTTGACATCGCCCGTTCGGGGTGGGGCATGAGGCCGACCACATTGCCCGCGATATTCGCGATCGCGGCGATGTCGTCACGTGAACCGTTGGGATTATCCAGGTATCGCAACACGATTTGCCGGTGTTCCTCAAGTGATCGCAAGGTCTCGTCGTCACAGGTATAGGCACCAGAGAAATGATTGATCGGGATAACGAGTTCTTGACCAAGTGCGGCGTGGTGCGTGAGCACTGAGTCGGTGGAGGTCACCGTAAGCGTCGTTGGTTGACAGAGAAAGGTCAGGCCACGATTCTTCTGCAGCGCACCCGGTAGCAGTCCGGCTTCGGTGAGTATCTGGAAACCGTTGCAAATGCCGAGTACCGGTCCCCCGTCCGCGGCGAATCGAGCGACCGCGTCCATGACGGGCGAGAATCGCGCGAGGGCACCGGGACGCAGGTAGTCGCCGTGCGCGAAACCACCCGGCAGAATAATGCCATCGAAGCCATTGAAGTCGGTCTGTGAGTGCCAGACCAGCTCTGCGGTAGCGCCCAATTGACTCACGCCCGCGAGGACGTCGTACTCGCAGTTCGAACCGGGAAATACGACGACGCCGATGCGGGTCATTCGCCGTCCCTCGTGCCCAGTCGGGCGGTCGAATCCTCAATCACGGGGTTCGACAGCAGTCGCTCAGCGAGGGCCGTCGCCTTTTTTAGCGCGCTGGTTTCGTCGGGAGCCTCAATGTCGAGTCGGAAGGATTTGCCGGCGTGCACGTTCGTAACCCCACTAAAACCAAGCGCGGGAAGAGCTCGCTCGATGGTGGCACCTTCGGGATCGGCGATTCCCCTACGAAGCGTGACGTCGACAATCACGTAGTAGTTCACTGCTACCCACCGTACCAGTCGCCTAATGAACGTCCGGTCACGCGCTCGTACGCAGCAACGTATCGTTGCGACGTTACGCGCACGATCTCGTCGGGCACGAACGGCGGAGGCGGCGTTCGATCCCACGACTGACTCGAGAGCCAATCGCGAAAGGGTTGCTTATCGAACGACGGCGGCGTCTCGCCAGAGTGAACTTGATCGGCGGGCCAAATGCGTGACGAGTCAGGGGTCAAGACTTCGTCACAGACGACCAACTGTCCGTCGATGAAACCGAGCTCGAATTTGGTGTCCGCGAGGACCAAGCCGACGTCGGCCATTTTCTCGACCGCTCTCGTGAACAGATTGAGGCATATATCGGACGCTGCCGTCAAGTGATCGGCACCAATAATGTCCGCGGCGGCAGCCAGGCTGATATTGACGTCGTGGCCCGACGCGGCTTTCGTCGACGGTGTAAAGAGTGGCTCCGGAAAGGGATCAGTGAGTCGTAAACCGTCCGGCACCGCCATGTCGTGCACCGTCCCCTCTTCCACGTACTCGTCGTAGGCCTGACCGGCAAGTCGACCACGAACAATGCATTCGAGCGGCAACATTTCGGCCCTTCGTACGAGCATGGTCCGTCCGTGCCATTCGTGCGCCTCGAGATAACCGGGCACGATTTCTTCGATCACTCGTGGATCGCAACTCACGAGCGACGTCGGCACCGTTTCGCCGAACTCGCGAATCCAGAAGTGAGTGAGCCCGGTAAGTACCCTCCCCTTTTGCGCAATGGGCTCGTTCATCACGACGTCGAACGCGCTCATTCGGTCAGAGGCCACCATCAAGATGTGCGCGTCGTCAATCTCGTAGAGGTCGCGGACCTTCCCTGAGTACGTGCGGGTAAGGCCGAGGTCGATCATGCGCGCCAGGTCAGTGCGTCGAGGAATCGACCACGATGGGCCAAGAGTCGTTCGGTATCAAAGGCCCTCGCCACCACCGAATTACTCAGCGTGACGTCGTCATCCTCTTCGACGATCTCGCGAAAGTTTCGACGTTCGTCAACCGCTTGACGTGCGGCACGTTGGACAATCCGGTACGCGTCGTCGCGCGACATCCCCGATTCAACGAGCGCCAAGAGCACCGACTGGGAGAAGACGAGACCAAGCGTGCCGGTCGTCAGATTTTCAAGGGCCCGTTCGGGGTGTAGCACGAGACCGTCGGCTAATGCGGTGGCTTTACGCAACATGTACACCGTCAGCGCCAAAGCATCGGGCAACACGACGCGTTCGACGCTCGAATGGGAAATATCGCGTTCGTGCCACAGCGCGACATCTTCGAGTCCCGCCTGGAGGTAACCGCGTAGAACGCGTGCGAGCCCGCACAGCCGCTCGGACAACACCGGGTTGCGCTTGTGCGGCATCGCCGACGAACCCTTTTGGCCCTTCGCGAACGGCTCTTCGGCCTCGCCGACTTCGCTGCGCGCGAGGTGGCGCACTTCGAGAGCGAACTGCTCCATGGCGGTGCCGAGAGAGGCACACGCGTACAGCACTTCCGCGTGACGATCGCGTGCGATCACCTGCGTCGCTGGCACGGCCACGAGACCGAGACGCGAGCACACGTACTCCTCAACTTTTGGATCAATGTTGGAGAAGGTGCCCACCGCCCCGGACAGTTTTCCCACCGCAATCGCGGTGCGCGCGTGACGCGCGCGTTCAATGTCGCGCTGCACTTGCAGGGCGAAGAGCGAGAATTTTGCGCCGTACGTTGTCGGCTCGGCGTGAATGCCGTGCGTACGGCCAGTCACCGGAATATCAATGGACTCAACGGCCCGTCGCGTCAACGCGTCGCGCAGGGCCGTGGCCTCAGTGATGACAATGTCCATGGCCTTCGTAAGTGTGACGCACAATGCCGTGTCGACAACGTCGGAGGACGTCAACCCGTAATGGATCCACGCACCTTCGGGCATACCAATGGCCCCTTGGACAATGTCCACGAAGGCCGCCGTGTCGTGGTTGGTGGTGAGTTCACGTTCGTCGACGGCGGCGACGAAGGCCGCGTCAATGGCGGGACGACGACGA
>JBBQGY010000028.1:0-14674 GCA_038323435.1 Acidimicrobiales bacterium
TCACGACAGTTCTCCCACGAAGACCTCGAGTTGACGGAGCGTCCGGCACTCAATGATGCGTTCGCAGTACGGCGCGTATTGGTTAATGATCGAGTCGCCGCTGTTCCAATACGCCGTCGGTTCGGGGTTCAGCCAATAGACCGACTTGGCGCGATAGTGCAGGTCGGCGATGATCTCGGCGTGGGCCTGGTGATAGTTATTACGAGCGTCGCCGAGGATCAGCACGGTCGAACGTTTCGTAATGTCCTTCGCAAATTTTTCGTGAAAGGTCAACAGCGCGCGACCGTAGTCCGAGTGGCCATCGAAGGCAATGACGTCAGCTTCAGCGTTAATGCGCGCCACCGCTTCGGCGGGGTCGTCCACGCCATCGAACAGACGGGTCACCTCGTCGAGGCCGTCGACGAACACGAAGCTGCGCACTTTGGAAAATTGGGAGCTAATGGCGTGCACGAGGTGCAAGGTAAAGCGCGCGAATGAGGCCACGGAACCTGAAATGTCGGCGATCACAAAAATCTCAGGTTTGGCGGGATGGGGCGGCTTAAAGCGCAAATCAATTGGCACGCCGCCGGTGGAGAGACTGCGACGTACGGTGTGGCGGAGGTCAACCGGTCCGCGGCGGCGGCGTCGTCGTCGTCGCGCGAGGCGCGTCGCGAGTTTGCGGCTTAAGGGGCGAAGGGCCCGTTCGAGTTGTGCCATTTCATCACGATTGGCGTGCATCACGTCAATGTCTTCGGGGAGTGGTTTGCGCACGGACTTGGCGAGCGCCTCGGCGCCGCGATCGTCCACCAGTCGTTCGCGAATGACGCGTTCAATTTCGGACTTCAACAGTTCAATGCGAACGTGAGCTTCCTCGCGCGCGAGGCGTTCGATGAGATGGTCGTCGCTCTCATTGTTGGACGCGTGCAAACGCTGTTCGAGTTGATCGAGTTCGAGACTTCGAAGTGTGCGAAAGAGGTAGTAGGTACCGCCGACCGGTCGACCGCGCTCCATGCCGGCGTAGCGTGTCACTGATTCGCCCGCCGCCAGCCGCAGCGCTTCGCGGTCGCCGTCGCGCAGTGCCCGGAATAACAGCTCGGCCAGTTCCTGGGCGCTCAGCGACGACGATGCGCCGCCGCCCTCACCCCTCGACTGACCGGGTCCCGAGGCACCCGACGCGCCCTCGCGCTCTAACTCGTTGTCGAGATCGTCGTTCATGAACTGCTCGGCGTTATCCCACGACCTGGTGGAAAAGAAGACCTCGAAGGCAGTGGCGAAGACCGCGAGGTGATCACCATCCTTCACCAGGGTGGTCGCGAGAGAACTGCGCACTAAATCACGATTGCTGAGATCGATCACCTCCATTGCTCGTGCGGCGTCGACGTGTTCGCTCATCGATACCGGTATTCCCGCCGAGCGCAGTTCGCCAATGAAGTCGCCGAGGAGCTTAAGCAAGTGGCTTCGGGCGCCCGAGGAGTTCTTTGGTCGCCCGTTCAATGTCGGACTGGTACTTCAGCAAGATATGCAACGTCTCGGCGGCATTCTCGTCACCGATCTCTTTGCGTCCCAGAATCACGAGGGTGCGCGCCCAGTCGAGCGTCTCAGAGACCGAGGGCGCCTTCTTCAAATCCAGGGTGCGCAACGATCGCACGACCTGGGCAATCTGTTCGGCGAGGGCTGTCGTAATGCCCGGGACGCGCGAAACAATGATGTCGCGTTCGCGCTCGACGGTCGGGTAGCCAATGTAGAGATAGAGACAGCGCCGTTTGAGGGCTTCGGAGAGTTCACGAGTATTGTTCGACGTGAGAAAGACCATCGGAATCTGTGTGGCCTTCACGGTTCCCAATTCTGGAATAGAGACTTGGTACTCGGACAGAATCTCCAGGAGTAGTGCTTCGGTCTCGAGTTCGACGCGGTCGACCTCGTCGATCAGGAGCACCACCGGATCGGTTGCCGAGATCGCTTCGAGCAACGGACGAGTGAGGAGAAACTCCTCGCCAAAGATGTCCTCTTCGAGGTCTCCCCAATCTTCGGTTCCGGAACCTTCGGGTCGACCGGCCTGAATCCGCAGCAACTGCTTGCGGTAGTTCCACTCGTACAGGGCCTTCGAGTCATCGAGTCCTTCGTAGCACTGGAGTCGGATGAGGCGCGCACCAATTGAATCGGCGACCGCTTTGGCGAGCGCGGTCTTGCCGGTGCCGGCCGGTCCTTCGACGAGGACCGGCTTGGCGAGCCGGTCCGCGAGATACGTCACCGACGCAATCGAGTCGTCGCTCAAGTAGTCATTGTCCGAGAGGCGCTGGCGCACGTCGGCCGGCGATTCGAAGCGCACCTTCGGCACTTCGGCGAGCCCCAGTCGTTGGGCGAGTGCTTCGCGTGGATCGAGTGCTGTCATCGAATCTGTCCTTCTCCTCGTACCACCCATTTGAGACACGTCAATTCGCGTAGACCCATGGGCCCGCGCGCGTGCAGTTTCTGCGTCGAAATACCGACTTCGCCGCCGAGCCCGAGTTCGCCACCGTCGATAAAACGAGTCGACGCGTTGACCACGACCGCGGCGGCGTCGACGCGCCGCACCCACGCGTCGGCGTGGGACGGGTCCTCAGTGATGATCGCTTCGCTATGACCGGTGCCGTACTTCGCCACGTGCGCGATCGCTTCGTCGAGTGAGTCAACGACGCGCACTGCCAGGATCAAGTCGAGGAACTCCCGTTCGTAGTCCTGGTCGCTCACGGGCGTCGCGCCAGGAATCAGTCGGCGCGTGGCGTCGTCGCCACGAAGTTCAACTTCGGGCATGGCGCTCGCGAGTACCGGCAAGAACTCGTCGGCGATGGCGCGGTGTACCAGCAACGTCTCGGCGGCGTTACAGACACCCGGTCGCGACGTCTTGGCGTTGCGCACGATCGCGACGGCCTTGTCCACATTTGCGGTCTCGTCGACGTAGATGTGACAGTTACCGTCGCCGTCGAGGACGTACGGCACCCGCGCGTGCTCGCGCAATGCCGCGATGAGACTCGGACCCCCGCGCGGGATGAGACAGTCGAGCACGTCGGTCATTTGCATGAAGGCCGTCGCGGTCGCGTGGCTGGTGTCCTCCACGAGGGAGACGCCGGCGCGGTCGAGCCCCTCTTTCTCGAGGGCGTCGTGCCACAGCGCGACGATGAACGTATTGGTCTGCTCGGCACTCGATGACCCGCGCAGGTACGCGGCGTTGCCACTACGTACGCACAGTCCCGCGACATCGCTCGTGACGTTGGGTCGATTTTCGTACACGACGCCAACCACTCCGAGCGGCACGCGAAGCCGTTCAATGCGAAGTCCGTTGGGCCGGGTACTCGCGTCCACGCTCTCGTAGAGGGGGTCGGGCGAATCAGCAATGTCGCGCAGTGCGCTCGCCATTGACGCAATACGTTCCTCGGTCAGCATCAAACGATCGCGACCGGCGCCCGATTCGCTGTACGCGTCGACTTCCTTTTGGTTTACACTCAGCAATTCCTCGTTCGACGCTTCGAGGCGCTCGGCGACGTGACGTAGTACCGCGCGGCGCTGTTCGTCGCTCGCTTGGGCGAGCGCGCCCGCCGCGGCGCGAACGGCGCGACCCTGTTGCTCTAACGCAGTGGTCGTCATGGCAACAGCGTAATAGAGGTCCTTAGACCCTTCGCAGCAGCACCATGTCGTCGCGGTGCACGACGACGTCGTCGCTGTCACTAAACAGTTCGGCGCTCACGCGAACGAGTCCCTTCGCCACGGTCTGTGCGTCGGGACCCTTAATGTCAACCGCGTCGCCCTCGGCGAAATTCCCGTCAAAAGACTCAACACCAACACGCAACAGACTGCGTCCGTCATGTTCAAGGGCTTGGAGAGCCCCCCGGTTGATGTGCAATGAACCGTGACTCGCGACCGCGAACGCAATCCACGATTTGCGCGCCGACAGTCGCTCGGCACGGGGGTGAAAGGTCGTCCCGAACCCGGGGGTGTCGTTGAGAGCTTGACGAAGTGCATTTTCGGCTCTCGCCGGCGCGATCACGGTCGTAATTCCCGACCACGTCGCCATGCGCGCAGCCGCCAGTTTTGAGGCCATCCCGCCGCTGCCGACCCGCGAATTACTTTCACCCGCGACGTCAACGAGCTCCGCGTCGAAGGCCCGCACCTCTTCAATCAACGTTGCCGTGGCGTCGAGGTGAGGATCTGCCGTCAAGAGCCCATCGGTGTCGGTTAAGAGCACGAGGTGCGACGCACCGACGAGGTTGGCGACGAGTGCGGCCAACCGGTCGTTGTCGCCGAAACGGATCTCTTCGTCGGCGACCGCGTCGTTCTCATTCACGATGGGAACGACGTTGAGATTCTTCAGCGCCTCGAGCGTTCCCCTCGCGTGGAGGTACTGACCACGGTGCGAGAAATCCAGGGGCGCGAGCAACACCTGTCCCACGGCCGTACCCAGTTCACCAAAGGCGTTGCGCCACGCGTGCATGAGCAGTGGTTGACCGACCGCCGACACGGCTTGGAGCCTGACGCTATCGGTGGGACGAGGACGGCCCTTGCCCACTTCGGCCCAGCCAGCGGTAATCGCGCCCGACGTGACTACGACCACCGTCCAACCCTCTTCTCGCATCGCCACCACGTCGCTGGCAATGTTGACGAGTACCCCGTGGGCTACGCCACCGTGTTCGTCGGTGACCGACGACGTACCAATCTTGACCACAACGCTACGATTCTTCATCACTCGCTCCGAGGTCGAGTCGGCCGTGTCGTGCGAGACGCTCTCGGCGTGTCGCACGGTGATGATCACCACGGTCGAGTCCAGAGCCAACTTCATCGCGCCACCATTCGAATGAGAGTGGGCCGATGTTGACGACGTCACCGTCGCGGACGCCCGCGCGAGTCAACATGCGGTCAACGCCGAGTGTTCGCAGACGTCGCACAATTTCGGCGAGGGCTTCGTCGTCGGTGAGATCTTGGAAGCGAACGGCACGGATCGCCGGGCGACCACTGACCATCCATTCGTTCGTTCCCACTTTGTCGATGGTAATTTCGTCGGGGAGTGGTTTGTGAATGACTACTTGGTGTTCGAGCTGTTCTAACTCCTCTTTTCGAACGTCGACGACCAGTAGCGCGAGCTGGCCGACCAACTGTTCGATGCCCTCACCGGTCACCGAGGAGATAACCGCAACGCCCTCGATCTCGTGGGCCGCAACGTCGCCCTTGGAGCCAACCACGATTCGCGGGCGCTCGAGCAAGTCACTTTGGTAGTCGCCCAGTTCGCGCAGCAGTATTTCCAACTGCTCGTCGGGACCGAGCGGTGCCAGCTCTGAAAGGTCGAGTAGTACGCACAACACGCGAGCTCGTTCCACGTGGCGCAAGAAATCATGTCCGAGCCCGCGACCCTCCGCGGCGCCTTCGATGAGACCGGGGATGTCGGCCATAACGAATTCGGTGGCGTCGTTCGGTCGACCCGATCGAGCTCCCACGCGTACGACGCCGAGGTTGGGAACGAGTGTCGTGAATGGATAGTCGGCAATTTTCGGCCGAGCGGCCGAAACCCGCGAGATGAGCGTTGACTTGCCCACGTTCGGAAATCCAATCAGCGCAACGTCGGCCTGGAGTTTGAGTTCAAGATTGAACCAATTTTCCTGGCCCATCTCGCCCTGCTCCGCGAAGGCCGGCGCGCGTCGTTTGTTCGAGAGAAAGCGGGCATTGCCCTGTCCGCCGAGACCGCCCTCGGCGGCGAGCCAGCGGTCGCCCGGACCGGTCAGGTCAACGAGCAGTTCACCTTCGCGGCTGTACACCACAGTGCCGACGGGCACGGTGACGATGACGTCCTTACCGCCCGAGCCGTGCTGGCGTTTCGACGTCCCGTGTTGGCCGTCGGTGGCCCGACGAAAGGGGTGATCGCGAAAGCCCAGCAACGACGCCTGATTGTGGTCCGCCACGATCCACACGCTGCCTCCGCGCCCACCATCGCCACCGTCCGGGCCGCCTTTGGCCACGTGCGCCTCGCGTCGAAAACTGACGCAGCCGGCTCCGCCGTCGCCGGCTTTGGCGTGTAATTGGGCGAAATCTACGAAGGCGGACACCGCTACATCTTACGGCCACGACTTTCTCGGCCGATTATCGAAACGAGCGGTACCAACGTGAGCGTTACGCCCCAATCACCCGGCGCAGTGGTCACGGCAGCGAGCAGGGCTCCGTCTCGACTCTGGTAAGCACGAATATCCACGATTAAAGCGTTCTCGACGGTCAGCACTTGCCAGCGATCTTCGACGTCGTGTTCATTTCCGTTCAGTTGCGTGATGTCCAGTCCCAACACGATGTGGTTTTGAATGACGAGCGACTCATTGACCGTGGCGCGAATACCTTGCTCGTAACCATTTTCGTACCACCGCATCACCTGATCGCGCGTCTGACACGTGGCGGGCGTCTCACCCGGGGCACCCCACGACGCATTGGGCGCCAGTAGTTCTCGAATCGCACCGAGGTCCGCTGATTCGAATGCCGCGACGACGCGTTCGGCCAGTGCTTCGATGGAATCGGCCAGTTCGGGGTTACAACAACAGGTCGAACTGTTGCACGTCGTGATTCGAACACCAAACTCAAATTCGCAGTCACAGTCCGCGCAGACGAACACCATGAACTCAATGTACGCGCTAGGCGAGCACGCGAACAACCGACGGCTTCGACACGTCTTCTCATCCGTCGACATGAGCATCATGGAACGACTCACGCCCGAATTGCGAACAGATTACGCGAAATGCATCGCTAGACGGTTTCTATGAGGAGAGCGAGCTGACGTCCTGCGCCGTGAGTAGAGACGGCGGAAGCGTACTTTTGCGCGCACGTGTCCAATGTCTTCAACGACGTAGGTTCTTCGGAGTCCGTGCCGCGTTCGCTCAATTGGTGCGCGAAGCATTTCTGTGGCACGAAACGGATTGGCGGAGTTGACGTGGCAACTGCGGTCGCATTCTCCTGCGTTGGCGTCGTCCACGTGGTGCCGTCGCTATTTACTGAAATAGTAAAGCGAGCGCCTCTTCAAAGAGCTGCGAATGGCGATCGACGTGCGCCAGGGTCGACGCGGGACACATGAGTGCCATGTTATGAAATGGCGTCAGGAGCACACCGCGGTTGAGGCAGTACAAATGAAGAAAATCCTCGAGGATCTCATCCGAGCAGCGCAGTGACTCGCCGCCGTTCGTCGGTGCGGGATTGGCGAATCGATATTCGCAACGAGCGCCGAGTTGACTAATCGACCAGGGCAACGAATGGCGATCGATTGATGCTTGTACGCCGCGCGTGAACTCAGTCGCGAGCGCCTCCATCGGACCGAACGCCTCGTCAGTGAGTACTTCACCTAGTACCGCGCGCATCGCGGCGGAGCTCATCGGATTGCCCGCGTGGGTGCCGCCAACGCCACCCACGTCGACCACGTCGGCGCCCTTGGCGACCGCGTCCAAGACCCGATCTGCGAGGTCGCGACTTAGTCCGTACGCCCCGCACGGCACGCCGCCACCGAGCGATTTTCCAATCGTGATGGCGTTGGGACGAAGACCGAACCGCTGGGTCGCTCCCCCGGGGCCGGCCGAGAACGTATGAGTCTCGTCGAGAATCAGTAAGGTGCCCGTGGCGTCACACAACGCGCGCACGCCCTCGAGGAATCCCACTTGTGGCAGCACGATACCGATGTTGGTGAGCGCCGGTTCGGTCAGTACCGCGGCCACGTCGCCGTAACTGAGTTCGCGTTCGAGTGCGGCGAGGTCGTTGAACTCAACGACTCTCGTGGTGGACCTCGGATCGCAGGCGGGCGCCACGTTGCCCGGGCGTGACCCGGAGTCGCCCTTTTGGTCAAGGACCACAAACGTCTCGTCAACGGTCCCGTGATACGAGTACGAGAAGACGAGAATTTTGGGTCGTTGCGTCACGAGTCGTACGAGGCGCAACAGCCAACGATTGGCGTCGGTCGCGGACAAACTAAACGACCATTGCGGGAGTCCAAATCGCCGAGTTAACTCGTGGGCCACCCACTCGGCGTCTTCGTTGGGCAGCATTGTTGTCACGCCACCTTCAATCTCAATACGGCGTTTCATCGCCTCAATCAGCGGTGCCGGCGAGTGACCGGCCATTGCCCCGGTGTCCCCGAGAGCGAAGTCAATGAGTTCATTGCCGTCGAGATCGGTGATGGTTGCTCCGCGCGCCGACGCGAAGCCGAGTGGAAAGCCGCCCGCCCACTTATTCATCCAGGTCATCGGGACACGTCCGAAGAGGTGGTGGGCAGTTTCGTGCAACGACTTTGACGCGGGGTGACGAGATTCGTAGAGAGCCTGCTCTGAAGCCAGTAATTCCTTCAATTTCGTGCGATTTAGGTAGTCCATACCGCAATGGTAGAAGGGCCACGTTGACAACTCGGAGAACATAAATTTTGGAAATAACCTCTGAATAGGATTTTTACTTTCGAATCTGTCCGGTCGAGCGCTGAAACTTATGACTAATCCCTGTATTTCCTTGATTTTGCGGTAAAGATGGCTCCGGTTGCTGGGAAATCTCCCAGTCCGATTCAACGAAGAGTAAGGAGTCGACCGGTGAACAAGGCCGAGTTGGTAGATGCAATTGTTGCCGAGAGTGGCGCGACGAAGAGCACGGTGACAGAAGTCCTCAAGGGCTTTGAAGACGTTGTCGTAAAGAATGTGTCGAAGGGTGAGAAGATCGTTCTTTCAGGCTTCCTTTCCTTCGAGCGTGTTGCCCGTAAGGCTCGCACCGCCCGTAACCCTCAGACCGGAGAGGCCATTCAGGTAAAGGCCTCAAACGCTCCGAAGGTTTCGATTGGCTCAACCTTTAAGAAGGCCGTTAAAGGCATGTAGTTCTCGCGGCAGGCGTGGAACCCCGGGTGTCGGCCCGCGCGGTTGATTCATTTCTGCTTTGACTTCAGTAACGAGACCCCCAGCCCTCATTTCGGTGAGCTGCTGGGGGTCTCGTTACTGGTTCGGGCGAACTCTTCGAATGAGGACCCGACTGTCTATGACATTTGCGTTGCTGACCACGGGACAGTCAATGACGTGGCTTAGCGTTCGGTCGTGCACCACCGATAACTCATGCTTCGCAAATACATTGTCATCCTGTTGCTCGTTGTGAGTCCGCTACTCGGTTGCTCAGTTGCAGCCAACGCCGGGACAGTCGCGAAGTCGCCACTTTCTCTTCGCCTCGTATTGAGTCGAGGTCACTCTCCTGCGGGAGTTTCGATTCCGGGCGTCGTGATCATCACAAATTCGTCGAGCCGATCGGTCAAGGTCTACGGCTGTTCGCTACGCGAAGCAATCGCCGTCGGGATTTCGAGCAGGGCCATTCCGTTTGAGCCGGTGACGCCCACCCCCGCCTGTTTCGGACCAATTTTAATTCATTCAGGCGTCACGCGACTACGAATCTCGGTGAGCACGACGTATCAGGCCTGCAGCGCCACCACTCCCAGTCCCGGACTTCCACTCTGCACGAATCCAGGAATGCCGGCCCTGCCAAAAGGCACGTACCGAACGTCGGTTATCTACTCGGGTCTTTCCTCTGGCACTCGACCGGCGGCGCGAGTCACGGTGACTCTGACGTAAGTGCGAGTAAACGCCACCGAGGTAATTTTTCGAACTGTTATGTTCTGACCGTGACGAGACCGGGGGCAGATCGAAGAACCCGAGAGCACCGATTCCCTCCCTGGAGCGTCTTCACCACTTTCTTCTTATTAAGTTTTGTCGCGATCGTCTGTTGGTCGTTCGCCAGTCCCCTCGGCGCTGCGCCCGACGAGCATTCGCACATTATTCGAGCCGACGCACTCGATCACGGCCAGATCGGCACAAATTCGTTTCCCCACAACCGAGTACTGGTGACGTTCAAAGTGCCGGTTTCGATCAATGAAGCGAAATTCTGGATGACCTGTTGGCAGTTCCACGCAACGATTCCTGCCTCATGCTCGACACAATGGCCCACCTCGGAGAAACTCGTCTTCACGACAACCCACGTGGGACACTATCCACCGCTGTACTACGCACTCGTCGGAACCGGCTCGTTCATCTCACAACAACGCAGCGGCATCTACGCCATGCGCCTGGTGAGCGCGGGAGCGAGCGCATTCATGCTGGCACTGTGCGCCTACGGCGTTGCGAAGTGGAGTCGCCGTCGCTACATCGTCGTCGGTGTTTTTGTTTCCCTCACACCCATCACCCTCTTCCTCTCCTCTTCGGTCAATCCCAGCGGTTTCGAAATTGTCACCGCGATCTGCCTTTGGACCTTGGCGATCATCCTCGCCCTCGACTATCCGAGTGACCCGCCGAGGGGACTCGTCGTTCTCATCGGGGCCACCGCCTCGGTCCTGGCACTCGTGCGGGGCCTCTCTCCCCTGTGGGTCACACTCGTGGGGCTGACAATTGCGGTCCTGGTTGGCTCTCGCCACGTCCTTTACTATTTTCGAGCGCGCCGTGACGTGCGCGTCGCAACGGTCGTCGTTGCCGTCGCGGGAGCGCTCGCCGCGCTCTGGATCTTCACTCAGGGCACGCTCAACGTACTGGCGAGCCACGTCGCCATCGACCCCGCTACCTCCGAATTCCACACCCTGCACCTGGTGGCGAATCACGGCTACCAGTGGCTGCGCGAAGGAGTGGGCGTCCTGGGATGGCTCGACACGCCGATGCCACTGAATTTCTATCAAGCGTGGTACTTGCTGTTGGCCATCGTGCTCGCGGTGGCATTCGTGCACGCCACGTGGCGCCAGCGAACCTGGACGATTGCTCTCTGCGTAATGTCCTACGTGATTCCCGTCGTCATCGTTGCTCATCAGGCCAAGGCGAATGGCATCGTTTGGCAGGGGCGCGACGGGATGCCATTGGCGGTTGGAGCGCTGATTCTCGCCGGGGCTCTATGGGGGCGCCAAACGAATCGGGCCGTTTTCGGACGCGCGGTGGCGTCGTTGATTGTCGCTACCGTGTCAGGGCTCGAACTGATCGCCTTTTACGTCAATCTTCGTCGGTACGCCGTCGGGATCAACGGCCCGCGACTGTTCTTCCTCCATCATCAAGGTTGGTCGCCGCCGACGGGTCAGTTGCTCACGCTGATGGTCTACGCCGTGGCCGTCGTGGCGCTCGCAGCATTGACGATCTCGTGGATCTGTTCTCCCCAGGATGATTCGCTGGAGGAAATTGGATCAATCAACGACAGGCCCGCCCACGAATTCGTGTGACGCGTCCCTACTAATGCGAAAAGGGGAAACGAATTAGTCGACGAGGACGTCGACGAGCTTTCGACCACCGCGGTAGCCAAATTTCACTTTGCCTTCGGCAAGTGCGAACAGGGTGTCGTCCTTGCCAATACCCACGTTGCGCCCCGGGTGAAAGAGCGTGCCGCGCTGGCGGATAATGATGCTGCCCGTCTTTACTGCGGTTCCGTCGAATGTCTTGACGCCGAGGCGTTGCGCGTTCGAGTCACGACCGTTCCTGGTAGAACCGCCACCTTTGGTCTTTGACATTGCTGCTCCTTAGGCCTTGGGCGAAATCTTGGTGATTTCAACCGTCGAGTAGTGCTGGCGGTGTCCCCAGCGACGACGCTGGATAGATTTGGCCTTGTAGGTGAGGGCGCGAATCTTCGGGCCGGTCTCCTGGCCAATGATCTTGGCCGTGACCGTGGCACCCTTTAGAGCTGGACCGGCGACGACCGTGTCGCCGTCGACGAGCAATACGGGTTCGAACTGAATTTCGGCATCATTTTCCTCCGAACGCAGGTCAACGCGGACGACTTGGCCCTCGGTGACTCGTTCTTGAGATGTGCCTACTCGGATGACGGCGTACATAAGGTTTCCATACTAGCAAACGCGCCCAGGGCCCTGCGACTTAGAGTCCGGTGTCGACAACAAAGCCACGGCCGTCACAGACCGCGCAGATGCTGGACACCGATTCGAGCAGACCTTCGTTGACGCGCTTTCGGGTCATTTCGATGAGCCCCAATTCCGAAATATCAAAGACCTGCGTGCGGGTCTTGTCCCGCGAGAGGGCCTGGCGAAGAGTGGACGCTACCGCCTCGCGATTGATCTTCGACTCCATGTCAATGAAGTCAATGACGATGATGCCGCCAATGTCACGTAGTCGCAGCTGGCGCGCCACTTCTTCGGCCGCTTCGAGGTTGTTACGAAAGACCGTCTCTTCGAGATTCGTCGTACCCACGTTTTTACCGGTATTGACGTCAATGACGGTCAGCGCTTCGGTCCGTTCAATGATCAGTGAACCGCCCGAGGGTAGGAAAACCTTTCGATCGAGGGCGCGGTGGAGCTGTTCGTGAACGAAGTAGCGCTCGAAGAGTGGTAGTTCTTCGGTTGAGCGGTCGTAGTACTCGATGCGGTCGGCCAACTCGGGGTTGACGGCGATCACGTATTCGCGAACCTTCTCGAAGAGTTCCCGATCGTCAATCAGTACGCCGCGGTAGTCGTCGTTCAGTTCTTCTCGCAGTACGCGTACCGCGAGGTCCAAGTCCCGGTACACGAGACGCGGCTGACTCGACTTGGCGACTTCGGCCTCAATCGCGGCCCACTTCTCGCTGAGTGACGTGACGTCACGGGCCAGATCGTCGGCGGTAACCCCTTCGGCGGCGGTACGAATAATGATGCCGTGACGAGCGGGCTTGACGTCGTCGATGATCTTGCGCAGACGTCGGCGCTCGCCGTCGGGCAGGCGCTTGGAGATGCCAATGGTCGACGAGTTCGGCACGAGAACCGCGAAACGTCCCGGCAGCGAGACCTCCTGGGTCAACCGGGCGCCCTTCGCCCCAATGGCGTTCTTGGTGACCTGACAGATAACCGTCTGGCCGGAGCGAATCATCTGTTCAATTCGCTTGTCGTTCGGTGACGCGCCTTCGACGTCCTCCGCGTCAAACGAAATGTCACCCCGATAGAGCACCGCGTTCTTCGGGATGCCAATGTCAACGAACGCGAGTTCCATACCCGGCAGCACGTTTTGAATTCGCCCCACGTAAATATTGCCGTCAATCTGATTAGTCTCGTCAGCACCCTTGGCGACGGTGTATTCGACCATTGAACGACCCTCGAGGGTGGCAATATGCGTCGCTTCCTTGGTCGAGTGCACGCACATCAAATAACGTCCCTGTGCACGAGTGCGGCGCTCGCCACCACGTCGACGCTTATTTTTTCCACGACCGGCGGCACTATCGGTTCCGGCCGCTTCTGGCGCGGACGCCTCGACGGGCGCGTCGAGACTGCGAACCGGTGGACGTTGCTGGGTCGATTGACCACCACTTCCACCACCACTGCGCCCCCGTCCACCACGGCGACGACTTCTCGTGCCACCTTGTCCTGGGCCGGGTTGGCCTTGCGATCCTTGACCGGACCGGTCCTCCGGCACCGCCGGCGTCGGCACTGCGCTCCCTGATCGGGTGTCGCCTATTTGTGGTGCGGGTCGAGTGTCGCCAATCCGGGGACTAGACGATGAGACGGGTTGAGAGTTGATTTCGTCGCTCACGACGGGTACTCCTTGAGTTCTTGAGGGTGGGGGTGCGGGTACTCGCACCACTGGGGGTGAAAGCCACAACGTGCGCGAAGCGCACTTGTGCGACATTGATAGAAGAGGCGAAGTCGAGTCGGATCACGACGAAGAGGACGACGAACCACGCAATGAGTAGGGTCACTTCACTAGCGTGTACCACGTTGCGTCCTCAATGCTTGTCGAGGCGGAGTACCGCTGCACTGCACCGCGACTGCGTTCTTCTCGCGCTCTGCACACTTTGCGCAGAAACGCCCAACGCCCTAAGGCTACTCCTCATCAGGGGCTAACCGTTCGTATTTGAAGGGGTCGTCGTCGTCGTGGACGTTGTGTGACCGGCCTTTTTCGTGGTAGTGGTTGACGTCGGTACCGGTATTTGGGCCTTCAGGCGAATGGGCTTTATTGAGTGGGTCACCAGGTAGTTGAAGGTCTCTGCGACGACGGGCGCCGCCGCATCGGCACCGTAACCACCCTGGCCAATAACGCAGAGCACCACGTACTTCGGATGATTCACCGGACCAAAGCCAACGAAGAGCGAGTTTGGCTCTTGCCCGTGCTGATTGCTCGCGGTGCCGGTCTTGCCCGCAATCGGAAAATTGGCCATGGAGAAATTAATGGTGCTGTGGAACGTGCCGTAGCCGGTGCCCGAAGGACTCATGACCACGCCCTCCAACCCCTGCAGGATCGGATTGCGCACACTCGGCGGGAGGTTGACGTGTCCGAGCACGCGGGGTTGATACCGGATGACAACCTTGCCGTGCGCGTCAACGACCGCGGCCGCCACCTCGGGGGTATAGCGAGTACCACCATTGGCGAACGTAGCGTAGGCGTTGGCGAGCGCGAGTGGCGTGATCGCGGTCGTGCCCTGACCAAAGGCCATCTCAATATTGTCGCCCGTGTACCACTGAACATGGGGGAAGGCCAAGGGAGCTTGCGCGTGCAACTGCCTGCGCACGGTGGGTGAGTCGACGCGACCGGTCACTTCATTGGGTATATCAACGTTGGTGTACTGATCGAGACCGTAGGCGTGAGCAACGTTTTGAATGGGCGTTTCGCCATACTTCGCCTGCTGGGACCAGAACAGGTAACCGAGATTGTAGAAGTAGTAGTCCGACGACTTGGTAATGGCGAGCGACAAGTCCACCTGACCGCTGCCGTGCGTTTCGTCGTCGTGAAAGAAGCACTGA